>JAOAPR010000117.1 GCA_025463005.1 Bryobacterales bacterium | reverse complement strand
AGATCGACTGCGTGGATTGCCATGGAACGGTGAAGTCGAAAGCAAATCTGCGAACGTCCGCGGCAGCTGCCCCGATTGGGGGAACGGATCTCTCGCTGCAGCGAACCGCCTCGGGACAGCGGCGGTTTTATCAGGAGAATGGGAAAATCTATCAGCGATCGAACGTGGATCCTGGCCGTTCCTGGGAAGTGGTGCAAGTGGTGGACACCATCACGCCGGGGAATCCGCACTATAGCGAGGCCTCGCGCCTGGCCAAGACTCTGCTGAAGGACGGAACCACGTGGGGCTCGGCGCCTGGCAATGAAAAAGACGAAAAGCAACTCGCGCACGGCAACGACCGGATGACCTGCTACGCCTGCCACTCTTCCTGGACCACGAGCTGTTTCGGCTGCCATCTGCCGATGCGGGCGAACGCGAAATCGGCAGTGCTGCACAACGAAGGAACGGAGACGCGCAACTACACTTCCTATAATTTCGACGTCTTGCGCGACGACATTTACATGCTGGGAGTGGATGGCACAGTTACGGGCAGCCGCATTGCGCCGACGCGTTCCACTTGTGCCGTGGTGGTGAGCTCGCAGAATGCGAATCGCGACTGGCTGTATTACCAGCAGCAGACGATTTCGGCGGAAGGCTTCAGCGGATTCGGCTTCAGCTCCTACTATCCGCACACGGTGCGCGCCAAGGAGACCAAAACCTGCACCAGTTGCCACATCTCGCGTGCCGGCGACAACAATGCGTGGATGGCCCAGCTCCTGATGCAAGGGACCAATCTGGTGAACATGATGGGTCGCTACGTCTTTGTCGCCGAGGGAGGGAAGGGATTCGATGCCGTGACTGTGGCCGAGCACGACGATCCTCCCGCGGTGTTCGGCAGCGATCTGCACAAGATCGCGTACCCGGACGATTTCGCGAGGTTTGAGAAACACAATCGGGAGATTGCCGAGGCCGATCATCACGCCGGCAACGTTCTGGATCTTCAACTCCGGGGGGAGTATCTGTACGCGGCACTCGGCAAGGACGGGTTTCGAATCTACGACGTTGCCAATGTCGACAACAAGAACTTCTCCGAAAAGATGACCACGGCTCCTGTTTCTCCGCTGGGTCAGCAGTTCTATTTGAAGACAAAATACGCCACTGCGGTTGCGTCGCCGTCGACGATGGCTATTGATCCCCTTCGCACACACATTCAGGAGAATGAAGAGCAGCGCGTTGCGTTGATGTATGGATTCCTGTACGTCGCGGATCGCGAAGAGGGACTGATCGTGGTCGGCGATCCCGATCTGAAGAGCCGCAGCCCGGGCGTGTTAACCGTGCTGGATGGCAATCCGCGCAATAATTTCCTGAAGCGCACGGCGACTTTCAATCCGGGGGGTGTTCTTACCGGAGCAAGGCGGATCACCATTGCAGGAACGTTCGCGTACATCCTGACGGATCGTGGACTGGTGGTGGTGGATATCGCCAATCCGCTGCAACCGAGGGTCACGGCGCAGATCGGCGCGCCGGATTTAGTGGATCCGCGCGGCGTGGCCGTCCAGTTCCGCTACGCGTTCATCGTCGATCGCGATGGCCTGAAAGTGCTCGACGTGACGTCGCTGGCGAATCCACGGGTTCTTCCAGGAGCCAGGCTCCAGTTGAACGACGCGCGCAATCTTTACGTCGCGCGCACCTACGCCTACGTGGCCGGCGGCAGTCAGGGCCTGGTGATCGTGGATGTGGAGAAGCCGGAAAGGCCAGTGATCGACCAGGTTTTCAACGCGGGCGGCGCGATACATGACACCAACGATGTGAAGCTCGGCATGACCGCGGCGAGTGCCTTCGCTTATCTCGCCGACGGCTCGGGCGGAATGCGAATCGTGCAGCTTTTCGCGCCGAGCGACAATCCCAATTACCTCGGGTTCAGTCCGCGGCCGACGCCCAAGCTGATCGCGACGTATCGCACGCGCGGGCCGGCGCTGGCGATTTCGAAAGGTGTCGATCGCGACCGCGCTGTGGATGAGAGCGGGAACCAGGTGGCGGTGTTCAATCGCCGAGGGTCGCGCCCGCTGAACAAGCAAGAGGCCGAGCGTCTGTTTTTACGCAACGGGCAGGTTTATACGGTCACGGACGCGCCGCCGGGCCCGCCGCGCTAACGGCCCTAACGCGCGAAATCAGTGATCGCGTGCACGCTCGACGCGGGCTTAGCTTTCGACCAATCGTGATAATCGTGGCACTCCGAGCACCGGGAATCCGCGGCTACCCGCCCGCCGCTGTGGCACTTCTGGCAGGTCGCGATGCCGGGGAGCAACACATCCGCGGTATTGTTGCTCGTTTTGGCTTGCGCATGACACTCCGTACATGTCACGAGCTGGTGAGCCTCGTGATCGAACTTGGCGTGCGTCATCCATCGGATCGGAATCGCAGATTTCAGAATTTCAGGACGCGTGCCCGGAGCCGGATACGTAAGCACGTGGCATTCCTTGCACGACTTCTGCCATAAGAGCCGCTCAGCCTCCTCGACCCTCTGCGCGATGTTTCCTTGATTTGCTTCGGTGTATTTCCGAACTACATAGTCGTGCACGATTTTCGTCTCCTGATGCGGAGCAGGCTCCGTGAAGCGGCTGTCGAACACAAGCGGATGGCAACTGGCGCAATGCGTCGTGTAGTTCACTGCCGCCATCGGAGCGTTGCGCGTGTGGGAAGCCGGACGATGGCAGTCGACGCACTGAAGCTGCACGGGTCCGTCGGGTCCCCTCAGGTCGTTCTTCAAGTGGACCTGGTGGCTAAGCTTGATCGTCCCGGGATCAGGCGCGTGTCCGGACCGCACCGCGTCGAAATCCGGATGTCCACTATTAAATGACGCGATGCTGGCGGCGAACCGGGTCCGACCGTCGGTGGTTTTCAGACTGCTGTGGCACTGCGTACACGAAGCTTCGCTGGTGGCAGCCAAACGAAACGCCCCCTGATGCTCGACGTGGCAAGATGTGCAGGCCGGCGTGAACGTTTGCTTGGCCTGATGCATCGGCGCGTTATGACAGACCAGGCACGCGGTCTCGGTGACTTTGGTTCCGAATCCACCGGTGGCGACGTGACAGGACGAGCAGTTGTTGGTGAGAATCGCGTGGCCTTGCGCCAGGGGTCCGGCGTTGAACGCGCTCTGCTTGCCGGTCAGACCGGCCCAGCCAAACCACGCGACGCCCAGACCGGCGGCGGCGATACTCAAAATGCGCTTCCAGCGCGGGATCGGATACGTGCGCTTGAAATAATTCAGGTCGATGCGCTGCGCTAGCTTCTTGGTGGTTCTGGTTCGTCCGGCCATAGATCAGTACCGTAGCGCCATAACGGCGTGAATGCCGCCCAGCACCAGTAGTCCGACCGAAAGCGGGACATGCACTAACAACCAGGCTTGAAGCCAGTGGTACAAACGGCGCTGGCGGCTGAGCTGGCGTTCCTCTTCGCAGATGTTCTCCAGATCCTCCAGAGCTTGATGCAGAGCCGCGGGTGTTGTTCGCCGCAACGATTCGAAAAGTGGAGATGCTGCCGTCTCAGGAGCTTCCAGAAATGGCCGGATGGAATTAGCGTAGGTTTCACGAAATCGAACTTTATCGTCGTGCTCGGCCTCGACTGCCAGTGTTGTCACCAACTGGTCCGCCTCTTCACGAAGCTGCGCGCGGACGTGCGGGATCTCTTCGTAGATGGTCTCCATGGGCACTCGCGTCGTGAGCAAGCGGGGAAGGTAGTGTTGCAGAATTGCGCCCAAAATCCCACTCGCTACCACTATGACCAGAAGCACCATCAGCACGGCCGTAAGCGCGCCCCGGACAGCAAAGCCTGCGTGAAACAAGATGAGCGGCAACGTCAGAACGCCCAGCCACAGATGCCCGCGCATCCACTTTTGAGTCCGGCCCAACCGCCATACCGGAACCTTCTTGCGCGCGCCCAGCAGTCCTTCGAACAGCATCACGGCGTATCCTGCGATTCCGAAGGCCAGGCCGACCGCTGTTCCGCCGCGCGGTCCGCCGGGTGTCCGTAACACGTACGGGAGATAGACGATCACCGCCGCGAGGAACGCGACGATCGTTCCCACCAGCCACGGCCGATGTGTGCGGTCGATGCGCATATTACCCGGAAATCACGGACTGGAAGAACTGATTCGGATCCACACGATGAGCCGCATCGTGTGGGCAGGCGTATACGCAGCTCGGTTCGGCGTGTTCGGTGCAGAGATCGCACGACGTTGCCTTCTGCTTAGTCACCACGGCCCGCTTGCCCGGCGCGTCGGGATTATCGATGGTCACTTCGAACGGATGCAGCGTAATGTTGCCATAGGGGCAGCTTTTCGCGCACAGGCCACAGCCGATGCACCAGTCCTCGATGATGACCTCGAGAGACTGGCGGCGCCGGATCGCGCCCACTGGACACCCCACCATGCAGAGCGGATCGCGGCACTGGCGGCAGGAGGTCGCGACCAGGTAGTTTTCGAAGCGCAATCCTTCGCGGATCAGGCGCGTGACGCCATCATGCGCATCGGCGCAGGCGCGCACACAAGCGTCGCAGCGGGTGCACTTTTCGAGATCCAGAACCAGCAGGCTCTGCGCTTCCATCAATCCCTGCGCGAGGAACTTATCGAGCGGCACATCGATTGTTCGCGCCATGCGCTGGCGATTCTGCTCCAGATTCTTGGCGGCAACCGTTTCCAGACTGCGGCGGATGTCGGGGAAGGAATCCACCATGCGTTGGAAGTCTTCGGCTGCGATGCGGACCACCTCCACGTGATCGAGTGCCGCGCAGGTGGCCGTGCGTCGTCCACCGCCCCCTACCCCCATTCCCAACAAGCCGATTTCGCCGAAATACCCGCCGCGTCCCAGATAATTGAGCACCAGCTCGCCCTGCGGATGGTCCTCGGAGACCTTCACGAAGCCGATGCGGATCAGATAGAAACTGTCGGCCACGTCGCCCTGCCGGCAAATCACGTCGCCCTTCCCAAACCGCACGAGCTCCACGCGATCGCGCAGCGAATCGATGAATTCGGGAGTGAGAGAAGCGAACAGCGGAACGTTCTTGAGGTGATCTTGCAGCGCACGCCGCCGATAATTCTCATCCAAGCGTCCCTTGATGTTCTTGTTGCGCTGCATGATGTCGAGGACGTTCCGCAACATTTCATACATGATGCAGTCCGTCGACGCTCGCACAGTCGCCGAGCGCGGGTAGAGACTCATGCAGGTCATCTCGCCGAACAGGTCGCCGGGACCGAGTTCAGCTACCGGGTTGTCGTACGGCAGATCTACTGAGGCGTCGATCGGTATGGTGCGCCGGTTAACTTCCCCTTCGCGGCGATCCTGCTTGCGGCCGAGCAGCCGGCTGCCCAGACGCTGAAAGAATCCATTAGCCCCGCCCTCGGTGTGAACGTGCGCGATGGGCGTCGAGAGAAACACTTGGGCTGTGCCATCCAAAATGTAGAACGCAGTGGATCCGTACTCGCCTTCGCGGCAGATGATATCGCCGGCGCGAAAATGGCGACGAACCACCGCGTTACGATTCAGCTCCAGGAACGTGCCCGAAATGTTCTGGAAGTACGGAAGCTTGAGCAGGTCCTCGACCTCAGCCGGCTCGCCGCCGAGCTCTGTCTGCACTACGAACTTATTGGTCAGCGCGCCGGTGGGGCAAGAGACCACGCATTCGCCGCAGGAAACGCAAGCCGAGTTACCCATCGGGCGGTTCAGATCAAAGGCGATCCCCGCGTTGAAACCCTTGCCGCGGCGGCCCAGCACGAAATTGTTGCGGATCTCGCCGCAGCCTCGAATGCAGCGGTCGCAGAGGATGCAGGCCTCGTGATCCACCGCGATGGCCGGCGACGAATCGTCCTGGCCGCGGGGCGACAGGCGCTTCGAAAAGCGCGAGCCGTTGAGACCTTCCTGACGAGCCAGCGTTTCCAGCTCGCAGTCGCCCGACTGGTTTTGACGAGCGCACGGTGAAGGATGATCCGCCATCAGCAGCTCGAGCAGCGTGCGCCGCACGTTGCGAACCTTGTCGGAGTTGGTGGAGACCGTCATGCCTTCCTCGGCAGGCCGCACGCAAGACGCGCTCAAGACACGTCCGCCCGCTTCCACGACGCATAGCCGGCAGACGCCCACCGGCGTTTCGTTTTGCTGATGACAGAGCGTCGGGATGGCGATGCCCTGGAGCCGCGCGGCATCGAACACGGTCGTGCCGCTCGGCACCGTGATAGCGTGCCCATCGATTGTGAGATGAAGATCGGTAAGACGCAGGTCGCTCATGCTTCTCGCATCGGGCACACGCCCTCTGGACAACGATGCTCCAAAATGTGCGCTTCCACTTCCGGCCTGAAATGTTTGATCACCGATGTGATGGGCGAGTGCGCGAACTGTCCAAGGCCGCAGATGGAAGCGAGCTTCATGGCTTCCGCTAGTTCATCGAGCAAAGCCATGTCGGCGGCGGCGCCCTTGCCCTGAGTCCAACCCATCAGAATATCGGTCATCTTCTGCGAGCCGTTGCGGCACGGCACGCACTTCCCGCAGGATTCGTTGCGAAAGAAGCGCACCGCATTCAGCGCCATATCGAGCATGCAGCGGCCCTGGGCGCAGACCACGATCGCGGCCGATCCCATCATGGAGCCCGCTGCTGCCAGCGACTTGAAGTCGATTCGGACGTCTACCATCGATGCCGGCAAATACCCAGACGAGGGGCCCGATGGTGCGAACGCCTTGAGACGCTTGCCGCCCTCAATTCCGCCGCCATGCTGAAAGATCACCTCTTCCATCGGCGTTCCCATCGGGATCAGATAGACGCCTGGTTGGCGAACGTCGCCGCTGACGCCGATAAATTTTAGCCCCGCGCACCCGTTCACGCCCTGCGATTTGTACCAGTCCACGCCATTGACGAGGATTTGCGGGACGTTGGCAAAGGTTTCGACGTTGTTGAGCGCGGTCGGTTTGCCCCACAAGCCTTCGTAGACGGGAAACGGCGGTTTATTGCGCGGCTCGGCGCGCTTGCCTTCGATTGCTTCGATCAGCGCTGTCTCTTCGCCGCAGATATATCCCCCAGGACTGACAAAGAGTTCCAGATCGAATTGCAGATCCGAACCGCAAACGCGCGGGCCGAGCAATCCGTTTTCATAACACCGGCGAATCTCTTCCGCGATCAAGTGTTCCTGTGGCTCGTATTCGTGGCGAATGTACAGGATCCCTTTGCGCGCCCCCGTCACCAGCCCGGCGACGATCATGCCTTCGATCACCAGGTGGGTGAGATTTCCCAGGATGAAGCGGTCCTTGATGGTGCCCGGCTCGCTCTCATCGGCGTTGCAGATGACGTACTTTTCCGCGGCAGGCGTTTTTCGTACCGCTTCCCATTTGACGCCGGTTGGGAATCCAGCGCCGCCCAGGCCCGACAGCCCGGCGGCCTTAAGCTGCGCGATCACTCCATCGAAGTCGCGCGTTTCGGCCAGCTTTCGAAGCGCACCATACGGTTCCGAGTTCTGGTAGGGATCGGCCTCCAGGCAGTTCCGTCGTGGCTCAGCGTCCAACGCCCGAATTTCACTCCCGCCGAGCGCGCCGATCGCGATCGCCTCGGCTTGCGGAGCGCTCACGTGGCGAAAGGAGTGGTCATTGATGCGCACCGCCGGCGCGCCATCGCATTGGCCCAGACACGAGACGTCGGTGATGGCAATGTCTCGGTCGCTCATCACATTGAACCGCCGCGACAAGTCCCGGCGAAGTTCGTCGGCGCCGCGCAGATGGCAGGACATATCCGCGCATACCTGAACCGTGACGCGTGGCGGAGGCGACAGGTGAAAATGCGGAAAGAAATCGGCGACTCCGTTGATGTGCGGCAGCGGAATTTGGGAGCGCCGCGAGAGAGCCTCCAGTTGATCGGCAGGCAAATAGCCGTACTGGCGCTGAATCTCCCTCAGGTCATCGAAGATCAAACCGTAATTATAGTCGGCTGGACCCCCGATCATTATCCCGGGGCCATTTGTTGTCGACGTGGCTCATCGAGTATCGTGAGAGGAAACATGCATCTAGCTGTATGGCTGGTGTTGTGGTCTGGTATGTTGCTCGCTCAGACCGCGGAGCCGCCCAAATATACCGGGCCCGGTTCGTGTGCCTCGCCCAGTTGTCACGGGGGAGTGCAGATTCGCACCAACACTTCCGTACAGCAGAACGAGTACAGCACGTGGGTGGTCAAGGACAAGCACGCGCACGCGTTTGCGGCGCTGGCCAATCCCGTGGCCGTGCGCATGGCCAAGATTCTGGGGGTCGAGAAAGCGGATGCCGCGCCGAAGTGTCTCGGGTGCCACGCGCTTAGCGTCCCTGAGGCCGAGCGGGCGAGGACGTTCGATTCCACTGACGGCGTGAGTTGCGAATCCTGCCATGGTCCAGCGTCGAACTGGCTGGGTCCGCACACGACGCGCGGCTGGACGCACGAACGCTCTATCGCGGCCGGAATGCGCGACCTGCGCGATCCCGTGCGTCGCGCTGAGAATTGCCTCACCTGTCACCTGGGCAGCGCGGACAAGGCTGTCGACCATGAGATGATCGCCGCCGGACATCCGGATTTGTACTTCGAACTCGCGTCGTTCACGGCTGCGATGCCGCGCCACTGGAAGGAAGAGGATCCTTTCGTCGACGTTCGCATGCTGGCAACAGGTCAGGCCGTTCAATTACGCGAGCAGTTGCAGCGCGTCGCCCGCGACACCCAAAGCAAAGCCCAAGCGAAAGCCTGGCCCGAGTTCGCTGACCTCGATTGCTTCGCGTGCCACCACAGTCTGACCAATGCCGAGAATAGCTGGCGCCAGGAGCTTGGATACGCCGGACGCCGCGCCGGAAACCCGCCCTGGAACGTGTCGAGGTACGCTGTGCTCCGCCAGATCGTAAACGAGGTGGATCGCGAGGGCGGCCGCCGTCTGGAAACGGAAGTCGAAAAGCTGTACGCGATCATGAGCTCGGGAAACGCGGACCGCACGCAGGCCGCCGCACAAGCGCGAGCGACGTCCGAAATAGCGGGCCGTCTGGCGCAGCAGATAGCGGCCGCACCGTTCGATCAGGCGCGTACCCAGCGCTTGCTTCAGGCCATCGCGCGGGATGGCGACTACATTTCGCGGCAGGGCGAGCGTGCTGCGGAACAGGCAGCCATGGCGCTCCAGGCGCTTTACCTCGCCTCCGTATCTCAGACGCCCGCGGCCAACGATACGCAGATCCGAGCCGGACTGCGGGCGCTGTTTCAGCAGGTAGAGAATCCGTCAGCGTACAACGCCCCGAAATTTGCCGAGCAGATGCGCGCGCTCAACCAGGTGCTGCCGTGAAACATATTCTTTGGGCGGCGTTGGTGGCGTGCGCGGCCTTTGGACAGGAGCTCAGCGCGGACGAGGTTCGCTCCATCGTCGAACACGCCGCGACCTCGGTGGGCTCGCGAGGCGTGGCCATCGCCGTCACCAATCGCCAGGGTAGTATTCTGGGGCTGTTCCGCGCTCCGGACGCACCCGATACCGCCACCGGTAACTTCGGCGCAAGCGTGGACACCAATGAATTGGCGGTCGCGCTGGCACGAACGGCGTCGTTCTTCAGCAACAATCAGGCTCCGCTTTCCAGCCGCACGGTTCGTTTCATCAGCGGCGTGCACTTCCCGCCGGGCATCAGCTTCACCCCCAACGCCGCGCTGTACGGGATCGAAAGCACCAATCGCGGATGCGGGTTCAATACGACATTCGTCCCCGGCAAGGAAGTTCCGCCGGCGCGCTCCATCGATGGAACGCAACCGGGCCTGGGAATCATGACCGGCAAAGCGGATCTGACCGACAGCAATCCCGACGCGGTGAATCCTGGTGGCGTGCCGTTGTTCAGGAACGGGGTCGTAGTCGGCGGTATCGGCGTCGCAGGCGTATCCGCCCCCGTTGTCGAATACGCGGCGTTTCAAGGCGCCATCGGCGCAGGATTCGGCCCCACTCCCGCTGCCCCTGGCGTGATTTTTATCGATGGAATCGAGCTCCCCTTCGTGAGTCAAACCACCACGCCCGATGGAATCGCCGCAGGCGATCTACAGGGAGACTTCCTGATCGGCCCCCTCGATAGTCCGGCGGCCGCGCCGGAAGGCGATCTGGTCGCGCCCCAGAGCGGTTCCCTGCTTTCCGCGTTGGAAGTCCGGCAGATCCTCGATCGCGCGATAGAAACAGCCAATAAAACCCGAGCCGTGATTCGTTTGCCGATCGGTTCCCGTACGCGCATGGTGATCGCGGTAACAGATCTCGACGGAACCGTCCTCGGCTTGCATCGCATGCCGGATGCGACTTTTTTCAGCATTGATGTGGCCGTGGCCAAGGCGCGCAACATGGTCTACTTCAGCAGTCCTGCTGGCTCCGGAGATTTGCCGGGAATCCCCGCGGGCACTGCCGTCACGAATCGAACGATTGGTTTCGGAGCGCAGCCGTTTTTCCCGCCGGGCATTGACGGCTCAGATCGGGGACCGTTTTTCGACTTGTACGTGAAAGACACGACGAACCCATGTACGCAGGGATCGCAGCCGGTCAATCCCAATCAGAACGGGATCGTATTCTTCCCTGGTGCTCTGCCGCTATACAAGAACGGCGTTCTTGTAGGCGGCTTAGGCGTCAGCGGCGACGGCGTGGAGCAGGACGACTACGTGACGGCGCTTGCCGCGCAGGACTTCGAAGCGGCTCCCGATTCTCGTGCCGATCGCGTGTTCATCGAAGGCATACGGATGCCCTACCTGAAGTTCCCGCGTAATCCGACCAAGTAATCAAAGCAGCAGCACCGATCCCTCCCGAGCCGCGCAAGCCGCCTCGAATTCCGCAGCCGCCAGCCGCTCGGATTCCGCTACCCGAGCATCCGTATGAGCCGGATCAAAGTGGAACAGGAATAATCTCCCGACGCCCGCGTCCCGCGCAACACGGGTCGCCTCGTGCCACGTGCTGTGGCCCCATCCGCGATGTGAGGCGTACTCTTCATCGTTGTACTGCGCGTCATAAATTAGGACATCGGCACCCGACGCGTAGTCGCGCAATACTCCATCGAACTTGGCATCGCCATGCTCCAGATCCGTTGCATAGACGATGCTCTTGCCGCCGGCCTCAATGCGGTATCCATAAGCTCCCTGGGGATGATTCAGCGGGAACGATTCCACCGAGACATCGCCGATCTTCACGCGCTCGGATTTCATCTGCGCAAAGCGAACCCGCGCCGAGACGTCTGCGAAGTTTACCGGAAAATACGGAGTCCCCATCTGACCTTCCAGCACGCGCCGGGTTTCCTGGCCCGACGTCCAGGAGTGAACGTTGAGTCGCGTGTCCGGCGAGAACAGCGGCTGGAAGTAGGGAAGGCCCTGAATATGATCCCAGTGAAAATGCGTCAGGAACAGGTGTACCGAGAGATCCTGCCCGGCGAACTCACTGGCGAGCTGATGCCCCAGTTCGCGCATTCCCGATCCTGCGTCGAATACCAAAACCTGGTTGGATGCCGTCCGGATTTCTACGCACGGAGTGTTGCCACCGTAGACCAGCTTGTCCTTGCCGGGCGCGGGCGTCGATCCGCGGACTCCCCAGAATCGCAACTGCAATTTGTGGCCGGGTTCCATGGCTTCTCACGATGCGGAGCTGGCAGCCGGGGTTCCCTGCACAATGCGTTCCCAGTCCACCGAGTACACTCGCAACTGCGCGTCGCGGTTCTTGACGCTAATCTGGCCCAAGTCGTGGAACAGATCGCCGCCGCCGGCCGATTCATACATGGTTTCAGAAATCAGAATCTGGCCCGGTTCCGCCCGGCTAACCAGCCTGGCTGCGACGTTCACCGTATCGCCGATCGCGGTATATTGCATCCGCTCCGCCGACCCGATGTTGCCGACGACCGCCGGGCCGTGGTGCAGCCCGATTCCGATCCTCATGGGAGCCAGCCCGCGCTGGACCCGTTCTTCACCCAGCCGCGAAACTTGTTGCTGCATCCGCACCGCGGCGACCAGCGCGTTTCTCGGGCTGCGCTCGGACGGGATCGGCGCGCCGAACAGCGCCATCACGCAATCGCCGATGAATTTGTCGAGCGTGCCATTCGATCGGAAAATTGCGCCCGTCATTACGGCGAAAAAGTCATTCAGGAGGTCCACCACCTCACGCGCGTCCATCTGCTCGGAAAGGCGCGTGAAGCCGCGGATATCGGCGAACAGCACGGTCACTGGCTGCAGCACTCCGCCCAATTCCACCGATCCGCCCTTGGAGGTGATCAAGTCGACCACTTGGGGCGGCAGGTAGCGGCTTAGATTCGCGCGCTCCACGTCTTGTCGCGAAATTTCCTGGCGCGCCAGGCTGTTCGCCAGGGCCATGCCCGCCTGAGCGGCGATGATCGTAAAGGTCTGGAAGTCCTCTTGCGAAAAGGCGTCGGAGCGCATCAGATTGTCGGCGTACATCACCCCCAGCAAACGTCCTTGCGACGTGACGGGCGAGCAAAAAGCAGCCTGAATCCCGGCGCGCACGATACTTTTCGAAAGGCTGAACTCCGACGATTTGATATCGCGAATCAGCAGAGGCTTGTTCTGTTGCCGGACCTGATTCAGGATGGTGCTGCTCAGGACCAGATTCTGAGGATCGAACATCGGCGCGGAAAGCTGATCGAACCCGGCGCGTGTCTCCAGTGGCATCTGATGAAAGCAGCGCTCCTTCTCATCCCACGGCCATAAGGTGGCGCGCTGCACGCCTTCAATCCTGAAGAGCAACTGGATCGCTTCCTTCATCACTTCCGACGGCGTATGCGTGCCCGCCAGTTTCAAGCCGACCTCATTCAACAGTTCCAATGCCTTGAGCCGCGGGGCTTCCTCGGCAGGCTCTTGCGGCTTTTGCAGCGCGCGCAAGTCGACCGCGCCCGTTTCAATCTTCCACGGCAAGCCGCCCGATTTCTCCTCCCGGAACACAATCTCATGCGGGCCGATGCTGATCACATCGCCGCCATGCAGTGCTACCGGAGCCGTGACCTTCTGTTTATTGACGAAGGTGCCGTTCACCGCGCGTTCGTCGCGAAGAGTGGCGCCACTCTCGGGATTCCACTCGATCACCGCGTGGCGTCGGGACACCCGCAGTTCGCTATCGGTGAGAACCACATCATTGTCTTGAGCCCTGCCCAGAGACAAGGTCGGCCGCTCGATCGGCACCACTCGCTTCTTACCGTCCGGTTCTTTGATGAATAAGGAACAGGCGCCCATGACGCAGTAACCGTTATATCGGAGGCTAATGCGTGACGGAGTAGATCAAATAGTTGATCCCGTAGCGATAGGCCAGCGTGGTCATCGCCTCAGGGTAATACGGGACGTCGGCGAACTCCCAGGCGTCGCCGATGTCCGTGTTGAAATTGACGGCGACCACCATGCGGTTCTTCTCGTCATACATGGCTCGCCACTTAGGCGTGGTTCCTGCCGGCTGATAAACGGCCCCTCCGGGACCCAGATGTCGCGATCCGGGGATGAAGGTCAGGTCTTTCTGCTGGATGTCGTACAGTACGTGCATCACCGAATCGTCCAGCCCGATATCAGTGATGGGCTGGCCGGGGAAAACACGATTCATGGTCTCTTGGAAGACTTCCCATTCCCGCTCCTGCCAGAAATCGTCAGTCATTATAAAGCCGCCCCGCAGTAGAAATTCGCGGAGCTGCGAAGTCTCCGCATCGGAGAGCGTCCAGTAGCCGGTTTGCGTCGCGTAGAGCCAGGGATAATCGAAAAGCTTCTCATCGGTCAGGGACACGTGCTGCGGATCTCCCGCATCCATCCGCGTCAACCGATTCACTCCGCTTGTGAAGTGTTCGTCAGCATCGGGCCAATCCTGCGCCCACCAGCCCGAAGCTCTTCCCCGGCGCGAAACATTGCCGAATCCGCGGCGCGTATAGTCGGTATACTCGACGCGCAGGAAGTGAAATTCGGCGTTGGGTGAAAATTCCGATTGAGGAGCTTCGGAGCTAAATCCGCGACGGCCGAACCGCTGAGAATAGGCTACTGCTGCAAGCCCCAGAAGGCCCGCCGCCACCAGGGCAACTTTAACAGGACCGATTCTCATCTCGTGTACTCATTGTAGCGCCGGGTCGAGGTGGACACGGGCATTTATACGCCAGCGTAGGATGGTGGTAGGCGATGCGGATCCTGGTCGTTGAAGACGAAAGCAGGCTGGCCGAACTGTTGCGCCAGGCTCTGCATGAGGAAGGGCATTCCGTCACCGTTGCGCTCGACGGCACGAACGGCTTGGCCCTGGCTCAAAGCGGAGAGTTCGACGTGATCCTCCTCGATGTTCTGCTCCCCGGAACCGACGGCTTCACCGTTGTCCGCCGCCTCCGAGCGGAAAAGAACCGCACGCCGATCCTGCTGCTGACTGCGCGCGACAGCGCCAAAGATATCGTCGAGGGCCTGAATCTGGGCGCCGATGACTACCTGACCAAGCCGTTTTCCTTCGACGTTCTGTTCGCCCGCATCCGCGCTGTGTCCCGGCGCGGGCCGATCCCGCAGCCGGCGCACCTCCGAACCCTCGATCTGTCGCTCGACCCCGGCACGCGCGAAGTCCGCCGCGGCTCGCGCACTCTGTCGCTGACCCGAACCGAGTTCGCCATCCTCGAACTGCTCATGCGCCACGCCGGCCGCGTGTTGCCGCGCGATCGGGTGATCGAAAGCGTTTGGGGACACGGCGCCGATATCGAGAGCAACACTCTGGACGCATTTATGCGTCTGCTGCGCAGCAAGATCGAGCTGCCTGGCGAATCCAAGCTTCTGCAAACTGTTCGCGGAATCGGCTACGCGCTTCGCGCGGAATGAGCCGCGTGGCTCTTTATTGATCCTGCTGCTCGGTCTTATTCGCGGCAGAGGCGGTCGAAGTTCCCAGCAACTGCTGCAGCAGCGCGACCGTGCTCTCGTGCGCCGGACGAGGCGAACCTCCGCCTTCCGGGGTACGCGGAGTCTTGCCCATCGCGAGGTCGAGAGGAGTCATCCCCTGCTTGTTCTTCACATCCAGGGTGGCGCCCTGTTCGGCCAGATACTTCACGATCGAGTCGGCGCCGCGGTTGGCGGCTCCGTGCAGAGCTGTATCGCCCTTGTCGGTCGCGGTATTGACGTCCAGACCGCTCGCCGCGCACAGTTTCACGGCTTCCAGGGCCTGCGCTTCCGTTCCGCGGATCTTATCCGCCCAGCTCACACCCGACGCCACCATCAGCGCGTTAAGGCCGTCCTTGTTGGCGAGCTTCGCATCGGCGCCCTTCTCCAGCAGCATCTGCATCACTTCCGTATCCGCGCTGCGGGCAGCCCGCATGAACGCCGTCGCGCCGGCGCCCAGAGTGCGATCGCCAGTATCCTGCGCCATCTTGACGATCGGGCTCGGAGCCGTAAGCTGCGCGTTCACTTTCGCGCCGTGCGCCAGCAGCGATCGGATGATCTCCAGGCTTGTAGTTTTTTCCTCCACCTTGCGCGCGGGCAACGGCGACCAGTCGGCGTCGTGCATCTCTACAGCGGTGTACAGCGCCGTGCGGCCGTCCTTATTCGCCACGTTCGGATCCGCCTTGCTATCGATTAAGAACTGCGCGAAATCGTAATGGCTGTTCAGCAATGCTACTACCAGCGCGTTGTTTCCGTCCGAATCCTTCTGGTTGATATCGGCTCCGCCCTCGAGCAGCGCCTTGCCGGCATCTATCTGGCCCTGGCGAGCCGCGAACTGCAGCGCCGATAGACCGCCCCGCGCGATAGGCGCATACGGCGTTCCCGCCTCCATCTTGGGCGGAGTCGTATCGCGATCCGAGGAGCGGGCGTTGATATTGGCGCCCTTGGCCACCAGCAGCTTGATCACATCAGGATGGCCCTCCGCGGCGGCCCACATCAGCGCGGTCTGGCCGCGAAAATTCTCGCGAGCGTCTGCATAAGCCCCGTTGTCGAGCAGCGTCTTCACCGCCTCTACGTTGCCCACGCGCGCCGCGGCCATCAGCACCGTTTCGCCCTGCGGCGCCGACAGCGTATCCGGATCCGCCCCGGATTTGAGCAGTTTTTCAATCAGCGCCCGCAATACTGATCGAGGAATGCCCGGGGCGACGCGGGAGGCGCGGGTTGTTGGGTTTGGGCTAGGCGAACGCAGACGGCCATGGCCCCAAGAATCGCTACATAGCGAAGCTGCATGCAAAGCCTCCCTAAGGCAAGATACACCAAGGAGGGCGGCCTTAAGGCCGCGTTTGGCTATAGCCAAGCACGTCGACCAGCCAGACTAAAGTCTCGCGCGGGCTGAAGCCCGCCCTCCATCACCGGAAGGCCAGTTTTGCCTTGCGATCCTCTTCGGCCTTGATTCCAGGGCCAAACAGGTTTTCGAAGAAGCCTTCTTTCACCAGCCGGTCGACCAGGCTGTTATCGATCACCTTGCGAAAATCGAACACCCGCATCTGCGCGGAGATCTGCGGATCCGCGACGTGATCGAGGATATATTGCACCGCGGCGGCGGGCATATAGGGCACGCGTTCGTAGGTGTTCACTCTCGAGTAGTGATCGTAGGTGCGCTCGAGATCGGCCGGGTCCTGCTTGTCCCAGGTCTGATACGCCTTGAGTGCGAACGCTTTGTCGTCGTAGAAGCGCTTGATCGCCTCTGCGTGGGCCTTGACCAGCAACTCGGGGAGCTTCGGATTGGCCGCGACGGTCGACTTCTTGAACAGGTATACGGAGGGTGCGTAGATATCCTCGTAGTCGCTGATGTTGCCCAGGTTGGTGTAGCCTTCCTGCTCGATCTTGAAGTACACCGGCGCGGTGATCATAGTTGCGTCGACGCGTCCGCTCAGCAGAGCCGTGGCTCGCGTGCTGACGTCTCCGCCAGTGGGCACCCATTGCACATCCCTCTGCTTCAGACCGGCCTTGGCGATCAAGCCGTTGGTGTAGTTGTAGGGCGCGTCGCCGACCTGGCTCACGCCGATCCGTTTCCCCTTGAGATCCTGAATGCGGGTGATGCTCTTATTCGCCATCAATGCAAACAGGCTCTTCTTGAAGGGACTCCCCAGGGCCACCAGCGATCCGTCTTTGTAGGCGGCAGTCATGGATTGCTCCAGCGTGTAGGGAGTCATCACCGCTTCGCCGCCCACGACCATCGCGATGCCGGCGGGATGAATGGCGAAAATCAGGGTCGCGTCCAGCCCGTACTTCTGGTAATATCCGCCCTCCTTAGCGATGTAGAGCGGCCAGACCTGGCCTGTCCGGGTGGCGTAGTTGATAGTGATCTTCTGGAGCGGCTGGGCCCAGCCGAGGTGAGCGATCGCGAGCAAGCACGAAACGCGGAAGAACCGGTACATGGACCTCCTTACGTTAGCACCAGCGGGCGAAACCCATTGCGCTGCCGGTTCCCGCTTCGGATCGGTAGCAGGGTACGTAATCCACGAGGTTCATCTTGAGCCCCGCCTCCGCCATGACGCCAGCCACCACGATCCAGTTCTTGATCTCGGAGGTCCCCGCCTGGAACATGTTTTCCGGAACACTGGCCAGCTTGGCCGCATCGCCCGCCTGCATCGCGTCCAGTAGTTCGTGATCCAAGGATTCGTCCAGCACGAAATGCGTCATGCCGCCTGAGGCAATGAACGCGACCTTGGTGTCGCCGGGCCAGGATGTAATCGCGCGCGCAAGGGCTCGGCCGAAGTCGAAGCAGCGGCCCGCAGGCGGCTGGTTGGGCGGATAGAACGTATTCACGAACACCGGCACCTGCATCGGTACTTTGTCACGCATGATGCGCCGGTAGACGAATCCGTAGGCGTGGGGCACGGCGTTCGATCCGATCTCGACGGTCGGCAGTTTCGTCAGTTGCGAAACGTCGAAGCCGTCCGCGATTACGCTCTCGATCACGTGCTTGCCGAGCTCGGGAGAGCACGGATAATCCGTGTGAACGGGCGGCGTGCGGTCCGCTTCGGCTCGTGCCACGGCCGGATTAAGCTTCGCGAGAAACTCAGGCGACCTGGGGTGCCCTTCGACGTGATCGCCCCAGAACACTGCGAATGCGGGCACGTGCTGATCGGTGAAAATCTCCATTTGATCGTTGCCCACCACCACCGCGATGTCCGGCCGGTGCTGATCGAAGAAATCGGCGAGCTGTCGAATCGCATTCTGGCAACGAGTATGGCGTTCCAGGCTGACTTCAGGCGTGATCTGCTCCGCCAGGTTGGCGTTCTTGTGCAGTTCCACCATCTGGTTGAAGTTGTAGGTCTTGCCCTGGTAGAAATGCCGGGGATTTTCGCGATCGAACGAAACTCGATCCTGCCAGTACTCCGGCGGAATCGAGAGCATCGGGCCATGCGAGGTACCGAGTCCGAAAGTGATTCGCGCCATATGTTACCTCGAGACGGTTTGCGCCGTTTCCTGAGCTCGCGGAATCCGCAGTCTCGGGAACAGCCGCCGGGCGTTGTCTTCGAAAATGTTGCGGCGGTCTTCGTCCGTCAACGTTTGAATGGCATCAATGAGCGGTTTGATATCGTCGAACGGCTTTCCGGTCTCAGGATTCGGCGCCGATCCGGAGCCCGGATTCTCGGTACCGAACATGACGTGCTGGATGCCGGCAATCCCCAGCAGCAGTTCCAGCGACTTGCGCGCGTGCAAGCACGTATCGAAGTACAACATACCCAGCCGGCGATTAAACTCGTCGACAGTGCCGCCGCCTTTGAGCACGTAGTCGGCCTGCCAGCGCCCGATCTGGTAGGGAATCGAACCGCCTCCGTGTGAAACGATAATCTTCAGCTTCGGGAAATCCTGCAGCACGCGGGAATTGATGATCGAGAGCGCCGCCAGGCTCTCCTCGCTGATGAAATGCTGGCTGTAGGTCTCGCGTCCATGCTTGCAGCCGGTGGAATGGATCAGGCCGGGGACATCCAACTGCACCATCTTTTCCCACAGCGGATACCAGTATTCGTCGCCGAGCGTGGGTGTGCTGTTATCGCCTTCCCCTGGGTCGCTGTCGATCAACAGTCCGACGAAGCCGAGATCGTTGATGCAGCGATCGACTTCCGCGAACCCGAGCGAAATCGGCTGGCCGGGCGCCTGCGGGATCGCGCACACGCCCTGAAAACGGTCGGGGAACGCCTTCACCTGTTGGGCGATGTAATCGTGATTCGCCACCGCCCACGCCTCCATCACCTTGACGGGCTTTTCGGCGTGCATGAGCTGGAAGGGCCGCGGTGAAAGAAACTGTACATCGGTGCAGACCGTGTCCATGATGCGCAGGTTTCGCTTGGTGTCGGGGTGATCGCGCACCCACTCGTCGGTGAATTTCTTAGGCGCGAACCCATGCGCCCCGCGCGACGACATCTGCACGGATTTCCACTGGTATAATTCGGGCGCCGCGCAGACATGGGCGTGAATATCGATGATCATTGCGTTAAATCTCCACTAGGAATCGTCTCATACTCAAGGCGAAGGTGGGACTTGCCGGATACTCAGAAAGAGGCTACGTTTGAGGTATGACCGTGGAAGCTATTAAAGCGGCGATCAGCGAACTACCAGAGGACGAGCGTCATTCTCTTGCCACGTGGCTCATCGAACTCGACTACGACGAGTGGGACAAGGAGATGGTCAAGGATTTCTCGCCCGGCGGGCGCGGCCATCACTTGGTCGAAAAGGTAAAGCGAGACATCGCTGAGGGTAAGGCTCGGCCCATGGAAGAGGGTTTCGCCGGCCGCCGTAAGTCTCGCCCGTGATCTTTCAGTCGCGAACCCTCCCAGAGTTTTGGGACAAGTACAATGACCTACCTGAAGATATTCAATGGCGCGCTGACAAACAGTTCAGTCTGTTTACTGATAACCCGCAGCATCCATCGATTCAACTGAAGCCAGTCGGTGAGTTATGGTCGGCTCGCGTGACCGATGCCTACCGCGCTCTCGCTATCCGGGAAGCGAACGTCTTCACTTGGTTCTGGATCGGCCCCCATGACGAATATGAGCGGCTGATTAAGTAGAGCGGCCTGAACTTCGTCTCGGAGGGTCCTTAAGGTTGTCGCCAATGAACGCGATTACCTCGCATTGCACCAGCATCCCCGGCGGCAGATCGGGCGCTTGAAAGGTGTGGCGAGCGGGCCGCGAGTGCGGATCCGGGAACATCGCCAGCCATTCTTTATTGACGTGCGGACGCATGGCGCGATCCTTGATCCAGACGTTGATCTTGGCGATGTCGACCGGCGCGGCTCCCGCGACTTTCAGAATCTCACGGATCGACGAGAACATCTGGGCACACTGCGCCTCGATGCCATCCGGGTATTTGCCAGTAAACGGCTCCTTGCCCGAGACGCCGCTGGTTATCAGAAACGGACCCACGCGGCATGCGGCTGGAATGGGATTATCGTGCTCGAATCCCGGTATTTCGATGCTGACACGTCGTCCCATCTGCGTACGACCCTATATAATAGCCGAAGCATGGGACCACTCGCCTCCATTCGCGTGCTCGATCTGACGCGCGTGCGCTCCGGGCCGACGGCGGTGCGCCAACTTGCCGACTGGGGCGCCGACGTCATCAAGATCGAACAGCCCGGCCAGGACGACGTAGATCCTTTCGGCGGCGGCGAGCGCCATAGTCCGGATTTCCAGAATCTGCATCGCAACAAGCGCAGCCTCACTCTTAATCTCAAAGCACCAGAGGGTCTCGCGATTCTGAAGCGCTTGGCCGAGAGCGCCGATGTGATGGTCGAAAACTATCGCCCGGACGTGAAACGGCGGCTGGGCATCGATTACCCAGTCATGCGCGAGATCAACAAGCGACTGGTCTACGCCAGCATTTCCGGATTTGGCGAAGAGGGCCCCTATCGCGACCGGCCCGGGTTCGATCAGATCGCGCAGGGCATGGGCGGATTCATGTCGGTTACAGGACTTCCCGGCCAGGGTCCAGTGCGTGCGGGAATACCTATTGCTGATCTGTGTGCGGGGTTGTTATGCGCGCAGGGCGTTCTGCTGGCGTTGGTGGATCGGCAAACTTCCGGGGAGGGCCAGTGGGTCACTACGTCGCTACTGGCTGCGCAGATTTTCATGCTGGATTTCCAGGCCTCGCGGTGGCTGAACGCAGGCGAGGTGCCGCAACAGGCCGGCAACAATCACCCGCTGTACATTCCGACCGGCGCGTTCAAGACCGCCGACGGCCATATAAATATCGGAGCCAGCGGCCAGAAAATGTGGGAGCGATTGTGCCCTGCGATCGGGGCTCCACAGCTTCTCGATGACCCCAGATACACCACGGCGGACTTGCGTTCCAAGAATCGCGACTCGCTCACCGCGGAGATCGAGAAGCATCTGGCTTCGGCCGATAGCGCCACCTGGATTCACCGGCTGAACGACGCCGGCGTGCCGTGCGGGCATATCTATTTCGTAGACCAGGTTTTCGCCGATCCCCAGGTGGAACAGTTGAAGATGGTGGATACGATCGAATCGCCGCACTATCACCCGCTGAAGGTGGTGTCACAGGCAGTGCGTCTGTCGCGCACACCTCACGAGATGCGCCGCCGGCCGCCGGAATACGGCGAGCATACCGATGAAATTCTCGGGTCGCTGGGCATGGCTCCTGCGGAAATCGCCGATCTGCGCAGCCGGGAAATCGTATAACGTGGACAAAATACTTTCATCGACCGAGGGCTCAATCGGTACCCTCACGTTCAATAATCCGGAACGACATAACGCGATGTCGCTGGATATGTGGCGCGCCGCCGCCGCCGTGCTGGATCAATTCGAACACGACTCCGCGGTGCGCGTGATCGTTCTGACGGGCGCGGGCGGCAAAGCCTTCGTTTCCGGGGCCGACATTTCCAAATTCGAGAGCGAACGCGACACGCTGGAAGCTGTTTCGGCATACAACGCCGCGGTGGACCAATTTTCCAAGGGATTGGGCGAGTGTTCGAAGCCCACCATCGCCATGATTCGCGGCTACTGCCTGGGCGGCGGCGTCGGCATCGCGGTGTGCTGCGACCTGCGCATCGCCAATGATGCGGCCCGCTTCGCAGTTCCCGCGGCCAAACTCGGGCTGGGCTACGGATACACCAATGTCCGGAGGATCATGGACCTGGTTGGCCCTCAGTTCGTGACTGAGATGCTCTTGACCGCGCGTCAGTTTGATTCCGCCCAAGCTGCGCGAATCGGCCTGGTGAATCACGTAGTGCCGGAGGCTGAAATCGAGAAGTACGTCCGCGACCTGGCCGAGACCATCGCCGGAAATGCTCCGCTGACGATCCAGGCCGTAAAACGCATCGTGCGCGAGTTGCGCCGCGATGCTGAGAAAGCTGACGTCGCCGCGTGTGACGCGCTCGTGAAGCAGTGTTTCGAGAGCGCCGACTATCGCGAGGGCCGGCAGGCTTTCCTTGAAAAGCGAAAACCGATTTTTCGTGGAGTGTGATGAAGGCTATCTACATTGAGCAAACCGGCGGCCCCGAGATAATGCGTCTGAGCGACCGCCCGACACCGGACCTGGGCAAGGACGAAGTGCTGGTGAAAGTCGCGGCCTCGGGCGTCAATTTCACCGATCTCAACCAACGCAGCGGCACCAATAAGATTCCGATTCCTGCGGTCCTGGGATCAGAAGGCGCCGGGATCGTGGAGCGCTCAGAGTCAACCTCGTTTAAGCCTGGCGACTACGTGGCTTGGTGCATGATGCGCGGGTCATATGCAGAGTACGCAGCGGTTCCCGCACGCATGCTGGTCCGAATCCCCGATGGCATCGACTTCCGTACGGCGGCAGCCGCCATGCTCCAGGGCATGACCGCGCACTACTTGTCGCACGCGACGTTTCCTCTCAAGAGCGGCCACACCGCGTTGATCCACGCCGCCGCCGGCGGCACCGGCCGGTTACTGGTGCAGATGGCGGCGATGCTGGGGGCTCGCGTGATCGGCACGGTGGGGACTCCGGCGAAAGCCGACCTGGCCCGCGAAGCCGGCGCCAGCCACACGATCCTCTATGACAAGGAGGACTGGGTCGCCGAGGTGAAGAGGCTTACCGGAGGTACGGGCGTCGACGTGGTCTACGACTCAGTCGGCCAAGCGACATTCCTGAAGGGTTTGGATTGCCTGAAGCCGCGCGGCATGATGGTCCACTTCGGCGTATCGAGCGGCCAGATCGAACCGTTCGACACGCGCGGTCTCAGCAGCAGAGGCTCGCTGTTCCTGGCGCGCCCGACGCTGAATAGCCATATCTCGGAACCTCAGGAACTGGCGTGGCGCTCGCGCGATGTGTTCCACTGGATCGCGCAACGGAAGCTGCGACTGCGCATCGACCGGGAATATCCGCTGGCGGACGCAGCCCAGGCGCACCGCGATCTCGAAGCGCGCAAGACCACCGGTAAACTGATCCTCGTTGTTGCTTAGGCGCCTATTGGCAGCCGTTTACGCCTTTGGTCAAGCAGATGGACGACGTGATATCGGGCGGAATCGGAAGCCCCTTGTCCGTCATCAGCTTCTTGATGAAGGCCGCGGTCTCAGGATGCGCGATAGCCGACTGCACGCCCACGCGGACCAAGCCCTGCGAGTAGTGCAGCGGGACCCAGGTCACGCCGCGCATCGCGCCGTTGACCGTATCGCGGCTCCCGTTGTCGTGAGCCGTCAGATCGCCGCCGCGGTCGACCAGCATTTGAACGATCTCGTTGCGGCCCTTGTGCGCGGCGCCATGTAGCGACGTGCGCCCATCCTCGTCGTGAATGTTGGGATCGATGCCGAGGTCGAGCAGCATCTTGACCGCTTCTTGATTCTGCTCACGCGACGTTTCGAAGGTCACGCCCTCTACCCACGCGATTCCGGCGGCCACAGCCAGCGGCGTAACGTTGCGGGCCGTGGCGATCTTGGGATCGGCGCCGTGGGCCAGTAACAGCTTCATGAGTTCGACGTCGCTCGATTGCGCGGCCCGCAGGAAAGGAGTCGCCCCGTCCTCATTGAGCCACTGCATGGTGAAGTTCGTGCGCGTTTCGGTGCTGTCTCCTACACAGGTGGTGGCTGTCGATTGCGTTCCGCAGACCCGGACGTTCACATCGGCGTTCTTGGCCAGCAGGAGCTTGATAAAGTCCATGTGGTCCATATCAGGCTTGCGGACCGGGTAATCGCCACTCTCGATATTGCGGTTATCGGTCGCCAGGTACAGAGGCGACCAGCCGCCGTTATTCTTGATATTCGGATCGGCACCGTGATCGAGCAGATACGCCGCAATTTTGTAGTGCCGGTTGTGCGTCGCCGTCAGCAGCGGCGTCCACCCGTAATGCGTCACCTGATTGACGTCGGCTCCTGCGTCGAGCAGGGCTTTCACGCACTCCAGGCAATTCTGCCGGGTTGCGAACACCAGCGAGGTGATCCCGCCGCCGTCTGTGTCGCGTTGCCGGCCAAAGGAAAAGTCTGCTGCAGCCGCGTCGGCGGCAGCCACGACGTCTTCTTCGGTAGCGGCTTCGCCGGCCTTGGCCTGTTGCGCTTGCTTGCCTTGCCCACGACCTGCGCCACCCTGCTTGGCTTGCCCCGCAGCCCCGCGGCCGCCCTGCTTGCCCTGGTTGCCGATACCGCCCGCTCCCTGCGCCGATTCCGCTCTCTGCCGAACCGTAGGAGCAAGGTACGCGCGACCGCCTTTCGTGTCGAACGACGAGGTAGCTTTGTAATCCGCGCCGCTGGCAAGCAGCACCTTAATCGCTTCGGGATGCGACTGCTCGGCGGCCCACATCAACGGCGTGGTGCCCCGCAGCTTTTCCTTCGCGTTCACATCGGCCTTCGCCTCGACCAGGACCTTGACCGCGTCTACGCTCCCGTTACGCGCCACAAACATCAGAGGTGTTTCGCCATTGGGACTGACTTCGTTGGGATCGGCGCCGGCCTTTAGCAGCTTCTGGATCATGGCTGCGCTTCCGTTGGTCGCGGCCAGGCGCAGTGCCGTCGCGCCATCGTGATTCGGCTTCTTCACGTCGGCTCCGGCAGCGATCAGCAGGTCCGCGATCTCGGGGTCATTGCGATACGCAGCCCACTGGATGGCGGTGGCTCCGTCGGCCTGCGGAACGTTCACATCAGCCTTCTGCTGAATCAGCGTCTGCACGGCCGCTTTATCGCCCTTCATGGCCGCATCGGCAACCGGGCTGTTGGCAGCGTTCAGGACCGTGAGATAAATCGCGGGAACCAGGATTACGGCACAAGCTGCCATTGCGTGTCGGATGCGCATCGTCGGTCTTCTCCTCGTGAGCGTGAGCATGAGTGTTATACGAGTTGAGTTAAGCCAGACCAGCGAGCCGGCCGGTGCTGTCGTCGCCGATTTTGTCCTGTTGCACTCCAAACATGTCCAGAACGCTGAGCAGCAGATTCGCCGTGGTGACCGTTTTGGTCGGGAAGTTCAGGTGACGTCCGCCCTTGAGTTTGCCGCCCGCTCCGCCGGCCAGGATGTACGGCACGTCGTAATGCAGGTGCTGGTTTGAGTCGCCCATGTTGGTCCCGTAGAGGACCAGGGTGTGATCGAGCAGGGTGCCATCGCCGTCCTGGGTCTTCTTGAGCTTGTCCAGGAAGTAGGCCAGGCAGGCCACGTGATAGCGGTTGATCTTTGAATAGTCGGCGATGCGGTCCGGATTCTCTGCGTGATGCGATCCGCCATGGAAACTGGTGTTGGTGCCGCTGGCCGGGAAGCTGCGGCCGGTCAGATCGCGGGCGTAGAGCAGCGTCGAAACGCGTGTGATGTCGCCCTGATACGCCAGGGCCTGCAGATCGAACTGCAGCTTGATGTGTTCGTCGAAGGAATCAGGAACGCCGGCCGGCACCACGATGCCTTCGTGGTTTTCCATGGTTCCGCTGGCCTTCTTGGCGATTTCCAGGCGCCGCTCGATCTCGCGAACACTGTCGGCGTACTCATCCACACGTAGCCGATCATTCGCTGGAAGGGTCTTCTTGAAGGCCGCCAAAGTGCTGGTGATCGAATCCAGAATGCTGCGGTCCTGCTCCCTGCGGGCGGCGCGCTCCTCGGGAGTCTTGGCTTGAACGTCACCGAAAAGGCGCTCGAACACCACTTGCGGGTTCAGCTCCATTGGAAGCGGAAGGTTGGTGGCTGCCCACGAAATCGAATTCGTGTAGGCGCAACTATAACCCTCGCCGCAATTGCTCGAATTGGCGCCGGGATCCTCAATGGCCTGCTGCAGCGAAGGCAGCAACGATTCCTGGCCGATCTTTTGGGCGATGATCTGGTCAATCGTAACGCCGTTGTGGATGTCCGAGCCGGTAGCCTTCTTGGGTTTTTCGCCCGCCAGAAAGGCTGCCGCGACCCAGTGATCCGCACCCGTAACTCCCGGAGGCGGTTCGGCTGATTTCGACCACAACCCGCTAATGATTACGCTTTGGTCCACAAAAGGAGCCAGCGGCTCCATGATAGGAGTGAGCTTTTTAGCGTCGAGTACATTTCCTTCAGGGATCCAGTAGCCCGGCGCCATGCCGTGTGGAACGAAAAGGCCGGTGAAGCGGGTCTTGGGAATCGCCGCTGTTTTGCTCAAGGGCGTCTGCGCAGGAATCATCGAATCCAGCAACGGCAGCGCTAACGTGACACCTGCAGCCCGCAGAAACGTACGACGGGGAATGTGCTTTTTAGTAACGAACATGGTTTCCGCTCTCCTATTAAATTCTATAATCTCTCGCGTCTTAGCGGGAGGCGCGTTCCTGCCCATTCCCGCTTGATTCCAGTTTCTGATTCATCTGAAACGGCTGGCTCTTGACCACGCCAATCACCAGTGAAGAGAACCGGTACTTGTCCTTCTCGGCCGAGTGCACGATGGACCGCACCAGCGGCATATCGTAGTATTCCGTCCCTCGGCCCAGCCCGTAGATCATCAACTTTTCGGTGACCACACGTACGAACTGCGGGGAGTATTTAACCAAAGCCCCGCGCAAATCCGTGACGCTGTTGAGCTTGGTGCCATCCACCAGTTGACCGGAGGGATCAATGGGGCTGCCGTCGTCTTCGGTGCGGTACTGTCCGATTCCATCGAAGTTCTCAAGGACTAACCCGATAGGATCCATGATCTTGTGGCAGCTCGCGCACGGCTCGTTCTTGCGGTGCAGCTCCATCTGCTGACGCATGGTCGGCTTCAGACCGCCGCGAATCGCACTTTCCTGCTTGGGCAGGTCCGGGACGTTCGGCGGCGGAGCCGGAGGTTCCACCCCCAGGAACATCTGCAGGGTAAATTTGCCCCGGTTGACCGGTGAAGTCCGGTTGGGCGCCGAGGATACGGTCAGGAATGACCCTTTTCCGATCAGCCCGCGCCGCATGTCGAATTCCGGCGGCAGAGTGACCCGGCGGAAATTGCTGCCGTAGATATTCGGTATCCCGTAATGCTGTGCCAGCCGCTCATTCAGGAAGGTATAGTTCGCGTCGAGAAGATCCGTCACCGGACGATCTTCCTGAACCACGCTGTTCACGAACATCTCGGTTTCAGTCCGCATGGCCTGGCGCAGAACGTCGTCGAAATCCGGATACTCAGAGGGCACCGGAGTCTGCGATTGCAGAGCGCGCAAGCTGAGCCACTGGCCGGCAAAGTTCGTCACCAGTTGCCGCGAGCGCGGATCCTTGAGCATCCGCCGGACTTGCTGCTCGAGAACCGCCGTGTCGCGCAGCTTGTTCTGGCTGGCCAGATTTAGCAGCTCGTCGTCGGGGATGCTGCTCCAAACGAAGAATGACAAACGCGAGGCCAGCTCCAGGTCGCTGATCCGATAGGTTTGCCCAGCGGCAACATTGGTTGGCTCGGCTTCGCGGCGGAAGACGAATTCCGGATCCGCCAGGATCCGGCGCAGCGCCATTTCAATCCCGTTGTCGAAATCGCGTTCATTGCGTCCGCGCTGGTAGAAGCCCAGCAGGACCTCGGTGTCCTTATCGCTTAACGGCCGGCGGAAGGCTTTGCGCGCCAGACTCGTGATGATCTGCCGGGCGCAAGCTGTTTCCTGGCCGGCGCTGGCAGGCTTGCACACGAAAATCTTGCGGCGCGCGGAGGTGTCGCTGGCTCCTTTGGCATTGTACGGGCCGTCGATCACGAACTTGCCTACGTGCGGGAAAAAACGATAGCCGGGGAGCCCGCCGGTTTCGATCGTGCTGCGCAGGAAGTGCTGGTTCAGATCGGTTCCCGGCGCGTAATTCGTCGCCAGGAAGGTGACGACCACTGTGTGGCGCCCCGCTGTGGCCGGAAATTTCACATTCAACGTTCCGTCGCTGCGCTCGCGGTCGCGGTCCCAATCGAACACGTGGAGCCGCTCGCCATCGAGGACCACTTCCAGCTTTTCTCCGGGGATCTCACCGAACGGGTTGGTGTTCCCCATATTGCCCTTGCTGATAGGCGTGATCTTGATGCTGTACTCGCCATCGGCCGGGAACTCGTGGGCCGCGAGCATGCCGCCGCGGGTGCCGAACGGCATTCCTTCGATGTGATAGTCCTGATCGGTGTCCTCCGCCACCCGATAGGTGGTCTGGGTGGGGGTGCTCACGTCGCCGATCGCCAGGCGGCTGATCTTCCCGGCGGCCGAAACGTAGCCTTCGAGCAGGGTCGGCGAGATGCCCAGCGCGCCCGCGATGTTATCGAAGCCCCGGGTGGAATCGTCAGAGGGCAGGAACTTGCTGGGGTCAATCTGGATATCGAGAAGATCCCGGATCGCGTTCGCGTATTCGGTGCGGTTCATGCGATGCAGGCCCGGCGGGGGAATATGGAGCTTGGCGGTGCGATCCAGCTCGTTTTCCGCAAACAAGATCGCGGATTCCAGAACCTCCGGTTTGGGGCGCGGCATGCCGGAGGGCGGCATCATACCCGCGCGGAGCTTGCGGACGACCTTTTCCCAGGTCGCGGCATCCTTCTCGACGTGCGCCGCATCGAGCTGATCGAGGGTCAGGCGAAGCGCCGATTCCAAACCACGGGTCTTCGCCGCCTGATTGTGGCACCCATAGCAGTATTGAGTGAAAAAGGTCTTCTCAGCCTCGGCCGTGGTCACGGGGGACCCTGGCGCGGGCTTCTGGGCCTGGCCCGACATCCCTATTACGCCCAAAATGATGGCAGCACAGCCCATCAGGATTCTTGCTCGCATGATTCGTTTAAGCCTCAGTAATTTGCGACGTACAAAACGTAACTAAGACGTTACACATCGCTCAAAACTTCCCCAAGAAATGAGCGGCGGTGCGTATTCCGCGTCCGACCATAGTATATACCAAACTGTTGAAAATGTGGACCCTTGCCAAATGACGTACTCGGGACCCAATAGCCTCGGCGTGCCGGATCGCCCACAGGTTACAGATGAGCGAATTAGCGTCAAAGGAGCGGCAAAACCGCCCGGGCCCGGTGGCTGGCGGCCGCTTGTGGTTCGGTGCCGAACCGCGACCGGCGGGAGTGGCCTATCCTAGAACGAAAGAACATGCATAAGGGATGCACGGTTTGGTTCACCGGTTTATCCGGCGCGGGCAAGAGTACCATCTCGACGATGCTGCAGCAGCGGCTATGCGCCGCGGGGGCGAAGGTGGAACTCCTCGACGGCGACGTCGTTCGGACGCATCTTTCCAAGGGTCTGGGCTACAGCCACGAGGACCGCGACGAAAACATTCGCCGTATCGGCTTCGTCTGCGAGCTGCTTTCGCGCAACGGCGTGATCGCGATCGCGGCCGCCATTTCGCCCTACCGCGAGGTCCGCCGGAGCGTCCGCGCACGCATTCCCAACTTTGTGGAAGTGTTCATGGAGTGCCCCATGGACGTGCTGATCGGGCGCGACGTGAAAGGTCTGTACAAGAAAGCCCTGGCTGGTGAGATCGAACACTTCACCGGCATCTCCGATCCCTATGAACCTCCGGAGGCGCCTGAGCTGATAATTCATTCCTCGCGAGAAACTCCTCAAAAGAGTGTGGATCGGGTATGGCTTACACTCAAGGACTTGGGTCTGATCTCTTATGATTGATCTGCACTCGCACACCACAGCGTCCGACGGGACCTATTCGCCGGCGCAACTGTTGGACGAGGCGGGCCGCGCCGGGGTCAGTACCCTCGGCATCACCGATCACGACACGTTCTCCGGATATGACCAGGCCTTGCCTCTGGCGCGCCAATCCGGGCTGGATTTAGTGTGCGGGATCGAGCTGTCTACGAAGCTGAACGGCCATTCCGTGCACCTTCTGGGCTATTTCTTGACTGATTCCACCCTTACCGGCTTCCGGAGCTGGATCGGCGATTTGCAGGCGTCGCGCCGCGAGCGCAATGTCCGCCTGGTGGCGCGCCTGCGCGAGCTCGGCCTGGACATTACGCTCGAGCAGGCGGAAGCCCATGGCGGCGGCATGACCGGACGACCGCACTTTGCGCAGTTGCTGGTCGAAAAAGGCTACGTGAGCAGCCTGCAACAGGCCTTCGATGACTATCTGGACGAATCCGCGAAGGGCTACGTCACCCGGCGCGAGCCCCAGTTTTCCGACGCGGCCCAGCACATCCGCGACGCGGGCGGGATCGCCTCGCTGGCGCACCCGATTCGTCTTCAGGAGGACGTCGCGGCCATACTGCCGGACTTGCGCTCGGCGGGGCTTAACGCGATCGAAGCCTACCATAGCGATCACAGCCCGGCGCAGACCGAGCTGTACCTGCAACTGGCCGAGCAGCATGGGTTACTGGTCACAGGCGGCTCGGACTTCCATGGCGCGGTGAAACCTGAAATCCGGCTGGGCACCGGCCGGGGCGGCAGTCTCAAGGTTCCGGACGATCTGGTCGACCGGTTGCGGGCCGCTGTCTAACGATCAGCAATCACATCGAACGCGCGTTTCTGTAACTCCGGCAGATCACGCGATCGTGCCACGTCGCTTAGCGGGTTTCCGCGCAGCGACAGGATCCAGAACGGCGTGAGCCCCTTGATCGGCTGGCGCTCGGGCTGCACCATCGCGACCAGCGGAGCCAGATCGCTCACCTGGTTTTGATCCAGGTACAGGGCGCGCCACGCGCTCAGACTGGTAAGCGGCGATAGATCGGCTACGCGGTTCTGTTTGGCGCTCAGCACCTGCAATGATTTAAGGCCGGCCAGCGGCTTGAGATCGCTCACCTGGTTGCCATCAAGGTATAGAGACTGGAGCGCGGTCAAGCCTTGGATCGGGGCCAGTTGCGTGATCGCATTTCCTCTAAGGTTCAGCGTCTGGAGATCCTTCAAGTTAGTTAGCGGCGTCAGATCCGAGATTTGATTTAGCGATAAATCCAGGAAACGCAGGCGCGTTAGACCGGCCAAAGGCGTCAGGTCGCGGATCTGACCGCCCGTAATGGTGAGCTGCTCGAGATTGGTCAGTTTGCTGAGAGGGGTGAGATCGGATACCTGTGATGCAGATAGATAGATGGTGTTCAGATTGGGACATTTTTCGAGGCCCGCAAGGTCCCGGATGGGCTGGTTCGAGACGGAGACCAGATAAACGTGGTCCAGTTGGTCTTGGCTAAGGGGTTTGGCGGGGTCCGCGCCATGAATGAACTTCCTGACGTTTTCCTCCAGACCGGGGTCTTTAAAGACCGGGGCCGGTACGTCGGCCGCGACGGCGATCAGGCTTAACAGAACGACACCGATGATCGGTTTCATCGGATTCCACCTCCGGAAAGAATGATGATTTATAGGGCGAGCGCGACAGCCAGAGCTATCAGCGGCCCGAGAATACTGACGGTCGAAAGAGTGAAGTGTGAGGTGGTGATCGATCAGGGGTGAAGTCATTATTTATCAGTGAGGTAGAAAGTTTAGGCGGCTTCCAAATAAGGGAAGTCCATACCGAATCTCATAAGTGTTGACTTATCTGTAACTTCAGAACTATACTGCCGCAACGGCGTTTTGCGGGTTAGTCTCATTTACACCCCAGTACGTTTCGGTTAGTCGAGAGAGGAATTATGAAAACACTGCTCCGTTCGCTGTGTGTCTTTATGCTCGGGCTCACTGCATTTGCCCAGAGCGACCGTGGAACGCTCACCGGGGTCATTTCAGATCCTACCGGCGCCGTTGTAGCGAATGCTTCGATTGAGGTCAAGAACACGGAAACAGGTGCGGTATTCCAAGGCGGCACGTCAGCCACCGGAAATTACACGTTCTCGCTGCCTCGCGGCACTTATGAGCTGACGGCAACCCTGCCAGGCTTCAAGAAGTACGTCCGCCAGAATCTTGAAGTCCCGGTCGCGACGACGGTCCGCTGGGACGTGAAGCTCGAGGTCGGCGCAACCTCAGAAGCGGTTACCGTCACGGATACGACCCCTCTTCTCAAGACCGAGAGCGGCGACGTCAGCTATAACGTTACGTCCGACCGGGCGAACAACCTTCCGGTGCTAACTATTGGCACGGGCACGGGGTTTGGGGCCATTCGAAACCCCCTCCAGGTAACCACGCTCTTGCCTGGCACGCAGTTTGCGGCAGATAGCAATCTCCGCGTCAACGGGCTTCCAAGCAACACCGGAACCATTCGCGTGGAAGGCCAGGACGCGAGCAACGGTCTGTGGCGGCAGCAGGCTTCCCAGCTCCAGCAAGGCACGGATGCTGTCCAGGAAGTGGCCGTTCAGACCAGCAATTATGCCGCGGAATTCGGCCAGGCGGCGGGCGGCTACTTCAACTTCACGATGAAGTCCGGCACCAACCAATATCATAGCTCGGCGTACGACTACTACGTGAATGAATTCCTGAACGCCGGTTTGCCTTACACCAACGCAGGCGATACCAACGCAGCCAGGCAAGGAGAGCACGTACGGAACCGGCAGCGCCGCAATGATTACGGATTTACGCTGGGCGGTCCGATCACCATCCCGAAGGTCTACGATGGTCATGACAAGAGCTTTTTCTTCTTTAACTGGGAACAGTTCCGGGAAACCCAGGGCGTCAGCAACGGTCTCCAGACGGTTCCCACGACGGCCTATCGAGGTGGGGATTTCTCTACGGCTACTCCGAGGTGTACTAGCGCCACCGCACCGTCCGCAGCCGCTTGTCAGGACGGATCTGGCGGGGTGGTCTATCTGACAACGGGCGTCGGCGCGGCAGCGGTCCCCGTGAGGGATCAGCTGGGCCGTTTGATCCCGCAGTTCGGTGTTTACGATCCGACCAGCACGTTCACGGCGCCGGATGGAAGCCTCGCGCGCAACCTCTTCCCCGGCCAGCAGATCCCGAGTAGCAAGTTCGATCCCGTAGCGTTGGCGATCCAGAACAAGCTCCCCTTGCCGACCAATAGCAAACTGATCAACAACTACAACATTCCCTTCTACACGAACCCCAAGAAGACCAGCATTCCGTCGATCAAGATCGATCACTCGCTGAGCCCGACTGTCAAGATCTCCGGGTATATGTCGCGAACTCTGACGGAGCAGCCCAACTACAATGGCTTGGATCCAGTGCTGACCGGTGTTAACGCGGCGAACAACCGTTCCACCACCGTTCGCGTGAATTACGACCAAACTCTCACCCCGACCGTGCTCTTGCATGTGGGGGCTGGATACCTGTATCTGTCTGCTCCGGCGTTGCCCGCCCGGTTCGATCAAAGCACCATCGGATTAAGCGGTTTCTATAGCGACACGTTCCCGAACATCACCGGTTTGAACAACCCCACCACGGGCGGTGGTTTTCTCGCCCCCGTGGGCATTGGCGCCGGCACTTTTGGCAACCAACAGCAGTGGGACCAGAAACCTACCGGGAACGTGTCCTTAACGTGGGTCAAAAATAGCCACACGTTCAAATTTGGTGGGGAGCTGGTCATCGATGGAATCATTAACAAAACCGATGCTCGCGCTAACGGCATCTTCTCCTTCTCCGCGGATCAAACCCGCAATCTTTGGGAGAACGGCAGAACCGGTTTGAGCAGCAACAGTGGATTCCCTTACGCCAGCTTCCTGCTCGGGCAGGTCCAAAGCTTGCAAACTTCGCCTAAAGCGGATATGAGGTTGGGGAACCACTCCATTTCGGGGTATGCCCAGGACACCTGGAAAGTGACGCGCAAGTTGACCCTCGATTACGGCTTACGATACGACTTCCAGACGTATCTCAAAGAGCAGTACGGCCGCATGCAGAGCGCGAACTTTACCGCGATCAATCCGAATGTCGGCTATCCTGGCACCGTGCAGTACGAGGGCTACGGTCCGGGACGCTGCAATTGCAACTTTTCTAATAATTACCCGTGGGCGTTTGGGCCTCGGGTGGGTGTAGCCTACCAAATCAATAGCAAGACGGTTCTCCGCGGCGGAACAGGTTTTGCCTACGGAACCGCCTCCAACAATTCTTTCTTGTCCTTGAGCATCGCCGATTTCTATACCTTCAACGCACCTGGGTTCGGTGGCAATGCACTGCCTAACGGTCTGAAAGGTGGAAATCCGTACGCCACAGGGAATCCCTACGGTAATCCAAGTCTGGTCTGGCCGAACTTCGACCCCAACAAGTACCCGACTCGGACGGTTTGCCCTGGCACTGCGAACTCCGCATGTTACGCTTCTCAGTCGCCGTTCATTTCGATCGACGAAGACTCGCGCCCGCCACGCATTTTTCAGTACAGCATCGGTATCCAACGCGAGGTCACCAGATCCATCGTTGTGGAAGTCTCGTACGTGGGCAATCGAGGCGTTTGGTTTACAGCGCCTTCCCTGGCTACGAACAACTACAACACGCTTACCTTCGATACGCTCAAAGCCTATGGCCTCGATATCAACAACCCGTCCGACCGTCTACTGCTGACTAGTCCCATCGGGAATGTCCTGACGGGGCAGTTGGCTGCCGGCGTCGTCGCCAAGGGTTTGCACCTGCCGTACGCGGGATTCCCGATCACGCAGAGCCTGGCGTCGGCTTTAGTTCCCCGGCCGCAGTGGGGCTCCGCCATCCCTCCGTTCCTTGGACCGCCGCTGGGCAAAACCTGGTATGACTCGCTCCAAGCTACCGTCACAAAGCGCTACTCGCACGGTCTGGACATGCAGGGAGCATTCACATGGGGCAAGGAAGAGAGCCTCGGAGCTAACTCCGATTCTGGCTATGCCGGAGTCCCTGCGACCACCAGGATCAACGATGTATTCAATCGCGACAGCAACAAGCAGCTCTCGCCCCTGAGTCGCCCCCTCCAGCTAGTCATTTCCGGAACCTACACCACTCCGAGAATTAAGAGCGATGGAATGGCGATGAAAGCTGTCAGTTATGGGCTGCGCGACTGGCAGATTGGCGCTGTGCTGCGGTATCAGAGCGGCGCACTCCTGGTCATGCCGGACTCCGCGAATCAGCTCTATGCTCAATTGAACAGAACGCCGCAAAACCAGCTTTTCGGTGGAGCGAACACCTATTGGAACTTCGCGCCGGGCAAAGGACCTGGGGACATCTTCCTGAAGGATCCTAACTGCCATTGCTTCGACCCGACGCAGGAGTTAGTGCTCAATCCAGCAGCGTTCCAGGACGCTCCCGCGGGACAATTCGCGGCGACTGCCGCTTACTACAACAACTTCCGCTGGCAGCGGCAGCCCTCGGAGAACATGAACTTCGGAAGGAACTTCAAGCTTGGCCACGAGGGCAAGATGAACCTCCAGATCCGGGCCGAGTTCCAGAACATCTTCAATCGCCACTTCTATGCGGCGCCCTCGACAGGTGCGGTCGCGAATCCGAATACGGTTACGACCCGCACCAACCCGAACGTTACGTTGAATGCGGGCTTCGGGTATGTGAACACGCTTAACGGCGCTTGTGTAGGGTGCGGCGGTGGTCCCCGCACTGGGTTGATGGTGGCGCGGTTCACGTTCTAAGCGTTAGGACACTCTCAATACACGCGCCAGGATCTGGGTTGAACCCCAGGTTCTGGCGCTTCTGTTTTAGAATGCAAAGACGAGCCACATGCCCGCACCGCGTATCGACTACCAACCCTACGACGATCGTACTCAGCTCGCGCGCTATATCGATCGCTATCCGCTCAGCTTCACGCGCACCCCTTCGGCGCCGTTAATCGCGCGACCGCTGACGCTCTCAGAGCGGACTGGCCCTGCCGAATTGGACCAGAGGTTCGACGTGGGGCCGATGGACTTGTCCAGGCTCGCCGCAGATGCACCCAGGGCCACAGGGCAGCTCATCCAGATCAGCGGCCGCATCGCGGATGAAGACGGCTCGCCCATTTCGGGCGCGGTAATCGAGATCTGGCAGGCCAACTCGGCCGGCAAGTATATCCACGATGCCGATCGCCACCCTGCGCCCATCGATCCGAACTTCACTGGGGAAGGCCGGCTGATTACGGACGCTGAGGGTCGGTATCAGTTTTTCTCCATCAAGCCCGGAGCCTACCCGGTGCTCGAATCGGGCTGGTGGTGGCGGCCGCCGCACATCCACTTTTCGATCCTCGGCCGGAGCTGGATGGACCGCTTCGTGACCCAGATTTTTTTCCCCGGCGAGCCCCTGAACGAGACCGACCTGCTTCTCAACGCCGTGCCGGACCGCGATGTGCGCGAGCGGCTCATTTTCGAGTTCGAGGGGACGTCGATGGGCGAGGTGAATGCGATGGGGTTTCGTCGCGATTTCGTCATGCGCGGGAGGCGGCGCACGCCGGCGCTCGATTGACGATGGTTTCGCCTTACTGCACCATTGGTCCTTTTTTTCCGGCGTCGTTTGTGGAGGGTCACGACGACCTGACGCATTATCGGGGAGGTGTCGCGCGCGGCCAGCACATTGTCCTGAGCGGGCGGATTCTGCAGGAGGGCGGTGTTCCCACTCGGAACACGATCCTCGAAATCTGGCAACCCGACGCCAGCGGGATCTTTCGCCACTCAAGTGACCCGCGCTGCAGCGATGCGGATCCGGGGTTCGCGGGTTGGGGGCGTGCGCGTACGGACGCCGAGGGGTGGTACAGAATCCGCACGGTGCTGCCGGGAAGCTATGCGGCCGAGGATGGGAGTCCGCGCTGCCCGCACGCGAACCTGATGATCCTGGCGATCGGGCTAACGCGGCGTCTGGTGACGACGGTGTTCTTCGCCGACAATCCCGATTCGGTGCGGGATCCGGTGCTGGATTGCATTACCGATCCGACCGCACGCAAGCGGCTGTTCGCCACGCGCGAGGGTCCCGAGTCGTATCGATTCGATCTCGTGCTTCGCGGCGAGAATGAAACGCCGTTTTTTCTGGATTAGCGCGCCCTGCAAACCTGGGGACAGCCCGCGAAATTCCGCGCCCAATGGAGTCAGACAATTCGCGACTTGCGGGCGCGAAAATTCGTAGGCAGTCCCCAGTTTGCCGGCCCTACCGTTACGGCAGGCTGAATACGTAGATCGCGTTGTGCCCGCGCGGTGTCTTGAGCTCGGGCACCTCGGCTGCCAACTCGGGAACCTTAAGATTGTCGCCGGTCATCACCGCGATGTACTGTTTCCCGTTGACCGCGTAGCTGATGGTGCTGACCGAAATGTTTCCGCCCAGGATCGATTCCCAGACTTGCTTTCCGGTTTCCGCGTCGAAGGCCCGGAAACGGCGATTCATGTCACCGTGAAATACGAGGTCCCCCGCTGTTGCCAACATGGCCCCGTTGCCCGGGGCGCGGCCCAGGTCGAAGCGCAGGATTTCGCCGGTGGACAGGTTGATCTTGGCGAGGCCGGTAAGCGCCTTGGGATCCGATCCGGGCCGCGGGACTACCTTCCAGCCGCCGCGTCCGGCAGGGCCCGCAGTGGTCAGCTCGCGGCAGTTGTCGATATAGGACGTATAGAGCGAATTCGTGGCTGGGGAATACGAGGTGGGCCAGTAACTGCGCGTGTTCCAGTAGCAGATGGTGTGCTTCTCGCCCGGCTGCTTGAACACGTTGTCCCAGTTGATGGAAGTTTTACCGGTCTTCACGTCGATGCCCGATATGACGTTTTCCGGCGCGTCAAACGGGAAGGGCGTGGCCCACAGAAACTGTCCGGTGGCGCGGTCCAGCGCGAAGATGCCGCCCGCTTCGCCGATGGTGACCGCCAGATCGCGCTCCTGCCCGCGTGGGATGTCGGGATTGATCCACTTCACGAACTTGGGATCGGGGTTCAGGCGCGTGCGCACCAGCGTTCGTTCATGGGTGTAGTCGGAGTCCCAATCGTCGCCGGGGAGATGCTGGTAATACCAGGCCAGCTTCCCGGTGGCCGGATCGATCGCGATGGTCGAGTTGCTGTAGAGATCGGCGGGCGCGGTGCGCGAGATCGCGTCGGGATTTCCGTCATGCCGTGCGGAGCGCTGGTCGGGCATGGGATTCGCGACGCCCCAGTAGAGCATCTTCCGCACCGGATCGTAGGCCCCGGGAAGTCCCCAGGTGGATGCCAGGCGCTTATCGAGAGGTGCGCCGGCCCAGCTTTCGTCGCCAGGCTCGCCCGGCGCGGGAGTTGTGTAGAATCTCCAGGCTTCCTTGCCGGTGAGGGCGTCGTGAGCCGAGATATAGCAGTTCGAGCGATTGCCGGCGCAGGCGCCGCCCGAAATAACTTTGCCTTCGACGATCAGCGGGCCGGAGGTGTTGCCGCGGGAATCGACCTTGGTCTGCCAGCGCAGCTCGCCGGTGCGCGCGTCCAAGCCGACCACGAAACTATCGGGCGCTGTGTAGGCGACGATGTCCTGGTAAATCGCCAGCGATTTGGTGCGTGCCTGGCCGGCAACGTTAGCGGGAACATCGCGCTTGTACTCCCACAGAACGTCGCCCGTAGCCGCATCCAGCGCCTGCACGATCGCACCAGGATTCACGACGTACATGACGCCGTTATGGACGAGCGGGATGGTTTCGGTCTGGCCGGCGCCCATGCCGCGTTCCCAGGCCAGGCGGAGTTGTCCCACGTTCTGCTTGTTGATCTGCTTCAGCGGGCTGAAGCGCTGGGCGTCGTAGGTCCGGCTGAACATCAGCCAGTCGTCGGGGCTGGGGTTTTCGAGCATCTGCTGAGTGACGGGCACGTAGCGCTGGACCTGAGCGGTCAAGAGAACTGAACATGTGAGGAAGTACAGCAAGCGAGTCATCGTGACGAATTATACTCGATTTGTGCGCTGCGCCTTGCTCCTTCTATTTCCTATGTTGCTGCCCGCTGCGGATCTAAGGATTGACCATGTGACCGTGGCAGGCAGAGATTTGAAAGCGATGCGAGCGAGCCTTGCCGCGCTGGGGATCGCTTCGGAATACGGCGGACCGCACAGCAATCATGCAACTGAGATGGCGCTGACCAGCTTTCCGGACGGCTCGTATCTGGAGCTGATCGCGATCCAGCCCAATGCCGATCCGGCGGCGGTGGCGGCACATTACTGGTCGAAATCCATGCAGAACAATGCGGGGCCGTGCGCGTGGGCGGTGCGGCCGCAGGATTTCGGTTTCGAAGCAAAGCGTCTGCAAGCGAGGAACATCGCCGTTCAGCCCGCGCGGAGTGGCCGGGCCCGGCCGGATGGCGTGCGTCTGGAATGGGAAGCGGCGCCGGTGGGCACTGGGCCCAACGGGATGTTTTTCCCGTTCCTGATTCGCGATTTCACGCCGCGGGAGCAGCGCGCGACTCCGGCCGGCAAGCCCAGCACCCAGGACTTCACCGGCGTGGCGCGAGTGGTCATCGCCGTTCGCGACCTGAAAGATTCGGTGAAGCGTTATCGCAAGGCATACGGGCTGCCGGCGCCGGTCCAGCAAGACGATGCCGGCTTTGGCGCAAGGCTCGCTGCGTTCCCCGGGACACCGGTGGTGCTCGCGATGCCGGTGAATGCGTCATCGTGGTTGGCGGCGCGGATCAATAGTGTCGGCGAAGGACCATCTGCGTTCATCTTGCACGCGCGGAACGCAGGATCGTACCGCCTGTCGTCGAAAACTGCTTGGTTTGGGGCCGCGATTTCCTGGCTGGATACCGGGAAGTCGGGTTGGTGGCTCGGGTTCGAATGATCTGCGATCATGTATAGGTTATGGCTAAATTCGTCATCGCGCCGCACATGCGTTTGCAGGAATGGGTCGCCGAAGAGAAGGGCTATTTTGCCGCCGAGGGCTTGGATTACGAGTTCCGCGACGAGCTGATCTCGAAAGAAGGCAAGAAGCACGACCTGGGCGACAAGTTCGGCGCGTATCAAACGTTTGAAAAGGGACGGACCAGTGATATCAGTTGCGCCTGCCACTGGACGGTGAACGTCGCGGCCAGCAACGGGCACGGCAAGCTGTATCGCGACGCTTATTCGGTCTCGCCAGCCGGCGTGTTTGTGCCGCCGGATTCGCCGATCCAGACTCCCGCGGATCTGGCCGGTGTTCCGATCTCGGTGGGGTTTCAATCCGGCAGTCATTATTCGACCATCCAGGCGCTGGAGCAATACCTGAAGCCCGATCAGATCAACCTGTCATTCTCCGAAGGGCTGCTGTTCCATCGCATGGAGCAGCTTATCGACCGGAAATCTCCGGCGGCGTCGCTGTTCAGCGGTCCGTATTATTTCGTGGAACAGCTCGGGTTCCGGAAGATTATCGACAGCACCTTCATGATCGCGACGCTCATCACGGGCGATCCCGATCCGGAGGACGTGCGCAAATTCTTCCGGGCGCTGCGCCGCGCCCAACGCGATATCGATCTGCGGCCCGAGCTTTACACGCACTACTACAAGAAAGAATTTCCCGCGCGGTTCCTGGATCAGATGGACACACGACGATGGGGACCGGGTGAGCGCATCGTCTTCGAGCCCTACACGCGCGACGTGTTCGAAGAATCGTTCCAGTGGATCGCCGAGCGTCCCATTTTTGCCGAAGGCGGCATGGGCGAGTGCAATTACGAACAGGCCACTGTCTCGGTGCCGTCCGAGTAGCACGAGACGCCCGTCGCGGAGGCAGTTTCCCGAGTTTAGATGGCATCGTCACAGGGCGCTCCGGAGTTCGCCAGCCGCATCGCCGCGCGGCTCGACCGGTTGCCGCTGACGCGGACGTTGTGGCGCCTGGTATTCCTGATCTCGCTCGGCGGCGCGTTCGAATTTTACGATATTTTCCTCAGCACCTACATCGCACCGGGATTGGTGGCGAGCGGGATGTTCACCAGCAGCGCCACGAACCTTTTTTCGATTAACGGCATCGGGTTTTTCGTGTTTTGCACTTTCGCGGGGATGTTCGTGGGCTGTATGGGCTTCGGTTTCGTAGCCGACCGCTTCGGCCGGCGCGCAATCTTCATTTCTTCGTTGGTGTGGTATTCCATTTGCACCGCCATCATGGCGTTCCAGAACACCGCTGCCGGTGTCGACACGTGGCGCTTCATCGCGAGCATCGGAGTGGGGCTGGAACAGGTCACGATCGACACCTACCTGCCCGAGTTCGTACCGCCGCAGGGGCGCGGGAGAGCGTTCGCGTTTTACCAGTTCGTCGCGTTCTCCATCGTGCCCGTGGTCGCGCTGCTGGGCTGGCTGCTGGTTCCCAAGCGGCCCTTTGGACTCGAAGGCTGGCGCTGGGTGGCTCTGATCGGAGCGGTGGGCGCGATTATCGGGTGGTGGCTCCGGCGTAGTTTGCCGGAAAGCCCGCGCTGGCTGGCTCTACATGGGCGCGAAAAGGATGCGGAGCGCGTGATGATGGAACTCGAATCGCGCGTAGTCCGTGACACTGGAACTCCGCTGCCGCCGACGGGTCCGCCGATCGCCGTAAGCGCCGGGTCCGGCAATTTCCAGGAAATCTTTCGGCCGCCCCATGGAAAGCGTACTTTGGTGTTGTCGATCTTCAACCTGATGCAGACCATCGGCTTCTATGGCTTCGGTTCGTGGGTTCCGACGCTGCTGATCGCCAAGGGAATCAACATCACTACCAGCCTGGAATACTCCTTCATCATCGCGATCGCGAATCCCATCGGCCCGCTGCTCGGCATGCTGGTAGCCGACCGCATGGAGCGCAAGTGGCAGATCGTATGCGCCGGTCTGTGCATCGGAACCTTCATCTATTTATTCGCCATCCAGCAAAGCGCCGCGTTCGTGATTCTTTTCGGAGTGCTAGTGACGCTTTCGAACAACTGGATGTCGTTCTCGCTTCACAACTATCAAGGCGAGCTGTTTCCGACCCGCATCCGTGCGCGCGCGGTCGGGTTTGTCTATAGCTGGAGCCGCGTGAGTGCGGCCTTCGCCGGGCTGCTGATCGGCTTCTTCCTGAAAGAGGGCGGCACGCCGGCCGTGGCCCTATTTATCGCTGGGGCCATGGCGATCATGATCGTGACTATCGGCCGCTTCGGACCCAGAACGCGCCACCTGACGTTGGAGGAGATTTCGCATTAACGACTTTATTCGCGGATCTCTGGGTGAAAGTGGACGGAGATCGCGGGATGGTCGAAGTCCACAAGAAGACTATCTTGCTCGTATGAGTGCCGGTCTTGGATAGGTGACTCTCATCTCCAGATGCACTAGCGTCTTCCCCGTCGCATTGTCGACGATATCGAGCGATGGGAGAACAGAGCAATAACCACCCGAGGAAGATGTGGCCGGGGTGAGCGTGAGGGCGTGGATCTGCGCGGCGTGGCCGCCCGGCAGATCCGTATCCGCATTGAGACTTACGGAGGCCGTCTTGCCGCCCAGCATCTGGAAATCCTGACTTTTCAGGACCGTCCCCTGGTCATCCACGATCGAGAAGGTAACAGCGCACATCACCTGCAGCAGAGGCGCCGGGATCGAAGGATATAGGACGTTCAACCTCGCCGTCTGTCCGCTGGTAATTCCCACCACACTCGAATTGTGCTGCTGGGGTGGCGTAAAGTTCCCTTGAGCCTTAGCTAATACCGCGCTAATCATAATGGTTGCGAGTAAGCTGAAGCATTTCATAATGTGATGAGACGAAGGAATTGCGGCACGCGTTTCTATTTTTTGCGCGCAACGCAACGTTTATATTGGAAATATGAGCCGCCCGGCCACGTGTGCTGTTGCAGCCGTCCTACTCGCCGCTTCATGGGCGATAGCCCAGCAGCTCGAAGACACGTTTTTCATCCCGCTCGACGATCCGGCCATTCAGTATGGCCAGCAACCGGCCAATGACCCGGTCGCCCGCCTCCAGCAGCGGATGGAAAGCGGCAAGGCAAAACTGGAAGTCGCCTCCGGCTTGGGATACCTTCCGTCCGTCCTCAAGCAGCTCGGCATCAATCCCGATTCCCAGGGTCTGGTATTTTCGAAAACCAGCGCGCAGTCGGAGAAGATCGGTCCTCGAACGCCGCGCGCCGTCTACTTCAATGACGATGTCACCATCGGATTCGTCCGCGACAGCGATGTCCTGGAGATCGCCGCGCTCGATCCCAAACAGGGCATCCAGTTCTATGTGCTGGTCGATGCTCCTGAGCCGGCCTTCGCGCGCAGCGACGGCTGCTTGCGCTGTCATCAGGGCGCAGTAACACTCGGAATCCCGGGACTCCTCATCAGCTCGATCCATCCGGCCTCGCAAGCCCGCTCGGAACACGGCAATGCCTTCATGACGGATCATCGCACTCCACTCAGCGGGCGCTGGGGAGGCTGGTACGTCACCGGCACGCATGGTTCGCAAACTCATTTGGGGAATAACACCAACCTGGTCGATCCGGTTCGCTCCGGCGGCCCGTCCAGGCAGCCCACGCAGAATCTCACGAGCCTGGCGGAGATGTTCGACACGTCCAGGTATCTTGCGCCGACCAGCGACATCGTCGCGCTGATGACGCTCGAACATCAGACCCGCATGACCAATCTGATGATCCGCATCGGCTGGGACGCGCGCATCGGCGTTGCGCCGGATCGGCTGAACACCGAAATCGAAGAAATGCTCAAGTACATGCTCTTTGCCGACGAGGAGCCGCTGCGTGAGCCCGTTAAGGGCGTCTCCACTTTCACCGACACTTTTCCGCAGCGCGGCCCGCGCGATCCGCAAGGCCGCTCCCTGCGCGATTTCGACCTAAAGACCCGGCTGTTCCGTTATCCGCTGTCCTACATGATTTACAGCGCCGCGTTCGACGGTCTGCCGGACAAGGTACGCGACCGTGTTTACGGGCGCTTATACGAGATTCTCAGCGGCAAGGACACCGGCAAAACATTCGCGCATCTCTCGCCTGAAGTTCGCGGCGCGATTCTCGAAATCGTTCGCGCCACCAAGCCGAATCTTCCCGATGAATGGCGGCTTTGAATCGCAAAGCCCTGGTCCATGCCGACCAGGAAATCGGCGTCATCCGTCCTGAGCTGCACTCGCACTTCGCCGAACATGTGGGCTCCTGCGTGTACGGCGGCATCTGGGTCGGTAAGAATTCGCCCGTGCCGAACGTTAACGGCTTTCGCCGCGCCGCGGTCGACTATGTCAGGGAACTTGGCGTGCCCGTGCTGCGCTGGCCCGGCGGCTGCTTCGCTGACGGTTATCACTGGCGCGACGGCATCGGCCCCGCCGCGAAGCGTCCTAAGACGGTGAACAAACACTGGGGCGGCTACACCGAAGACAATAGCTTCGGCTCCCACGAATTTGTCGAGTTCTGCCGCCTTATCGGCGCTGAACCGTATTTCGCGGCCAATGTCGGTTCGGGCTCGCCAGAGGAGATGCGGGACTGGATAGAGTATTGCAACCAGCCCTCGGGGACCACGCTCGCAGAGGAACGCGCCGCCAACGGATCGCGCGAGCCCTTCAATGTGCGGTATTGGGGCGTCGGCAACGAACTGTGGGGTTGCGGCGGACACTTTACTGCACAGCGTGCGGCGGAAGAGTATCGTCGGTTCGCCGCGTGCGCGCGCACGGTCGGCGGCCTGGAGCCTTATTTGATCGGCTGCGGACCTGACGGCAACAACGTTCAGTGGACCCGCGGGTTCATGGATACCCTCGCTGGATATCATATGGACGGCTACTCGATGCATTTTTACTCGACTGGCACCCTGCCGCCGCTCCAATACACCGCTGAAGCGATGTACGCGCAGCTCAATTCTTTCCCGCGCTTGGAACAGGGCATTATTCAGCAGCGCAACCTGCTTGACGAGCACGAGCCGAATCGCCGCATCGGACTACTTCTCGATGAGTGGGGCGTGTGGGATCGCATGACCGCCGAAGACGAGCACCGGAATGGTCGCCTGTGGCAGCAGGGATCCATGCGCAGCGCCGTGGCGGCCGGGCTCGGCCTGAATATCTTCAACCGCCAGGCCGACAAGCTTTCTATGTGCAACATCGCCCAGATAGTAAACGTACTGCAGGCAGTCCTGATCACCGATGGTCCGGAGGGCCGGAACTGCGTTCGTACCACCAGCTACTACGCGTTCATGCTATTCAAGCCGCATCGCTCGAAGATTTCCGTTCATGTCGAAACCGATGGATCGGAGCAGCAGACGCTGCCTGATCTCTCGCTCTCCGCCTCGCGCCAGGGCGGTGAACTCGTCGCGACTCTGGTCAATCCGCGCCACGATGCCGACATGCAGGTGGATTGTGAAGTGCGGGGCGCGACGCCTCGCCAGAGCCGTGCGGAGATTCTGTACGATCCGGATATCAACGCCCATAACAGCTTTGAAGATCCGAACCGCGTGGTGATCCGACCGCATCCGGTAGCATTTGAGAATGGCCGGATCCGCGTCGCGCTTCCCGCGATGTCGGTGGCCACAGTTACGCTTCAGGTCAGTTAGGTGTTTATACCGCCTGAGGAGCGATCTCCAGCCGGTCGCCCAGCGTCAGGAAGTTCAGCAGGGTAGACGCCGCCGCGCATGCTGCGATCACCATCGCCATGGGTATCGCCGGGTTCTCGATCAGACCCAGGAAGATCGCAGCGATCGCCGCGAGCAGGAACTGGTTGGTCCCCAGCAGCGCGGACGCCGTTCCCGCGATTTCGCCATGCCGCATCATCGCGATCGCCGAGCCGTTGGGGAATACGAATCCCTGCGCGGCAACATACACAAAGACGCACGCGAAAACCGAAGCGAGTCCGCCCACGCCGGTGAGCACCGCAATCAAGAGCAGCACACCTGCGGCGAGCTGGACCAGGTTCGCGTATCGCAGCACCTGCCACAGTGGAACCTTTCGTGACATCCGGCCGTTGATCTGGGAAGCCGCGACCATGCCTGCGGCTACCGATCCGAACAGCCAGCCGAACTTTTCGGTGGGAACTTTGTAGAGGCTGATGAACACGAAGGGAGCGCTGGTAATATACGCGAAGGTTCCCGCGGAGCTGAATCCGCACACCACGGATGCTCCCAGAAACGTTTTGTCTTTGATCAACCGCGAATATGCCGACACAATCGTGTCGACTCTCAAGGCCATCCGGGCGCCGGGGGGCAGCGATTCGGGAAGTCGGAAGTGCATCCCTATCAGGCAGATCACGCCGATCAACGCCTGCGTCACGAACGCGGCTTTCCATCCGAACCACAACAGCAGGTAGCTGCCGAAAAGCGGCGCGATTACCGGCGAAACGCCCACCACTAAGATCAGCATCGAAAAGATGCGGCGCAGTTCCGATGGCGGGAACAGATCCCGAACAATCGCACGGGAGATGACCGCTCCTCCGCACGCGCCGATCGCTTGCAGCAGCCGGAAGAACGACATCACGCGGATCGACGGCGCCAGCGCGCATGCCGCTGAGGAGACGATGAACAGCGCCAGGCTGGCGTACAGCGGCGGCTTGCGACCGAAGCGATCGGTGATGGGTCCGTACAGGCTCTGGCCCAGCGCGAAACCTACCAGAAACGTGACCATCGTGTATTGGACAGCCGCGGCGGAGGTGTGGAAGACCTGCTCCATCTGAGGCATGGCCGGCAAATACATGTCGATGGAAACCGGCGCGAATGCCTGCAGCATCCCCAGCAGAAAAAGCAGTTCCAAATGGCGATTTCGGGACATGGGGAGGGGTTGTTGCGCAATCACTGGGGAACCGATCAGTGTAGCAGGAGTTTCACGGCGTGATACGTACGCCAATCACGAGAATGCGCACCGTCGCCAGAACCACGGCTGCCGCGGCATACTCGATTGGTCGTGTCCGAAGATCTCCCCCGCCGGTCGCATGTTCAGGAGCAAAATATGCACCCCCCGCGGCGAATAGCCAGAAAAATGAGGTGGCGATCCACCCCACGATAAACTGCGCGGGCATCGGCAAGAATGCCAATATCGCCAGTCCAGTTCCCAGCAAGGCCGGCAATACGACCATGTGAACCATCGCCATCGTCCGGCCGGAGCCGGGCGGAGCCCACTTCACAAGCTCCTGGCCCATCGAGTACATAAACGCGCCGGCGAGCAGCATACCCGAGATGGCAATCAGTAGGCGACTGGTTGGCGACACGTTCATGATAGTGGCCACGGTCCCAAAATCCCCAGCAGACGAAGTCGAAAACACGTTGCCTAAAAAGATGCTGATCCCGAAGATCGCGAGGTACAGCCAGGGGAGTTTCGACGGCTTGGAGCGGGTCTTTCGATAGACCAGCCAGCACACCAGCCCGAACCCCAGGCTGAACAGGGGTCCGGCAAGGGGGACCAGAATTCTCGGATATGCTTCCGCGCCCGTGAAATCGATATCGGCATAGTAGTGAAAAACCGTCGACCGAAGGCCCAAGGAATAGGCCATGAGGGCGTGGGCGAACTCATGGGCGAGAGTATTGAGTGCGTACGCGGTGAAGAAGACGATCGTGGTCCTGAGGGGAACCCGCACAGCACGAGTGTAGCGTCTCCTGTAGCGCGGGTCCGGGGACCTGCAGACCGCCAGTCGCATGATATCCTTGGGGTACTCCCCAGCGGTATTTTATGCACCCCGACAGCTATTCCACCCCCAGCGGCATCGTTGTCGAACGCACGTTTTCCAAGGTCGCTTACGAAAAGGGTCTGGGCGGGCTGTTGCATAAGCTCGATACGCAGCGGGGCATCTATCTTTCCTCCGGTTACGAATACCCCGAGCGGTACTCGCGTTGGGATGTGGCGGCCATCGCGCCGCCTCTCGAGATAATTGCCGCCGATCGCGACCTCACCTTGCATCCGCTGAACGCGCGGGGCGAGGTTCTCAACCGCCTGCTCGAGCCGGTTCTGCGCGAGCATCCTTACTGGGAATCATTTGCGCTGGAGAACGGTGCGATCCACGGCAAGCTCAAGCCCCTGCCGGACCTGTTCCCTGAAGAGGAACGCAGCAAGCAACCCTCGGCATTCTCGTTGCTGCGCACGCTGCTGGCCGAGTTTCACCATCCCCTGGCCGCCCGCCTCGCCTTAGTCGGCGCGTTCGGATACGATCTTCTGTTTCGCTTCGACCCGATCCAGACCAAACACCCGCGGTCGGGCGTCAAGGATCTGCACCTGTTCCTGTGCGACGACATCTACTTCATGGATCGCAAGAAGGAACAGATCGAGCGCTACCGGTTCGATTTCTCGCGCGGCGAAGACACCACGCGTGGACTTCCGCGATCCGCCCAGCGTGTGAAACAGCACAAAAAGAAACCGGAACCGGGCCCCATCGTCAGCGACCACACGCCGGCCGAATACGCTGCCAACGTCGAAACCGTTCGCGAAGGCATGCGCTGTGGCAATTATTACGAAGTAGTCCTGCGGCAAACCTTTCGCGCCCCGTACGCCGGTGGTCCCGCACAATTATTCGAGCGCATTCAAAAGGCAAGTCCCAGCCCGTACCAGTTTCTGCTCCAGTTCGGGGATGAACAGTTGGTAGGGGCATCGCCCGAAATGTTCGTGCGCGTGGAACAAAGGGAGGATGGCCGCCGTGTAGAAACCTGTCCCATTTCCGGGACGGCGCGCCGCACGGGGGATCCGCTGCGCGACGCCGATAACATCCGCGAGCTGCTGTCTTCGGCCAAAGAGGAATCCGAGCTGACCATGTGCACCGACGTGGACCGCAACGATAAATCGCGCGTCTGCAAGCCGGGAACGGTCCGCGTGATCGCACGCCGGCTGATCGAACGCTATGCGGGCGTGTTTCACACCGTGGATCACGTAGAAGGAATGCTGGCGGACGGGTTCGATTCGCTGGACGCGTTCCTCACGCACATGTGGGCCGTGACGGTGATCGGAGCGCCGAAGAAGTGGGCCGCGCAGGCCGTGGAGGATCTGGAAAAAGACGCACGCGGCTGGTACGGCGGCGCGGTTGGAATGATCTCGCTCGACGGCGATATCAATACAGGCATTACCATTCGCACGGTTCACCTGCGCGATGGGGTGGCGGCGTATGGCGCGGGCGCGACGCTGCTCTATGATTCGGTCCCGGAGCAGGAAGATCGTGAGTGTCATCTGAAAGCCACCGGATTCTTCCGGGCGCTGGATGCCGGCCCTGCCGAGAATACCGACTACGTGCCCAAAACTGACAACGCAGGCGGCGTTCGTCTTCTGCTGGTGGATAACGAAGACTGCTTCATCCACACGCTGGCGAATTACGCTCGCCAGACCGGTGCGGAGGTCGTCACGTATCGGGCCGGTTTTCCGCCCGAGCTTATCGAGCGGCTGGCGCCCTCGCTGATCCTGGTTTCGCCTGGTCCGGGCCGCCCGGAGGATTTTGGCGTGCCGGCTCTGGTTCGCCACGCCGCCAAGCTGGGAATCCCGGTGTTTGGCGTTTGCCTGGGTTTGCAGGGCATGGTGGAGGCGTTCGGGGGCGAACTGGGGGTGCTCGACTACCCTATGCACGGCAAGCCGTCCACCGTAACCCATCGCGGCGTAGGTATTTTCGAAGGCCTGCCCGAAACATTTCGAGTGGGAAGGTACCATTCCTTATTCGCCATCCGTGATCGGCTGCCCGCCTGTCTGGAAGTCACTGCCGAGAGCGAAGACGGCGTCATCATGGGGGTCCGCCATCGCGAATTGCCGATGGAAGCCGTGCAGTTTCACCCCGAATCGATTCTGACACTGGAAGGCGATTGTGGCTTACGGCTGATGGAAAACGTCGTCAAAACCCTAGGCCGTGCCCGCGCCAGCGCTGGGCGTACATAACAATTTCGCTAAGTACTAGGTCCCATGGGACTTGCTGCGTGGCCGTGTATGCGGTCATACTGTAACTTCTTAGTATGGAATTGCAAGACGTCATCTTCATCGTTTTAGTCGTGCTGGTAGCACTGGATCTTATTAATCGGGATTCGGGCGGCGGACGGCGCGGCCGCGTGCCTGTCGTATAAACATAACGTTGTGTAAACATAGCACTGTTATGTTTCGTCGATACGGCTCCGCATGGCGGACGTAATCGTCATTGGCGGAGGGCTGGCGGGGCTGGCATCCACGGCAGCGCTGGCGGGCGCAGGCCACACGGTGCGGCTGCTGGAATCGCGGCGATTCCTGGGTGGCCGGGCGACTTCCTACGAAATCGGCACCGGGGAAGCCGCCGAAACCATCGATAACTGCCAGCACATCCTGCTGCGCTGCTGCGTCAACCTTTTGGACTTTTATCGCCGCCTGGGGGTCGGAAACGAGATCGCGTTCCACAGCGAATTTACCTTTATTGAGCCGGGCGGGCGGCGCAGCGTTCTGCGCGCGGGCCTGCTTCCGACGCCGGCGCACTTCACCGAGTCTTTCCTTAGCCTGCGGTTTTTGAGCTTGGCTGAGAAAATGGCGGTAGTACGAGCTATCCAGGCGATCCGCCGCCAATATGCGCGGCGCACCGATCTGGACCGGATTACCATGCAGCAGTGGCTGGAAGAGCAACGCCAGCCGCCGCGCGCGATCGAGCGCTTCTGGCGCCAGGTGCTGGTGAGCGCTATCAACGAAGAGCTCGATCGCATGGCGGCCCTGCACGGATTCCAGGTGTTCCGGCTGGGATTTCTGGGGCGCAAGAATTCCTATGAAATGGGCGTGCCCGCGGTTCCGCTGGGACAGCTTTACCGCGCCGATGCGTGGCGGAAAATCGGGAACGCAACGATCGAGACCAGCACGCCTGCCGAGCGGATCGTTGTCGAAAACGGCGCTGTACAAGCGGTTGCGACGGCGGGAGGCGAGTTGCGGGCGGATTACTACGTCTGCGCGCTGCCCTTTGAACGCGTTCGCGCGGTGGCCCCGGATGTGGACCTCGATCTGGCGGGCTTCGAGCATTCGCCGATCACGGGGATTCATCTATGGTTCGACCGACCGGTGACCGATCTGCCGCATGCGACCCTGCTCGATCGAACAATTCAGTGGATGTTCAACAAGGGTGAGGGTCGCGCGGTGCAACTGGTGGTGAGCGCATCGCGCGGATTGGTAGACATGCCGCGCTCTGAGGTGATCGCGCTGGCGCTGCGGGAGCTTGCCGAGTTTTTTCCAGAGGTTCGCGACGCGAAGCTCGAGAAGGCACACGTGGTCAAGGAAATCCGGGCGACGTTTTCAGCGCGGCCGGGTTTGGAAGCGCGCCGGCCGGCGAGCCGGACCAACCTTCGCAATCTGTTCCTGGCCGGCGATTGGACGCGGTCGGGGTGGCCTGCGACGATGGAGGGCGCGGTGCGCAGCGGGTACCTCGCGGCGGAGGCTGTGGCGGAGGCGGCGGGAAAACCTGGGCGGTTTCTGCTGCCGGATATCGCTTGAGATAAATACTTGAGATAGGTGCGTGAGATAATCGGGGCATGCGGAAACTGGTCCTTCTGCTGGCGTTGTGTTTGCCGATGATGGCGGACGATCTCACGCGGCTACAGATTCACGTGACCAATGAACGCGGCAAGCCGGTGGATCGGGCCTCGGTGATCGTGAAGTTCGTAAGTGGACGTCCCCTCAAAACCCTTGGATTGAAAAAAGCAAGGTTGTCCTGGGAGCTGAAGAGCTCGCAGGAGGGCATGGCCAAGATCCCGCCGATTCCCAAGGGCAAGATCCTGATCCAGATCAGCGCCAGGAACTACCAGACGTTTGGCGAGACGTTCGATATCGACGAAGACGAACGCCTGGTCGAAATCGTTCTAAAGACGCCCCAGTCTCAGTACTCAGTTCACGAGAATTAGTCAGCCGGGCGAGGCATGCCTCGCCCCTACACCGACGCATGCTAGGATTTTGGGTTCATGACTCAGCCTGCGTTCGATCTTCACACCGCCGCTCATCAGGAAATGCTCGCCGAGGGATTTCAGCCGGATTTTCCTCCCGCAGTCGACCAGCAAGTGAGGGCGTTGCAGGCGCGGCAAGCCCCAGTTCCGGCCAACGGCGTGCGGGACCTCAGATCTTTGCTGTGGTCGTCCATCGATAACGATAGCTCTCGCGATCTGGATCAGGCGGAGGTAGCCGAGCGCGTCAGCGGCGGGATTCGCGTGCTGATTGCCATCGCAGACGTGGATACCGCTGTGCCCGTCGATTCTCCGATCGACCGGCACGCCGCCCAACAAACAACCTCGGTGTACACCGGAGTCGAAACTTTCCCGATGCTGCCGCTGGAACTTTCAACCGACCTTACGTCGCTGAACGAGGCCGCGGACCGGCTGGCGATGGTGATCGAGATGGTGGTGGGCCCGGATGGATCGATCTCGTCCTCGGGTGTTTATCGGGCGTTGGTTCGCAACCAGGCGCAGCTTACTTACAACGGCGTGGGGCCGTGGCTGGAAGGGACCGCCAATCCTCCACCGAAAGTGGGCGCGTCCAGCGATCTGGCGGCGCAACTGAAGCTGCAGGACGAGGCTGCCCAGATTCTTGGAGACGAGCGTCGCAGGATGGGCGCATTGAACCTCGATCGCGTGGAGCTCGAAGCGGTTGTTTCCGACGGACAAGTGGAGGGGATCAACACGCGCAGAAAGAATCGCGCCAGTGAATTGATCGAGAATTTCATGGTTGCGGCCAACGGCGTGATGGCGCGTGCACTCAAGGACGCAAGTGTGAGCTCGATCCGGCGCGTGGTCAAGACGCCCGCGCGCTGGCCGCGTATCGTCGAACTGGCGGCGCAGTACGGCGAAACGCTTCCAGATCAGCCGGATTCGGGAGCGCTCAACACGTTCCTGCAAAAGAGAAAGGCGGCCGATCCGGATCACTACGC
>JAOAPR010000113.1 GCA_025463005.1 Bryobacterales bacterium | reverse complement strand
GTTCCCAATTTTGGCAAATGGGTCGCTCGGGCCTGCGGTGTTTCAGATGAAAGATGCAGATAACGTTGGGCCGACGAAGGCCACCAGCGCGCCTCCGGGGAGTTTCGCGATCAGCGCTCATGAGGGGCCGGATGGACACCCGCACCAGATGGAAACCGACCCCTCCAACCAATGGGTTGTGGGCTCCGATGCGGGGCAAGACCGGATCTACGTCTGGAAACTGACCGTGGGAGCCACCCCGCCTCTGACTCCGGCTGCGACACCCTTCGTGAACACGCCCCCGGGCGATGGGCCGCGGCACTTCGCCTTCCATCCTAACGGAGTTTGGATGTACTCGATTCAGGAGGAAGGCGATACGATCATCTTCTGGAGGTTCAATCCGGCCACCGGAAGCCTAACCAACCAGCAGCAGGTCTCGAGCCTTCCGCCAGGATTTGTAGGCACCGTTTTCACCTCGGAAATCCGCGTTTCCGCGGACGGCCGATTCGTCTACGGGGTAAACCGCCTGAGCGACACCATCTGCGTTTTCAGGATCGGTAACGATGGCAGGCTTACTCAGGTAAGCCACGCTTCAACGCTCGGGGATTATCCAAGAATAATCACCATCGATCCCTCCGGTCAGTTCATGGTGTCTGGTAATCAGCGTGCCGACAACGTTACCACTTTCAGGATCTCCAGTGAACGTGAACGTGAAGATGACGATAAACCTGGTCAATCTAAGAATGGAGACGGCTCGCTGACCTTCACAGGTGATTACACGGCGGTGGGGAGCCCGTCAGGTATGGTTTTCCTGATTTGATCCATTGTGGTATGCAAGAGCCGATGAGGGTTATCACGCTTTCGGCTCTTGTACTGCCGCTCGGACCGGATTCGTCGCGCAGGTCGCGCACCAGCATCATCCTCCATCGTCAGGCGAATACGCGAAGGAATTGGAGAACCCTTGCCGGGACGCCTGGCAGAAGCCGCAGGAAGTGGTGAGCGCTCTCGCACGGATCAGAACGAAGTACGTCAAGTTGACAGGAAACGCGCGTTGCTGACATGTGCCCTGCAGTATCGAGATTGTGCCTTTGGAGTCCGGTTACCGGAATGTATGTCGCCGCCCGATCCATAACAGCCTATACTCGCCGACTCGTGAAAGTGCCTGCTCAGTCACCCGCGATGTGCTTGTTGGGCGGGTTACCGCGCGGTGTGCCGAACGGAGCACCAGTCTGGTCGCGGACCGGGTAGTCCCAGGAATGCGCATGAAGACGGTGTAATTTGGCCCACGACTGCCTTGTAATTTCTCTCTGACGCTACCATCTGACACCATCTGCGATCGTCTGCAGTGACGTCACCAGTCGGTCACGTCACTTAGACAAGCGTCTCGCAAACTTCATTCAAAATTCTAAGTAAAAAACTAGAACGTTGGTATCCGCAGAACAGGACCGCATGGCGTGAACGAATAAATCGTTCGCGCTATGTGGTACGATCCTGCATGCTTTTGAGGTGCTTTCGTGCGATATTTTTTGCTTTGATAACCCTTGTGCCCGCGATGGGCACTCTTGTCAATATCTCGTCGAACCTGCTTGCACCTACAAAGAACGGTGATACTGTACTAGCCAATTTCGGGATTGGCAACTACAGCTCGCAAGCTCTTGCCGCGGGCTATTCGCCTTACCCAACAGGGTTTAATCTGCTCATAATTGCTCTAGTTCCCGCTATGGCTCCCTCTTTGCGCCCCAACACTACCGAGCCTGACTGGTGGCCATCTTTCGCCGTTTCCGCTGAAGTACGATCCAACGACGGCGCCGTTAGCGTACCAATTCAATGGTTCCCGGCTATAGGGCCCCTTGGAGGACTTCCGCTCACGAAAGGATCTTTCAGCGGTAATGGTCTCCCAACCGTCCCCGTTGCCCTGTTTCAAGGTCAGGTTTCCTTCTCGTTAGAGGTTTCTCAACTATTGTTTAACCCGGACAGTTTTTCTCCTGGAAACCGCAGTGCCGCGCAGATCGTTGTACACAACCTCGGGGATGACTTCACGATGGGCATTGGCGATCCTTACTCGTTCGCGATAGCAAATTGTTGCATATCGGTCACGGGTATCCATGGGGCCGCACCATTTGGCACTGGTGGCAATACTGGTTCCGTTCTATTCGTCGCGCCAGACGTGTTGCCTCCGGCTCCTACGCTCCCAGACCCGCTCCCCACGCCCGAGCCTTCAAGCTTGAACCTTCTTATAGCGGGGAGTCTAGCTCTTTGGCTGGGAACTCTTACACGGCCCAGCGCATCAAGGCAGGACGCAGTAGCTGAACAACAGCAATGTTGGTCGGCTTAGCGATGCCGCGAGTTCTCGCGCCGGCGTCGATACGGAACCTCCGGCTTCTTGCGCGCACGTTCTGTGCTCCTGTCAGGTCCATGCTGCCGATTAGACACGATCACGAGCGGTAGCAGTTGGAAGTATTCCACACGAACGAATATCCTCGTCCGAGATTTGTTTACCGGCCACGAGCGCCGAATATAGATAATCCAAATCCGTCGTCCACTTCGTGACAAACTTCTCATCTGTGCCGCGCTGCACAACACATCTCAGCAGCGCAAATAAAACCTGCTCACAAACATCCTTCACTTCGCCGAGCAGCTTGGGATCGATCTGCTCGCCAGCGTGCATATAACGGCTACGAACGTCGTAGAGCTTCCCCAACTTCTTCTCTGCTTCGAAGATCGACAATGAGAACGGCTGAAACACGATAGTAGCCGCCCGCCGCGAAACAGATTCACTAGTACGAAACCGCTCGCCAAAAAGCATTTCAATGGCGATGATATAGTGGACAAAAGCTTCATCGTGAAGGCCGTCGTCGGCATAGCGCTTGGCCTTTGACACAAAGCGAGAAAAATTCTTTACCAACGGCGGCAGAATTGCGCCTTGAGCGATTCCGAACTCTTCTCGCAGCTTCGCAACGGTGCGTGGAATTTGCTGGTCTAGGGACACGAAATCAACCCTCAATCCGCTCAAAGAGCCCGGTGCGACGTGTCCCCAGGATCTGTTGATGTTGAGAAAAACGGAGACTGTCTCAGCATGCGGCGAGTACTGGAGACGTCGAGCATCGATGAAAGAAGAACCGCACGCGATTACCAGATGCTGATCTTCCATCAAACCTTCCCAGAAATCGTCGAAATAGGAAGCCGCCAAGGCTTGGAAGTACGCTTCGACGCATCGGGTCCAGAGTCGCGGAGCGGTCCCGCCGATCTGGCCGACCGCATATTCCTTGATAAGTTCATCTAGTGTCCTGTCTCAGATAATTATTTACATATAATGGATCTCGCCGTATACTGGGGCATGCCCAGTCCGGCGCCTGCGCTTGCCCTGAGCGTTGGGCAAAAATCGGAACTTGAAGGGTTGGTTCGGAACGGCAGCACTCCCCAGAAGGTGGCCGTGCGGTGCCGGTTACTGCTTCTTGCTCATGAGGGTGTTGCGAATCAGTCCATCGCGGAGCAGTTAAGCCTGTCACGGCCGACTGTTCTGGCACTTCGCGATGCCTTTGCTAGGGACGGCTTGTCCGCCGCCACGGGTATCCGGAGGCGAAAGCGTCGAGGCAGTGTGTTAACGCCTGAACTCGAACAGAAGATCGTCGATACCACCGTGAAGACACGCCCCGGCGACGGCAGCACGCACTGGAGTGTGCGCATGCTGGCCAGCCAACTCGGGATTTCACGGACTATCGTCCACCGGGTCTGGCAGCGGCACGATATTCAGCCGCATCGCGTGGAGCGATTCAAGCTGTCCAACGATCCGCGCTTTGAGGAAAAGGTGCGGGATATCGTTGGCCTTTACCTGAATCCGCCCGAACGCGCGCTGGTATTGTGTGTGGACGAGAAGAGTCAGATTCAGGCTCTGGACCGCACCGCGCCGATCCTTCCTCTGCGACCTGGCCTGCCGGAGCGTCAGACGCACGACTATAAACGCCATGGCACCACGACTCTGTTCGCCGCGTTCAATATCCTCAACGGCAAAGTCATCGGCACCTGTCAGGATCGCCACCGCAGCAGGGAATTCATACGATTCCTCAACCACATGGAAACACAACTCCCGGCTGACCAGGAAGTGCACCTCATCATGGACAATTACTGCACCCACAAGAGTGCCGAGGTACAGCGATGGTTGAAGCCGAAGAAGCGAAAGAGGTTCCACTTCCATTTCACCCCCACCAGCAGTTCATGGCTGAACCAAGTCGAGCGGTTCTTCGCTCTGATTACGGGACGAATGATTCGCCGAGGAACCTTCCACAGCACCGATGAACTGGAGAAGGCCATCTATAAGTGGCTCGCAACTTGGAATGGCGAACCCACTCCATTCACTTGGAAGGCCTCGGCGGATGTCATTCTCGACAAGGTCCGGCGTTGTAAAGAATTATCTGAGACAGGAGACTAG
>JAOAPR010000108.1 GCA_025463005.1 Bryobacterales bacterium | reverse complement strand
ATGAAGGAATTGCTCGACGACCGCATTTCTTTGATCGCCGTCGCCTTCTTCGGGGTGACACTGGGGCCGATGTGCGAGGAACTGGCGTTTCGAGGCTTTATGCAGCCGCTGTTCATCCGATCGCTGGGTGTGGCGCCCGGCATCGTGTTGTCGGCGGTGGGCTTCGGCCTGCTGCACCTGCCGCAGTACGGCTATACCTGGCAGCATGGCATTCTCATCACGCTGGCGGGCGCGGCGTTCGGCTGGATGCGCTGGATCTCCAGATCCACCCTGGGCTCGACGATCATGCATTCCGCGTACAATTTGACTTTGTTCGTAGGATTCTTCGCAGCAGGGAGCAACGTACCTCACTCATGGTAGAGACGATCCAATGGACAGATGACGGCGTGGTGATGATCGACCAAACACGCCTGCCGCGGGAGGAGGTCTACGTGACTTGCCGCACCTATGGCGAGGTTGCCGAAGCGATCCGCTCGATGGTGATCCGCGGGGCGCCGGCGATCGGAGTGGCGGCGGCGATGGGAGTGGCGCTGGGTGTGCTTCGATCCACTGACCGCTTCGAAGAGATTTGCGATACGCTGGCGCGAACGCGCCCCACCGCCGTCAATTTGTTTTGGGCCATCGGCAGGATGAAGAAGCTGTACGAATCGCTGCAGGGCCAGCCGATTGAGCAGATCCGGGCGCGGCTGGTCGCAGAAGCGCAGCAGATTCGCCTCGAAGACATTGCCATCAACGAAGCGATTGGCCGCAATGGCGCGGAGCTGGTTCCGGATGGCAAGACGATCCTGACACATTGCAACGCTGGGGCGCTGGCGACAGCGGGGTACGGAACTGCGCTAGGGGTGGTCCGCGCGGCGATCGCTTCCGGGAAACGCGTGGACGTGTTCGCCGATGAGACGCGTCCGTTCCTGCAGGGCGCCCGGCTCACGGTCTGGGAACTGCAGCAGGACAATATTGCCGCGACGCTCATCACGGACAATATGGCGGGACATTTTTTGAAGTCCGGCCGGATCGGGTGCGTGGTGGTAGGGGCGGACCGCATTGCGGCGAACGGGGACGTGGCGAATAAAGTGGGGACCTACTCGGTGGCGGTGCTGGCCAAGGAGAATGGCGTGCCGTTCTTTGTAGCCGCGCCGATTTCCACGCTCGACTTGACGCTGGCTTCGGGCGATGAGATCCCCATCGAGCAGCGTGCGGCGGCAGAAGTAACGCACGTGTTCGGAGTGCCGATTGCTCCGGATGCGACGCGGGTGGAGAATCCGGCTTTCGATGTCACTCCGAATCGATATGTGACGGCGATCATCACCGAGCGCGGCGTCGCGCGCGCGCCTTATTCGGAATCACTGCGGGCGCTGTAGGCGGCTAATCGCTCAGCCAATCCTTCGCAGTAGGAACAGTGTCGCGTGAAGCCAAGCCGCTCATAGACGTGAATTGCCGATGCATTCGACTGGTTGACATTCAACACGATGGTTCGAATTCTCATTCGAAGCAGTTCCTCGATCACCGCGCTCGTAACAGTAGCAGCCAAGCCAAGGCGGCGCCGGTCGCGCCTGGTGTAGACGTTGCCCACGGCCGCCACATCTTCTCTCGGAACCACCAGATGCGTGCCGGCTACCGCCACTAACTGCCCATCCTCCCAAAGCCCATAGAAGACGCCTTCGTCCAGCATCGAGGGAAAGAAGAAATCCGGCCTCTCGGCGGAGCCGTCGCCATCCGAATAGAGTTGCTCCACTGCCGATTGCTGCGACGAAGAGAGGCGGGCCACATCGGAGCTGGGCGCGACTCGCTGCGCGTTTCGCCCCAAAACCATTCGCCACATGCGACGCAGTTCGACGATCCTGTACCGCATGGCGAGGACCGGCAGCATCTCCGGACGCACGTGTAGATAGATGGCGGGTTCCGTCGAAAAGTCGTTCAGAATGGTTGCGAGGGACTCAGGGTTCCCCTGCGCGAACAGCACCGGCGGGTTGACAGCGCGGTAGAGCAGCGCCAATGCGCTGCCGCCTTGCGGCTGAAACCAGGAGCAGTGATCGAAAAAACCTGGCGCCAAATCGCCCAGAGGGTAGGCAGCCCAAGCTCGGTCCACCTCGAGGAGACCTCGAATCGCGCAGATGTCGTGCATTGCCGGCATCCAATGGATGCATCATATTATAGGATCTCGTTGTAGGACCCCGCAGGCAGCGGCATCTGAGAGCGACGGGGTAATCAAGATGGATGCTCTACGGAAGCAACTGGTCGAAGCACTCAAAGGGGGCGACGCTCACACGGACTTCGATTCGGCAGTGGCTGGATTTCCGGTGCAGCGAGCCGGGGAGAAGCCGGCAGGCGCTCCGCACACGGCCTGGCAACTACTCGAGCACATGAGGATCACGCAGTGGGACATCCTCGAGTTCAGCCGGAATCCAAAGCACGTCTCGCCCGATTGGCCGGAAGGTTATTGGCCGCCCACCGAGAGTCCGCCCGAGAAGGTGAGCTGGGGCAAGAGTGTTCGGGCATTTCGCGCGGACTTGAAAGCCATGCAGAAGCTGGTGGCGGACCCTGCCCGGGATCTGTTTGCGCCCATTCCCCACGGTGAGGGCCAGACTTTGCTGCGCGAGGCGCTGCTGTTGGCCGATCATAATTCGTACCATCTTGGACAACTGGTCATGCTGCGGCGGCTGTTGGGGGTTTGGCATTCCGCTTAAGGCGGGTCCTCTTTATCTCAGGTACATTACCTAGACGACTCACAAATCACACCTAGGGTGGTTGCGGCTTGGATCGCGCATGCTATAGTCGGCCCATCCAGTCCTCCCAATGAAGTGGATACTTGTGTTTTTTGCCGCCTGGAATTTGGCCGGTGCGTTGCTGCGTGCGTTCCGCATCCTGCTTGAGCGGTTCCCTCTCACGCGCCGCCTTTATCCCAACCGGGACATGCGTCCGCTCGACGGGAGCAGCGACCTGGAGCTCAGTCCTGCCGCTAAGGCCAGCTATCGAACGGCTGCGGAGAAGCTGAGCCGCATGGCGTCGATCCCCGTGCCTGAGCTGCTTTGGTCGCCAAAGAACGCGATGCTGGCGGGGACGCGTGGGTGGAGGCGGCACGAGTTGCATCTGAGCCGCAGCATTCTTCACCACGCCAGAGAGGAGGAGCTGTTGGCTGTGGTGGCCCACGAACTGGGGCACATCCACTACAGGCACTTTGCCGTTCTGCGCCTGGCGGAAATTTTCGGAGCTCTGGTCTACGCGCGCGTGGTGTTTGCGATTTGGAATACCAGCTTGCCCTGGTACTGGTATCTGGGGCTGTGGAGTCTGCTCGATTTCTCTTTCTCTCTATTCCGGCTGGCGGCGGGCAGCATGACCGAACTGATGGCGGATCACTACGCGGCGCATAAGCTGGGTATGGCCGAGGAACTGTCACGCGGCCTGATACGGGCCCAGTGTTTCAACGGCGCGACCGAGTTCACTCAGATCACGCATTTTTATCCCACAGTCAAGTTGCGAGTGCGGCTGCTGTCGCGCTACGCTCGCGCGGCGGGCCCGGCGGATTGATCCGGCGCCTCGCTCGTTACTTTTCTTTTTCGCGCCGGTCCTCTTGCCTATTGGACCGTTCTTCCCTGGTCGTGCGCCTTTCTTCTCGCTTTTGATCTGGCGGCGCGGCTTGCGGCTGCGACCTTTCCGGCTGCACCCTCTCCTGCTGCTGCTGGCGGGGTTGCTCACGGCGCATTTCCGACGGGCGCTCCGAACTGTTGGATCTCGGCATGGATGGCGGTTCGGTCCGCCGTTCCTGCTGCGACCTTTCCGGTTGCACCCTCTCCGGCTGCTGCTGACGGGGTTGCTCACGGCGCATTTCCGACGGGCGCTCCGGAATGTTGGGTCTCGGCATGGATGGCGATTCGGTCCGCACCTGGGGCGGCGTTGCTCGATACACCGGAGCAGGCTGAACGACGGCCGGCGCTGGAGCGGCCTGGCGCACTTGCGTTCGCGGCGCCGGACTCGATTGCCGCAGTCGGTTGAGCGTGCCCGTGTCCACTGGTTGGCCCGGATTGGCATCGAGGGCGCTCTGCCGCGCCGAAAACGGTACCGGCGCAGGTGGAGGCGTGCGCTTTGTGATCACGGTGCGGTTAAACGCCGCCGCCGGGGGATGGGCGACCCTGCTATCCGGGCTATGGGTCAGCAAGCTTTCCCGCCGCGGCGCCACCTCGGGAGCTGTACCCGCTACTGGCGCCGAAGCCACCAGGCCCGGTGGCACACGGATGGCCGCCCGTGATACCGGCCGCGCCGTGGTGAAATCGGTTCGCGAGACCACCGTCACGGCGCCGGGCACGGTCTGATTCACGTATCTCACGTTGGTCACAGTCGTGACGTTCGTTACATGGGTCACATTGACGACATTGACGCGATTCACGTAGGCCGGGCTGACGCGATAGGCGGGCCGGTAGATTTCACGCGGCCCCAGCGGGAACCAGGCGACTCCGCCGCCGCCCCCGATGGCGATAGACGCGCTCCATTGGTTGCCGCCAACAAACGCCACCAGCGCGGGCGCATAGACCGGCCTGGCCACCACCGGTCCCGGAACCCAGAACCAGGAATTTCGAGCGTAAGCCCAGCGGCCATAATGGAACGGCGCAAATCCCCAAGGCGCGTCATCGATCCAGGTCCATCCCCACGGTTCGATCCAGCGCCAGTGCCCATCATGGTACGGCGCCCAGACGGCGGAGACGCGCGGCGCCCAGACCGGTCCATAGTCCGGATCATCCCGCCACGAGCCGTTCGCGTCGAGGTCCTCGTAACCGGGCATTTCGCGCGAGACGTACCTCGGCGCAGGCTGGCTGTCCTCGCGGTTGTCGCGTTCCTGGTACCAGTAATCGAAATTGTCGGGCGGACCCGCTGCCCGAGATTCCCTGGCGGGAGAATCCGAACCGGTCAAGATCCCGGATTCTCGCGCGTGGACCTGAAACGCCGAGCCGGCAGCCGTGACCTCAGCCTGTCCGCCATACACCGTGATCGTGGTCATTTGCCGATCCGGATCCGCGTCGATGCGGTAGCTTCCAGTGCGCAGCAGCGAGATCGCTCCGTTAGGCGTGTCGATTTCGTACACCTCATCATCGGCCAGGTTTCGAATCCGAAGATAGATCGATCCCTGGGACAGCCGCATCTGGACCGTGCGGTCATCCAGGTTCAGGAAGGAGGATGCCGTGCTCGAATCGATGTGGATTGTGGTCGAGCCGACATGCATCTCGGCGCGCGAGTTGGCGTCGATCCAGAGCTGGTCCCCCGCGCTAACCGGGTAATTGAGGGTGGCAGGCGTCCAATCGTCCACTCCCGCGGGCTGGAAGGACACCGATCCGCTCAGATAATTCAATCTTGCTACGCGGGAGGGGGGGTCGCCGGCATCGCCGAATGCTATTCCCGCCGCTAAAACGAGTAAGCCGATCAGTATTTTCATACGCTTCACCTTGCCCAGCCTTTCCCATCACTTCAATCAACAATAACCTTTCTTTCGCAGTTCAGCATGCTTGTGGCAGTTAAGTGCTTTGAATCCAGTGGAGGCTATGCCCAGGTCTTCACTACAGGAGGCAGGCTATCGAGGGGGAGGAATCGCTTCCGGTGTCCGAAGGGGAGCTGGTGATTCGCGGGAGCGGCTGGCAAGGCAGTTCGATTTGGAGTTTCTGGAGAAGCAGGTTAGTGTCTTTTTCCGGCTGGGTGTATCGCGGCAGAATCAACCAGCGTCCGTCAACGGTGGGTACCCACACGTCGATCATTTGAATAGTCCCGAGCTTGTCCATCACCGCGGTCGGCGTCAAACCCGGGGCATGCTCCATCAGCCGATGCTTCAGCGTCACCTGTAGGCAGTACGCCAGAAACGCAACCAGGATGTGCGCATCAACGCGATGTTCCAAGCGGTGGTAGACAGGACGAATCCCCAGTTCGCTCTTCAACGATCGAAACACGGACTCGATCTGGGTGAGTTGCACGTAACGAGTCCAAAGCACGGCGGGATCTTCACCGGTGAGGTTGGAGCGCAGCAAGTAGTGGCCGTCCCGCAACTCGGCCTCTTTGAGCTTCTGCTTGTCAACGCAGAAATGGAACGATGCGCGGGTCACCGGTTGCCCGGCATCCGGCAGTTGGAGGGTCACAAAGCCGAAGGCCCGCCCCGCTTCCGTCTTGGCGGCGCCGATGCGCATGAGCAACTTATCGCGAGCCGGCAAGCTGTGGCGCATCGCTCTCAGCTTGCGTAATAACCGCGCCAACCGCTTGCGGCGGATGGCGTTCTCTTTCAGTTGCCGGCCCTCGCTTTTGGCCAGCACATAGAGTTCGTCATCTTGCTTGAACAGTTTCACTTCCACTGAGTCGCGAACTTTCTGCCAAGGTAGATCCAGCCACTTCTTCTCATGCTGCTTGATCTTGCCTTTGGAGGTCCCTACCAGGTAGAACATCTGCCGTGCCGGGTCGCGCATTTCCGCCAGGATGGCTTCGGTCGGGATGCCCCGATCCATCACCCACATCCGTTTCGCTTTGCCGTAGGTGGACTCGATCTTGTCCAGAAATCCGCGCAGCGTGGCACGGTCCGACGTATTACCGTCCATCACCTCGTAAGCCAGCGGGAACCCATCGGTGGTGATGACCAGCGCAATCACCACCTGCAAACAATCCGGCCGGCCGTCACGGCTGTAGCCGCGTTTGGCTTTCGGATTTTCTTCCATCTCGCCTTCAAAGTAGGTGCTCGTCAGATCGTAGAGAAGCACTTCGAAATCGGCGTGGAACAGATCCGCCCACTTCCGTTGTAGCCACACGAACAGATCTTGTTTGTGCTCCAGCAGTCGATCCAGGCAACGATAGAGACGGTCCTTCTCGGCAACCGCAAAATCCACGCCCAGCAACTCATCCATGGCGCTTTCCAGAAACCATTGCCGATGCACCCGCCACTCGCTGCCCGGATCGATCAGCCGGTTCACCACCAGCAACTGCAGCACTTTCTCCCAGCTCACCGCTTCGCGCCCATCGGGTAAGCGCTGCTGCCAGAAACTGTCCAGACCCAGTTGATGCCACAACTCGCACCCTAGCCAGCAGTTGCCGAACGCGCGGGCACGCCTCAATTCCAGCCCACTCAGTTTCACCTGGAGGCCGTCGATCGCATCGGCGGGAAGTTCACGATCCTCCGGAAACAGACTTAGCGAGCGCGGCCGCTGCTCCTCCTCGTCGAAGACCTCCAAGCTCTTGCGCCACGCCGTCTCTTGTTTGTCGTTCACCTCGCCCAAGTACAGAACCGTGCGCTGCGCCATCTTGCCGCACGTGAGGCGGCGATTTTCTACAATGCTGAAATACCGGTGATCCTTGCCGTCTTTCTTCCGCATTGTGCTTCGCAAAAACATCGAAGCAGCAGCATGACAGAAAACTCAACTCAGAGATAGTGGGTAGGTCTTCACTACAACGATTTTCAAAATTCCCGTGTTGCGCCCACGGGGGTTACCTCCTGCGAACCGCCGAAAATTGAACAAAATTGCCGCGAACTGCGAAAGACAGGCTAACTGACGCAAGGAGATGCGCGTTGGTTAATTAACAATCGTTAGGGATGGTGTGCGCGGGAGCATCCTCCGGGTCACAGCGAATCACGGCGTCTCTTTCGCGTCTTTCGCGGCAACCAAGCCGGCCATGGCATCGTGAGCCGGA
>JAOAPR010000321.1 GCA_025463005.1 Bryobacterales bacterium | reverse complement strand
CGTCGACTGAGCACGATGCGCTTGATTTTTGCGGCGTTGCTCGAATGGGGCCTGATCAAGAACGACCCCGCTATGGCACTCGAAAGACCCTTGATCGTCGATAAGGCAACCGATTTTGCCGTTTCGTCGGTGGACGTCGAGCGCCTGGTCGCGTCCCAGGAAAGCTTCGTAAGATGCTTCGACGGTCTGATAGGCGACGTCGCACATCAAGAACGCGTCGTCCTGGCCATGATGCATCTGGTCGCGAGTGGCGCGTTTCTCTCGGAAATTGGAGGTCTAACGCTTCGAGACTTTCGGGCACATACGGTCCTGGTCGGGCGTGGTACCGGTCGAGAGCGTTGTATCTGGCCGTCTGACGCGGCTCTCGGCGCGATCAACGCCGCGGCACATGCCGCACGTCCACTGCCGCCGGCACCGGATTCTCCGCTTTTGGTCCTGACCCGCAGGCTCAACACGAGCACCGGTTGGAATCTGTTGCAAAGAGCTATAGTCAGGGCCGGCATGACCGACACGGGGTTGACGCCGGCGAAGATCCATCGCGCAGCGGCGCAGGCGCTCATCGAGCGCGGGTTCGGATGGAAAGAGGCGCGGAATCCGTCGGGGTACCGCCTTATACCGAGGCTCGGAAAAGCGCCTTCGGTCGAAGAAATGGAACGCGAGATCGCGCGCTGCCACCCGCTCGAATTCGTCTAGTCTTCCCAAAGAAATGTGACTCGGAACGTCGGCAATATGTCGGCGCGCCGTCGTTTGCGCGTCGCGTAACGAGACGCGTTTTCCGATGGACGCCGCGGCAACGAAAAGCAGTTTCCGATGGACATATCGACATGAGACGCAGATTCCGATGGACAAAGGAAGGAACCGTCGCAATTTCAGTTAGACAAAGACGTTTGAAAAGACTTAGGTTTTTGGCTCGACGGGTGCAAATTCAGTTAGGTTTTTCACCCTTGTGTGCCCTTAACGTCAAAACCACGCGCCGGCTCCTGCGCTCCGAACGCCTATTCGGGCACGGCGCCGACGGCCAAGATCCGTCACGCATTGCGCGCCCTTGCCAGCGAAAGCGGACCCGGCGAAGGGCTCAATCGGGTGAGACGGCTTCGACCGATGGTGGCGCACGCGCATGACATCCTGCGCGAACGGCTCGAATCAGGCGGCTCGGCCGAGGAATATCTGCGCGGCCGGGCGCGGCTTGCGGACAGCGTGGTGATCGGCCTGCTCCACATTGCATCGATATCGAGCGGAATCCGCTATCGGAGCATGGTCGCCCCACTCGCCGCGATTGCGGCGGGCGGCTACGGACGAAGAGAACTCGCCCCCGGCTCCGACCTCGACCTGCTCTTTCTCCTCCCCGAAAGCAGCGCCGGAACTGTCGCGCCGGCGACGCAAGCTTGCATTGGCGCCGTGGTTGCCTGCCTCTGGGACCTTGGCTTCGTGCTGGATCATGCGGCGCGGTCGGTCCAGGAGTGCCTCGAGCTTGCCAGGGACAATCCCACCGTGCTTGCCGACCTGGTTGACCGGCGGCACCTGTGGGGCTGTCAGGGCCTGTTTGCTGCCCTCGATGCCGAGCTTGCTGCGCGTTTCGCCGGACCCGACGCGAAATGCTGGCGGGACGCGGTCGGCTGCGCCCTGTCGCCCACTCGTCGCCATGCACCGCGCGATGTGTACGCCTTGGAGGACGAGCCCGACGTGAAGCGAGGCCCCGGTGGCCTCAGAGACTTGCAGCGCGCACTCTGGGCCAACGCCTGCGCCTCGGGGCGCTCCTTGCCACGCAAGCCGTCGCGGCTGGTCCAGGCGCACCGCTTCCTGTGGTAGGTGCGGTGTCATTTGCATTTGCTCGCAGGTCGGGCCGAAGACCGTCTCAGCAGGTCGCTCCAACCTGACATCGCGCGCCGGCTCGGCCTGCCGGACTCGCGCGGACCGGCTGGGCGTCCGCTGCTCGATCTCTTTCGATATCACGCCCGCAATATCGTCGCTGCGATCGAGTCTGCACCGCGGCCATCGGCAAGGCTGCTCTCGAACAGTCCCTGAGATATAGCGGCGACGAAGCAAACATGACGCGACAGCGGCGGCCTGCGTTACGGCTGTAATGGCTTTGCCCGCACCGAAAACAATGCCGTAGCGGACCAGGCGTAAGCCGCGCCCCCAATTGATTAGCGGAGATTTTTCAATTGTCGACATACTTGTCTGGCCTACTAGCGGCAGCCGCCGATCCGCGCGCCTTCTGTTTCATCACCGCCTTGAAAGGCGGCAGCTCCGCGCGGGCCGCCGTGCGCTGGTCCATTCATTTGCTCGTCAGGATCGTGATCGCCGCGACGTGCAATAGCCCGGCCGCGGCTTTTGATGCCGCACACCTGCTGCATGCCGCCGAAGTCATGCTGCGGCACGGTCACTCGTTCGCAGTCCGTCGGCGTGAAGCCAGATCGAATAGCCAGCCGGCCGCGACCGGTTGTGCCTTACCCGGCAAGTCGTCGTTTGCCGCGCAACAGGAGGGGGCATTCCAGCCAAACGAGACAGAGGAGCTCGGAAGACGATGACTGATCTGATCGAAAGCACACTGCGAGGACTCGGCGGACAACTCCCCGGTCGCACGTCGATGCCGGGCGACGACCGTTACGCCGCCGCGACGGCGATCTGGGCCAAACCGGTTGGCCTCATGCCACGCATGGTCGTTCATTGCCGCACGATGGCGGACATCCAACTCGCCATCGCCGCCGCGCGTTCCGCCGGTCTTGCGCTGTCGGCGCGCGGCAGTGGACACGACTGGGCCGGCCGCGCCTTGTGCGACGGACTTGTGCTCGATCTCAGCGGCATGAGGGAAGTGCATGTCAGCCCCGACCGGCGCAGCGCGCGCATCTCGGGAGGTGCCCGCGCCGTCGATGTCCTCACGGCGACCGATCCGCTTGGCCTCGCCGCCGTGACCGGTTCATGCAGCGCGGTCGGCATGGCCGGGCTTACCCTGGGCGGCGGCTATGGGCCATTGATCGGCCGCTTCGGTCTTGCGCTCGACAATCTGATCGCCGCCGACATCGTTCTGGCGGACGGACGTATCGTCACCGCCGAGTCGGGCAACGAAGAGGATCTGTTCTGGGCCCTGCGTGGCGGCGGCGGAAATTTTGGCGTCGTGGCCGAGATGCGCATTCGTCTGCACGAACTGCCCAACGTCGTCTCGGGCGTGCTGGTCTATCCCTTCTCTGAAGCCGGGACGGTTCTGCGGCGCTTTGCCGAGATTGCGCCTTCCCTGCCCGATGAGTTGACCGTCCAGGTCTGCGCGGTCGCCGGTCCGGACGGCGGGCCGGTGATCCTGCTCGTGCCGACATGGTCGGGTCGGCAAGGTGGCGGCGACGCGCATATCGCTCCCTTGCTCAAGCTTGGGACGCTGCTCGACAACAGCGTGGACGCGGTCCGCTACGGAGCTTCGCTCTCGGTCTTCGATCCTTTTATCGTGAACGGGCAGCGGGTCTTCATGGAAACCTGTTCGCTTCCGGCGTTGAATGAGGATACCGCCGAAATCATCGTCGAGGCCATGGCCAAGGGCGTATCGGCCGGGTGCGCGATCTTGACCCACGAATTCAGAGGCGCGGCCTCCCGCGTGCCGGTGGAGGCGACGGCCTTCGGCCTTCGTCGCGACCACGTGCTGATCGAAATCCTCGCGTCGTTCCCCGACCGGTCGGACCGGCTGGAAGAGCGCCGGCATCAGCACTGGGTCCGCGACACGCGGCAGGCTTTCAAGCGGATCGCCCTTCCCGGCGGATATCCGAATCTGCTGGTCGCGGGCGAGGCGGACCGCGCGGCCGCAAGCTTTGGTCCCAACGCCGAACGGCTGGCCATGGTCAAGCGGCACTGCGATCCCGGCAACGTCTTCAGTTCTGCGATCCCGCTGCCGCCGGATCAGAATCCTGCCGCCGCGGAGCAACTCGCAAGCCTTCACAGGCAGGCAAGAAGTGCTGCGCCGAACTCGCGCGCGTAGACCAGTTTTTTTGACAGCGACGGACGACGCCTGCGAGCGGCTCATCGCGCGCGAGCGTCGATCGTTGCGGCAATGCAAGACAGGAGAAAACGAAAATGGAAATGCACTCGAAAGTATCGCTCTATGAAATCCACGGCGTCGTCGGGCGGCGACGGGGGCGGTCGCGTCCGATCGTGCGACGCCTCGTTGCGCGAATATTAGCGTTTGTGACGATGGTGAAACGAGCCATCGAAGCTGAACTGGCCGCCCGCCGCGCCGCGGCCGAGCTCGCCGAGCTGGACGACCGCATGCTCCGCGATCTCGGGCTGTCCCGAAGCGAGATCGAAAACAGGGTGCGCCGGCCTTGGTAGCAGCGGGGGAGCGCTACCGCCTTTCACCACACCCGTCGAATCTACGATATCTTCTTCAAAAGTCTGCTTGAAAACCATTGTTGGGGAAGAGGGCTGAATGCTGTTTTGCGAATGAACGGCCGCTTAGCGCCAAAGAACGAACCCGCTCACGCGGGAGGGGCTGGCGGCGCAGTCAAGCGATTACGTCTGCCGCAGTAACTATTTGAACGAGCGCAAGTGACGGGCGGGCGCTCCGTCTTGAGGATTGAGGGGTTCAAGCACTCCAACCTCAAGACAGGAGCTCCCAATGAGCGAGAAGCCCAT
>JAOAPR010000077.1 GCA_025463005.1 Bryobacterales bacterium | reverse complement strand
AGTAGACGCCGCCCTCGATTTCGCTGCGGATGATGTTGCGGTTAATCTCGACGCTCAGGATCTGATGCGGCCGGAACATCTGAGACCATTAAGGCTCTTTTGTATTCACCAGTACAATGAAACTGCCGGTGACCCATCCCTCCGTTCGCGACCTCTTTCAAACCCTCGGGCGGGACGAGGCATTCCAGCACCTGGTCTCGTCCATTCTGCGGCACGATTCCGGACCGTTTTCGCTGGCGGGTTTGACGCCCACCGCCAAGGCGCTGTACGCGGTCCTGCTGTGGCAGGTTACCGAGCGACCGCTGATCGTGATCGCCGACAACCAGCGCGCGGAGGTGCTGGCCGAACTTACGGGAACATTTTTCGATTTACTGATCGGGCGGCCCGAGGTAGGCCGTCCGGCGTTGCTCCCCGCGCTCGACGTACTGCCCGGGCAGAGGCTTTCTCCCCACACCGAGATCAGCGAGCAGCGGGCCATCGGACTATGGAGGATGGCTGCCGGCTCGGCTCCGATCACCGTCACCCCGGCCGCATCGGCTCTGCTGCGGACTCACGATCCCGAGTATTACCGGCGGCTGGCGCTGGCGATTCGCACGGGCGAAGAATTGCCGCTGGATACCATCGAGTCGCATCTGCGTTCAATTGGTTATGAACGGCGCGATCCGGTGGAAATGGTCGGCGAGTATTCCATCCGGGGCGGGATCCTGGACGTGTTTGGCGCGGAAAGCGCCCGCCCCGTTCGCATCGAATTCTTCGGCGATGAGGTGGAGTCCATCCGCCGCTTTGATGTCGAAACCCAGCGGTCGATCCTTAAAGTCCCGGACGCCGAGATTTTGCCGCTGCTCGAGCAGCCCCGCCGCGGCGACGTGTTTCCCGGCTGGGAGTTCGCTTCTGCAGCCGAGGAGCCGCGAAAGCACTCGCTCCTTGCCCTGGGTCGCGAGCCCGTCGTGATTCTCGACGAGCCTGAAGATATCCGCTCCGCCTCCGAGCGCCTGTGGAAGCGTCTCGATCAACTGAAGGCCGAACATCCCGAGACTGCCGATCTCGCCTCGGCGAACTTTTTCGATTGGCCGGAGTTCGAAAAATCGCTCACTGGTCCCGTAGTGAACCTGCGCGAGCTGCATTTGGGAGCGGATACTCCGCATATTGCAAGCCGGCCTTCGCTCGCTTTCCAGGGGAACATGCAGGTGGCCGTCGCCGAAGCCAAGAACCTGGTGGAGCGAGGGAATCGCGTGGCGTTCTTCGCGCCGTCCAATGGAGAGCTGGAGCGCCTGGCCGACGTGCTGCGCGAATATTCGGTTCCTTTCCAACTGGGGCTCGCGCCCAACGAGGCGGCGTCTCCGTATCTCGCGGAGCGCTCCTATCTTGCCGGGCCGGTCGCGAGCACGTATCTCGTGAAGGGCCTGGTCCGCCGCGGCGCGGTATTTCCGGAATCCCAAATCGCCTTCATCGGGTCCGAGGATTTGTTCGGTTCGTCCGAAATGGTCGCCCAGCCGGGACCCAGCAAAAGTCAGATGGCGGCCTTTGCCGCCGACTTGGCCGATCTGAAGCCGGGCGATTTCGTGGTGCACACCACACACGGCGTCGGAAAATTCCTCGGCATTCGCGAGATCGTACAGGGCGAGCAAAAGGGCGATTTCATGCTGCTGGAGTATTCGAGCGAAGCCAAGCTGTATGTGCCACTCACGCGCATGGACCTGGTGGAGAAATACCGGGGCGGCGGAGATTCCCCGCCCCCGCTCGATCGGCTCGGTGGGTCGACTTGGACGGCGAAGAAATCCCGGGTCAAAGCAAAAATGCGCGACATGGCGGATGAGTTGCTCAAGCTCTACGCCGAGCGGCGCATGGCGGAAGGCATCGCGTTGTCGCCCGATTCCAACTGGCAGCGCGAATTTGAAGACGCTTTTGAATTCACCGAAACCAAGGACCAGCTCACCGCCACCAAGGAAATCAAGCGCGATCTGGAATCGCCGCATCCCATGGACCGGCTATTGTGCGGCGATGTCGGGTTCGGAAAAACCGAAGTCGCCATGCGGGCGACATTCAAGGCTCTGGGCGATGGCAAACAGGTAGCGGTACTCGCGCCTACTACCGTGCTTGCCTTCCAGCATTTCGAGACGTTCAAACGGCGTTTCGCGGCCTTTCCGGTGCGCATCGAAATGTTCTCGCGCCTGCGCCCTGCCAAAGAACTCAAGAAATCTATCGAGGAGCTGGCCGACGGCCGCATCGATATCGCGATTGGAACGCATCGCCTGTTCTCGCAAGACGTAAAGTTCCGCGACCTCGGACTGTTGGTGGTCGATGAAGAGCAACGCTTCGGCGTCCGCCACAAAGAGCGTCTCAAGCAGATGCGGAAGAACGTCCATGTGCTGGCCATGAGCGCCACTCCTATTCCGCGCACGCTGCACATGTCGCTGCTGGGGATCCGCGATATGAGCGTGATCGAGACGCCGCCTAAAGATCGCCTGGCGATTCACACGGTAGTGGCGCATTTCAATCCCGAGCTGGTCCGCACCGCGATCGAGCAGGAGCTGAGCCGCGGCGGGCAGGTTTACTTCGTCCATAACCGGATCGATTCGATCTTCACGCGCGCCGCCTGGATCCAGGAATTGGTTCCGCAAGCCCGCATCGGCGTCGGCCACGGACAAATGAGCGAGGCGGAGCTGGAGCGCGTGCTGCTCGGTTTCATGCGCCACGAATACGACGTGTTCGTCTCGACCACCATCGTTGAAAACGGTCTGGATATTCCGCTGGCGAACACCATGATCATCGATCACGCCGAACGGCACGGCCTCTCCGAGCTGTATCAGCTTCGGGGCCGCGTGGGACGCTCCAACCGGCGCGCGTATGCTTATCTGCTGGTCCCAGGCGACACCGAGCTGTCGGAGATCGCCCGCAAACGGCTGGCAGCTCTTCGCGAGTTTTCAGACCTGGGCGCTGGATTCAAGATCGCTGCCTTGGATCTGGAGCTGCGCGGCGCCGGCAATCTCCTGGGCGGTGAGCAGCATGGGCACATCGCGGCGGTGGGGTTCGACACCTACGTCCGGCTGCTGGAGGAAACGGTGCGGGAGCTCAAGGGAGAAGAAGCTCCGCTGGAAGTCCATTCGGCGCTGAACCTGGGACTCGACATCCGCATACCGCCCGACTACATCGCCGACGAGCAGCAACGATTGCGCGCGTACAAGCGCATCGCCGACGTGCGGGACGCCGAGCAGGCCGAGGCTATGCGGGCGGACCTGGGGGATCGCTACGGCCCGCTGCCGGATGCGGTCGAGACGCTACTGCGGTTCGCTTTGCTAAAAAGCAATGCCCAGCAAATCGGGATTGAAGCGGTCGATCGCCGGGGTGGAGCGCTGAATATCAAGTTCCATCCGGGTTCAAAAATCGAGCCTGCGCGGCTGATGACCCTGGTTTCGTCTCGACCGGGCGCGCAGTTCACGCCTGCGGGAGTTCTGCGATTGCCGCTGCCGCAGTCTGGCGATGGGGCCGCGGCTCTGCTCGACTATCTGGATGGATCCCTAAAAGATCTGGTTAGAACTTGATGCGGCTCTTGATAGGTTCGAGCTTCTTAACGTCGAGGCCCTGGACCTTGGACAGGTCGGCCCATTCCTTGAAGTTGCCCTTGTCCGTGCGGTACTTGACCATCGCTTCGGCTTCGTCGCTGGTGATATCGAGATTGCTTGCAAGATCCTTCGCGGTGGACTGATTGACGTTCACGGGAACACCGAAATACTTGGTCAGGTAATTGACGATGAGCTTGAAGTCGTCGTCGGTCCCGGTGGCGCCGCGGCCGCGCATGGAATCCACGGTATCCTGCCACACCTCGCGCGTGCCGGTCTGGCCGATCACGATATCGGCTCCGTGGCATCCTCCGCAAGTGTTCTCAAACACGCTCTTGCCCGGGCCTTCCGGGAAACTCTGAGCATGCGCGGGGATGAGAAAAAGGGAGAGGGCTGGCACCAGCAGGAACAAACGTTTCATAGTTCCATAATAAACCGGAACCGAAGCCGGGCTCAATCTCAGTGGGGTCTTACCGCCGATACAGCTCGATACGTGGTTCGGCCGTGCGCAGATCGGCGATCTTCCGGAATCCTGCCTGGGCCAGTTTCTGCTGTGCGTCGGCGTAGGCGGATGCGGGGTGATCGGGACTTAGGGCCAGCGCAATGGTCTCGAAAGTCATTAAGTTGTTTTCATCACAGGCGCGAAGCTGCGGCTCGAAGAAGACGTACATCGTTCGCGCGCCGCTCGGGAGGAAAATCGTGCAGCTTGCCTCGTTCAGTTGCGCCGCCGCGGCCTGCCAGCCTTCGCCCGGCCGCCGGACCCATCGAACGTCTTCGTACACCATCGCACCCAACAACACTACGGGAAGCACGATGCCCCAGCGGCGCACGTCCGCGCATCTCGCGATCAGCACGCTGATCGGGACCAGGACGAAGATCACTTGCCGCGCGGCCAAGAAGTATCCGAAGTAGGCATCCGCGGCCGGTACGAGGATCAGGGGAATGGTGGTGTACAGAACCCAGAAGAGCTTTTCCTCCTTGCTCCAAGACGACCACGCGAGCGCCACGACGATTGCGATCAGTGTGAGAGCCGCGCCAGCGAAACCCGTGCCCATCAGTTCGTGCGGAATCACCATGAGATCCTTGCCGCTGACGGCAAATCGCACACCCGACGTCACTGCGCCTTGCCACGCCGCGTGTGTCTTGAAGAACCACGGAAGGAATGCGAGCGAGGCCACTGCCACGGCGGGTGCTGCAAGCCAAATCACACGGCGTTTCGCCTTGACGAAAGCGAGCCAGATCAGGTGCGCGACCGGAACGAAGATACTGTACGGCTGCGTGTACAGACCCGCCGCGACCAGGGCAGCGTACGACGCCGATTTCCAGAGCGCCGGCCGCCGAGTTAGCGAGACAAATACGACTGTCGCGAACACGCTCCAGCACGCGGCCTGCGCATAGGGTCTCGCCTCAAGCCCGTACCGTAGAGCCATGGGAGAGACCGCGTAAAGAATCGCTGCCAGCAGCGGCCAGCGCAGACGGGTTTGCCGCCCAAGCATGTAGACGCCCGCGCACGTCAGCACGGTGAACAGCACCGATGGCAGCCGGACCGCGAAGACGGAATATCCAAACCATCGGATCATCGCGAAATCGACCAGATACCCGAGAGGAACTCCTCCAGCGTTGCTCGGGACGAAGTCGAGCACGCCGTGGACATCGGAGACGTCGCGAACTCCGCCGAGATCAATAATCTCGTCGACCCAAAGCGGCTTCACCGGAATCAGCAGGACCAGCGTTACGGTGTAGAGCGCGAGGAAGAGAAAAAACGTGCGGTGGGATCGAAGCACGCCCATCCGTCTACTTGGCGTCCCGCCAGTTGTCGCCGACGCCGACGTCCACCAGCAGCGGAACATCGAGCTTGCGCACGCTCTCCATTTCGGTTTTCACCATGGCTCGGACCTCGTCGACCTCACCAGGCGGAGCTTCGAACACCAGCTCGTCGTGGACCTGCAGCAGCATCCGGGCTTCTCTGCCCCGCAGTTTTTCCGCGATCCGGATCATCGCCAGCTTAATCATATCGGCGGCGGTGCCCTGCAGGGGAGTATTGACCGCGATACGCTCGGCGAAATTGCGAGCCGCGGGGTTGCGGCTGCTCATATCGGGAATCGGACGGCGGCGGCCGAAGAGGGTCACGGACATGCCGGTACGGCGAACTTCGGCGATGGTGTTGTCGATGAAGCGGCGCACACCCGCGTAGCGCTCGAAATAAGCGCGGATGTACAGCTCGGCTTGCTTCCGTTCAATCCCGAGCTGGCGCGACAATCCGAACGGAGTCTGTCCATACACGATGCCGAAGTTGACGGCCTTCGCGTTATTGCGTTGCTCGCGCGTGATCATCAGCGGCGGAATGCCCAGAACCTCGGCCGCCGTGCGCGTATGAATATCCTCGCCGTTGCGGAACGCTTCCATCAGCACAGGGTCGTGGGACATGTGCGCGAGGAGGCGCAGCTCGATCTGCGAATAATCCGCGACAATCAGTTTCCAGCCGGGCTCCGGAACGAAAGCCGCGCGAATCTCGCGTCCCAGCTCGGTACGAATCGGGATGTTCTGGAGATTCGGATTGGAAGACGACAGGCGCCCGGTGGCTGCGCCGGCTTGATTGAACGTTGTGTGAACACGGCCGGTGGCTGGATCGATCAGGACCGGCAGCGCATCGGCGTAGGTTCCCTTGAGTTTCGAGAGCTGGCGGTGCTCCAGCACCTTGCCGGCGATTTCGTACTCGTCAGCCAGGTCCTCCAGGACGCCTACGGCGGTCGAGATCACTTTACCCTTGCCCATCTTGGTCGGCGCGGGCAGGCTCAAATCTTCAAACAACACTTTCCCTAACTGCTGTGGGGAATTGATATTGAAGCTCTTACCGGCCAGCTCAAAAATCTCGGCGGAGAGGCGCGCGATCTCCGCTTCCATGCGCCCGCTCATGTGCCGGAGTTGCACGGGATCCACGCGGACCCCAATATCTTCCATGCGCGCGAGCACCCGAGTCAGCGGGAGATCGATAGTGTCATAGATCTCGGCCAGCTTCTGCGACTCGACCTGGGGGCGCAATGTTTGGTAAAGCGACACGATGGTATCGGCCTGCGCGGCGGGATCAGGATCAACCGCACGCTCGAGATACTTTTCTGACAACCTCCCGAGGTCCGCGGAACCCGGGTCGGCCGATAGCAGGAATCCGTACAGCATCACGTCGTGACACAAACCAGGCGTGTCGCCGAAACGGCGGACCAACGCTTTCAGGTCGTGACCTATCGACGCACGCGCCGGAATTTCGGCCAGAGTCAGCGACCGGGCCACGCCCGGCTGAACCGAGAATCCGAGGACAGTCTGCTCCATCATTTCACCGACAGCAACCGCTAGGGGTGCATCGGGAGGAATGGTGTTCAGCCACGCGTCCAGTTCGGCTTCCGATCTGAGCTGCTGATAGTCGCGATGCTGGGGAGCCGCCGGGGCGGGCGCCAAATCGCGCAGAAGGCTCGAAAACTCGAGCGTGCGATAAAGTTCGCGTAAGGACTCGACGTCAGGGTCGCGCAACGCCAGCGCTTCCAAGTCCATTTCCACCGGAACGTCGGTGTGGATCGTCGCGAGCCTCTTGCTCAGGAGAATCTGGTCGCGATGGTTTTGCAGACTTTCCCGGTACGTTTTTCGCTCAACTTCACCCGCATGTTCGATCGCGTTTTCGACGGAGCCGAACCGTGCGATCAGATCGCGCGCGCCTTTATCTCCGATACCCGGAGCGCCGGGGATATTGTCCACCGAATCGCCCTTCAGAGCCAGCAGGTCCGCCACCTGATCCGGACGCACGCCCATGTATTTCTCGGTCTCCGCCGCGTCGTAGCATAGATCGTCCTTCATCGGATTGATCATGCAGACGCGATCGTTGACCAACTGCAGCATGTCCTTGTCACTGGAAACGATCACCACGTCCACACCCTGCTGGACCGCCCGCCGCGCCAGCGTGCCGATCACGTCGTCGGCTTCAAAGTTCGGATACTCGAGCACAGGAATCCGCATCGCCTCCAGGGTTTTGCGAATCCACGGAATCTGCTCCAGCAGATCGGGAGGAGTTTCGGTACGCGTTGCTTTATATGCCTCAAAGACCTCATCGCGGAAGGTGGGGCCTTGGCTTTCAAAAACCGCAGTGAGGTAATCGGGCTGGTGCTGGGTGCGGAGCTTCCGCACCATGTTGTGAAAAATGTACACCGCTTCCGTCGAAAATCCAGCGCCGGTGCGCATCGGCGGCGCTCCAGAACGGGCTCGGGCGTGATAAGCGCGAAAAATGAACCCAAAGGAATCAATCAGGAAGAGACGCGGCACCTACCTTATGGTATATGAGGCTCCTTGTATTTGCGAATTCGACACAAAAGATACCATGGCTGTGTCCTAAAAGACACGGTACCGGGACAGCAAGTCATTTTTTTTCAGAAAGCTACCGATTATGTACTCCCGGTTGTTACAATAACCGTCAGTACTCATTGATGCCTGGGTTAGGGATAGCGGGGAGGCATATTTCTGAGATTTGAAACGACCGTCCAACGACCGGTCGCGGCCTCCGGCGTAGGGCTTCATTCAGGTGTCCCGGTCCGGATTCGCATCCTCCCGGCGCCCCCTTCCACCGGCATCGTTTTCGTCCGAACCGATCTGGACGGTTTCCAGATTCCCGCCAGTTGGCGCCACGTTCAAAAGGTCAGCTACGCCACCAGCCTGATGCGGCAGGGCGTGCTGATCTCGACCACCGAGCACCTGCTCAGTGTGTTCTACAGCATGAGCGTGGACAACGCCTATGTTGAGATCGACAGCTTGGAAGTGCCTATTCTGGATGGCAGCGGACAGCCCTTTGTCGAGCTGATTCGCGCCGCCGGGATCCGCGAATACCGCAAGCGGCGGCGCTACCTGCGCATCCGGCGGCCAGTATCGGTAGAAGGCGGCGGCAAGCGCATCACGATTCTACCCTCGGATCGTTTCCTGTTAACGTGCGAAGTCTTTTTCCAGCATCCGCTGGTGGAGCGCCAGACGCTCGAAATCGAAGTTACTCCCGAGCGCTATGCGGCGGAAATCGCCCCGGCGCGCACGTTCGGCTTTGAATACGAGCTGGATCAGATGCGCAACATGGGATTGATCCGCGGGGCGTCGCTCGACAATGCGGTATGTTTCGACCGGACCTCGATTCTCAACGAAGGCGGCCTGCGCTTTCCGGACGAATGCTGCCGGCACAAGGCGCTGGACCTGATCGGAGATCTCGCGTTGATCGGAAAGCCGCTGCTGGGGCACGTGATTGCGGAAAAGGCCGGCCATGCGATGCATTTCGCTCTGGTCAACCGCATCATGAACGATCCGACGCTGTATGAGATCCTCAGCTTCGATCAGCTCGCCGGGCGGGTGACGCACGCCCTGGTGTCGTAAACACACGTTTCGGCTTCACCTTCAGATAGCGCGCCGGATCGCGCAATAGTCAGGCACGCGATAATCAGGGATTGACGCAGCTCCCCAATCTGCTGACGGCAGCGCGGCTGCTGGTGGCCCCGTACATCCTTTACCTGCTCTGGACGGGCGGCTACCGGACAGCTCTGGTCTGGTTCGCCATCGCCAGTATTACCGATGTGGTGGACGGATTCCTGGCCCGGCGGCTCAAGGCCGGCTCACGGCTGGGCGCTCTGCTCGATCCTATCGCCGATAAAGTTTTGCTAAGCGGGTCGTTCCTCGTCCTGGGATTGAAGAGCGTCATCCCGTTTTCGCTGACCATCTTCGTGCTGGGTCGCGACCTGATGATCCTCAGCTTTGCCACGCTAGCTCTGGCACGCAAGACTCGTCGCGACTTCCCGCCTTCGGTATGGGGCAAAGCAAGCACGGCGGCGCAGATCGCGTATGTGCTCTTTGCGGTGGGCCACGAAGCCGGTCTGGCACCCCTCGCCGTCGTGGTGATTCTCGGCTGGATCACATTTGTGCTGACAGTATGGAGCGGGATCGACTACGCCCGCCGGGTATCATGAAGGAACGTATGTCCGACCCCTTCCCCGCGCCGGTCTACGCTGAAACGGTCCTGATCCACAACTTCGAAGACGCTAAGAAGTATTTCTTGGGCGCGCTGCTTGAGATCCATTACGCGCATACGCGCATGCTGGCCGGTTGCGGACTTTTGACTGACGAAGAAGAGAGCAAACTGCTTGCCGCGCTCCATGGGCTGGATCGGAACCGCATCGCCGCGGCGCAATTCGACGGACGTTGCGAGGATCTGTTTTTCTTCATCGAAGGCTTACTCGAGGAGGGCGCCGGCCGGGAGTTAGCCGGCAAGATGCACACCGCCCGCAGCCGAAACGATATTGCCGTGACGCTGTATCGCATGGCCGCGCGGCGCGAAATGGTCGAAGTGGCGCGTGGATTGGCGGAGCTCCGTACCGTCCTGCTGCGGCTCGCCGGCAAGCATGTCATGACCGTCATGCCGGCGCACACCCACACGCAGCCCGCGCAGCCGACGACTCTGGCGCACTATCTACTTGCCGCGATCGAATTCCTGGCGCGCGATTGCACTCGGCTCCAGACTGCCTTCGCACGCGTGAACCTCAGTCCCATGGGTGCCGCTGCGATTACGACGTCCGGGTTTCCCATTGACCGCGATGTAACCGCGCGCCTTCTCGGATTCGACGGGCTCGCCGAGAATTCCTACGGCGCTATCGCAGCGATCGATTACATCACGGAGACCGCGGCCGTCGTCGCGGTTGCGATGGTGAACATCGGCAAACTGGTTCAGGATTTGCTCCTGTGGTCGACACGCGAGTTCGGCTATCTGCGATTGGCCGATGCGTTCGTGCAAACTTCCAGCATCATGCCGCAGAAGCGCAACCCCGTCGCGTTGGAGCATGTACGCATCCTGGCCAGCCGCGCGTTTGGCGAAGCCCAGGCCGTTCTCACCTGCGCGCACAATACGCCCTTCGGCGACATAAACGACAGCGAAGACGATCTTCAGCCGCTGGTTTTTACAATGTTCGCTGACGCTCGCCGTTCCCTCCGTCTGCTGGCCGGTGCTCTCGGAACCGCGCAGGTAGACACCGCGCTCATGGCCGATCGCGCGCGACGGAATTTCCTGACTGTCACTGAGCTGGCCGATACGTTAGTCCGCCGCGAAGGGCTGAGCTTCCGGGAAGCGCACGCGCTGGTCGCCAACGCTGTAAGGGTTTGCGACCCACACGACGATCCGGCCTCGCTGGCCGAGGCGCTGCTGAGGTCTCGTCCTACGCTGAAGCTTACGCAACAGGAGATCGAAAATTGCCTAGATCCCCAAGGCTTCGTGCAGGTACGAAATGTGACAGGCGGCCCCGCTCGCGAACAGACGTCCGACGCTCTGGAGCGCGCCGGCGCCGAACAGCGGCGCATCGAGTCCTGGATCGCATCCATCGAAGCATCTTTGGACGCAGCCCGCGCCACGGTCACAGCAAAATGAGTTTTTCCTGAATCTCTCCGGTCACGCGCGCGCTGGTATCGTCGACAAACACATCCACTTCCGACCGCACGCCGAACTCCGGCAAGTAGATTCCCGGCTCGACGGAAAAGCACGTCCAGGGAATCACACGACGCTCGTCGTGTGTCTCCAGATTGTCCATGTTGGCCCCGGTGCCGTGAACCTCCGTGCCAATCGAATGTCCGGTGCGATGAAAAAAGGAATCGGCATACCCCGCGCCCTGGATGTGTGCCCGCGCCGCATCATCCACCTGATATCCATACAGCGGCTCTTTCGCCGCTACCGCACTCTTAACTCGCGCGATCGCTTTATTACGCGCATCGCGTACGATCCCGAACACCTTCTCTATCGCGTCCGGTGGCCGCTCGCCGCAATATCCCACCCAGGTGATGTCGTAGTACACACCGTCGGGCACGTCGAGCTTGGCCCACATGTCCAGCAGCACCAGGTCTCCGCGCCGGATTTCGGCGCTCCGCTCCTGCGTCGGATTGTAATGCGGATTCGACGCGTTCGCATTCACCGCCACATCGGGCCCGTGATCGGTAAACAACCCACCCGCGCGAAACTGCTCCAGGATGAACTGTTGCATCTCCCATTCGGTGACCCGCTCGCCTGCGCGGACCTTGCTTGAAATGCGCGCGAACGCGTCGCCCCGAATCTTGTCGATCCGCCGGCCCGCCTCCAGATGATGCTCCAGTTGCCGCTCACTCCATCGCGCCTCGAAGACCTGGATAAGGTTCGCCGACGTCACAATGTCGACTCCCATCCCGCGAATCAGCTCCACCGTTCCGGCGTCGACCATCGCCACATAAGGAACGGCACAGTTCGGCGAATACTGCATCGCGACGCGACGCGCTGCTCCTGGCCTCACCCCTAGGATGCCGCGCAGACCTTCCAACAATTCCTGCCAGCCCGCATACAGTTTGATTTCGCCCGACAGATCCTTCAGCGTCTCGGCCTCGATCTTGTGAACCAACCCGCGAGGCTCGCCGCTGGCCGGCACGAAGTAATACCACCGGCGCGTCACCATCGAGCCGGGCGTGAACTGCAACACGCGATAAGCCAGCGGATCACGGTGGTGATGATCGAAGAACAGCCAGCCGTCCAGTCCTTCTTCGCGCAGCGCCGTTTGGATTTCTGTCAGTCTCATTTCGATATCCGTCGCCAATTCACGCGCGTCCGGAAACTCGCCAGCCCCGCCACGTCGCGCGCGTCCACTACTGAGAACGAAATTACATCGTCGAGCCAATCCTGGCTGTAGCCGTCCGGATACTGAGTGGCAACCGTCAGTGTATAGTCCTGCCGCGTCAGCAAGCAATCGAATCCAAACTCGACCTCGAACGTCTCGCCCGCGCGCACACAGCCTGGATCGACATGCTCGATCCGCGTGTTCGTTCCGAACACGTCAATACCCAGCCGGTTGCGAATCAGGATGCCTACCACGGGATTCTCGAGATCCTTCTCCGCTCTAGCTCGTACCACAATAGTCACTGGTTCCCCAGGGGCCACGCTCTTGCTCGGCAGCATCTCCACCGCCAGGATCTTGCTCGCACCGTCCCCGTGCCGGTAACTGCCACCGAAACCTTCGCCGCCAGTCCGGGGCGCATCCTGCCTTTCGAGCACCATGCCGACGTAACGATTCACCACTTCGCTCGGTGCGCCGTATGCCGCCACGCGGCCATCCACCATCAGCGCTGCGCGATCGGAGAGTCTTTTGACCAGTCCCAGATCGTGCGAAACGAACAACACGGTGACCTTGCGCTGCTTCAGCTCTTCGAATTTCTTGATGCAGCGGTTGGCGAAAATCGCGTCCCCCACCGCCAGCGCCTCGTCCACAATCAGGATCTCCGGATCCACGTGAATCGCCGTGGAAAAGGCCAGCCTCACGTACATCCCGCTGGAATATTCCTTCACCGGCCGGTTCATGAAGCTGCCGATCTCGGCAAACTTCTCGATCTCGGGAAACACGCGCTCCATTTCCGGCCGTGAGATCCCCAGGATTTCGCCGTTCAGGAAAACGTTCTCGCGCCCGCTGAATTCCGGATTGAATCCCGCGCCTAGCTCGAGCAGTGCTGCGATCCGCCCGCTCGCCAGCACGCGGCCGCGCGTCGGCTCCAGAATCCCGCAGATGATTTGTAGAAGTGTGCTCTTTCCGCTTCCATTCGGGCCGACGACGCCTAGAACCTCGCCCCGCTCCACGCTCAGATTCACGTCGCGAAGGGCCCAGAACTCCGAGGGTGGTTGGTGCGGAAGAAACGGCAGGATTTCCGTCAGCCGGTCCAACGGCCGTCGGTACAAACGATACACCTTAGAAACGTTCTGGACGTGGAGCAACCAGAATCCAGTTTAACTCCCCATCCTTACGCTGCGCCGGAACGTCTCCGGCAGCGGCAGCGGATATCCGATCAGACACATTTGATCCAGCGCAAACAACACCACGCTCTCGAAGCCAATTCCCTGTGCAAACTGGGCTTCTTTCACCCATGGCGTTGTCGGGTCGCCCACCCCCACCAGATGGCTTCGCTGCGTCGCCGGAAAGACAGGGAATCCAGTCAGCCGCATGGTGAGCTCGCTCTTATCCAGATTCCGCTGGAGCGTGAAGCCGAAACCCTCCGTCTTCAGACAATCGAGCGTTGTCGCCGTCCACTGGCTCGACGGATAGTTGATCGCCCGATTGAAATCCGTCTGGTTAACGTCCAGCGGATACAGCACCTCGGACCGCGCGGTCGCGTACGTCGCCCGCACGTGCGTCATGATCGCGTCAGTAAAGTTGCCGATCACTGCCGACAGAAAGCCAACCTCATCGGGATACAATGCCGGATCTGCTGTGTTATCGGTAAAGACCGTCAGCGGTCTTCCGAACTGCGCCTGGAACTGACCCACCGTCCAGGCGTCATAAAACGGCATAGCAGAAAAAGGGTTGCCCAACCCGTCATTCGGAAAATACCACCACTGAACCTCGCCGAATTGCAGGTACGGCTGCAACCCGGCATCCGCCTGGATCGCGGCGGCATCCAGATATACTTGTTTCCAGAAATCCAAGCTTGCCGTCGAAAAGTTCGTCTGGAACGCCGGCGTCTGGAGTTGAATCGCATCACCGGCTGGCCCTCGCTGGACCATGCCCACGGCCGCCGCTGGATCCACGTCGCGCAACTCGGTGCTAAACGCAGTCGCGACGTCGATCCCGTAGCCGTGCAGCGCTGTGAAAAAACTCTTGCTCCAGTCCCGCATCGCGCGATTCAATCTCGGTGCCGCCGTCAGATCCGTTCTCCACTCGCCCGTGTGCCCCCCGGAGAAACTTGTCGACACGCTCACCGTCAAGGTGCTGCTCGTCGTCGATTTGTCCAGCGTGAAGTGATTGCCATCCGCTCCCAGCGACCGCGAATAAATCGTTACGACCGCGCCGGACACGCTCGCCCACACTCCGGTATAGCCGCGGTTGATCTCCTGAGCATACGAGGTCGCGATCGACGCCAACGTGTCGCCTCCGTGCATCCCGCGCTGGATCTGAGTGGGCGGCGTGTCTGGAGGATTGTCGTCGCGCCCCAGGAATATCGAGACGAATTCTCCCGGTTCAGGCGACCCTCCCAACGTCACGGTTCCCGTCGCGTACACATTATCCGGATTCGCCAGCTCGTAAAACCACAGGGCGCCCACGTAGTGGTTCTGCCGGCCCTTGAACCCGAGCGTGTCGATCAGCCATGCCGTTCGCTCCGGCGCAAGCGCGATCGAATGATCCGTGTCCCAGTCGGTCGCCAAAGTCGTCCGCGGCTGATCCGGAAATGCCAGAAGTACCGTCGCCGGAACCGCCAGTTCGAGAAAATCGAAATAGAAGTCGGCGCCCACCGGACCCGCATGCGTGATGGTGACCGTGTGACTTCCGCTGCCGTACGTGCCAGCCGGCCAGCGAATCAGTACATCCTCACCCGGCACGCGAAGATTCACCGTAGTCGCCGTACCCCCATCCACCACCGTCGATATCTGCGCCCCATTGCCCGTGTATCGAGTGCCCACATACAGCGTATGCGACTCTCCGGCAACGTACTGGAAGCTGATGGCATCGCCTGCTGTATGAGTCGAATGAATCGTGCCGCCCGAGAAGTTTCCGCTCGTTACCGTCCACGACCCGCTATACGTCATCCCGGCCGCGTTGTCTTCGAACCGCCGGCTTCCCGGTCCAGCGACGGAATAGGTACGGCCCGTTCCACTCACATTCCAGTTCGAAATGACCGCTGCGAACTCGCTCCGCACGAACGCGCCCGTTTGCAGGTCCGCCGCATACGTCCATCGCAGCTTGCGGACCTTGTTGGTCGGGACGCTCACACCGTTGCGATCGACCAGTGAAGAAAAGTCGATCGTAACGCGCCATTTGGTCGGCGAGGTGCCATTAGTCAGGGTCTTAGCCGTCGCGTCCCACGTTGCCGATCCGCTTGTCGATGAGTACACTCCGAACCTATTTCCGTTCGCGCCTGCTGAGCTGGGGTAAAACACGCGAATGGTGGTTCCAGTTCGCGTCGCGGTAAGTAACGGCGACGTCGGCCCGTTCATGCCGTCGGCAATTGCCTGCACGATATCTGCGAGGGTGTTACCGGCCTCCACCTGATACGTGTAGCTCAGGCCGAGATA
>JAOAPR010000069.1 GCA_025463005.1 Bryobacterales bacterium | reverse complement strand
TCTGGGAGGGCCAGCCGCTTCAGGACATCCCTGAGGGCAGGTCCGTGCTCCACCGGCTACGCGACGAGGAGGTCGTCCGGTTTCCGGATCTGACGCTCAAAGCAAAAGATGGCCGGCGGATCGAAACCGACGTTATCGGCAACGTGTACAAGGAACGGGACAAGCGCTTCATTCAATTCAGCATCCGCGTCATCACGGAGCGCACCCGCTTCCAACTGCAACTCCAGCTAACCGCCAAACTCGAAAGTCTTGGAGTGTCCCAGACTGTAACCACTGCTTGGTGCACGGAGCTTGGGACCACGCTCCTAATCGGGTTTGAAAACACCACTGAACATCCGGCCTACTTCCGCTGCCTGAACTCCTTCAGTGTCCGACAGCAGCTCGGGCCACGCCAAGTTCCTTTCCACTTGGTCCCGCCACGCGGGCGCCCCGCTCCTAAGGAACACTTTGGCGCGCCGAGCGGCAGCCTACGTCGGTACGATGTTGAACCCGAGTTCGCGAGCTTGATGCCGACGGCAGTTAACCAAACGTGCACCGCTCCACTGAGAGTGTGAGAGGTTCCCTTTGAAACGGACGGTGGTGCCTCCCCAGGCAAGCTAGCCACCCGCGCTCACCTTCCTGAGAGAGCCCTTTTCGGCGAGTATGGGCCATTTTGCGGAAACGTTTGCTGGGGGGTAGTCAACCAAGGGAGAGAGAGGTTCGTAAAGAATGCGTTTGGCTCCCCAAACAGGACTCGAACCTATAACCTTTTGGTTGACGGCGGAGAGACAGCGGAGAAGCCATCGCTGCAGGCCCACCAAGCAAAAAAGCCCGCCACGGCCGGAGCCGGGCGGGCGAGTGGTGACTGCCCACGCTAGCGGTTGATCCGGTACGTGCGCTCCCCGCCCTCAGGCTTGAAGGACTCGATGGCGTAACCGGCTTTCTTCATGGCGCCGGCCATGAACCCGCGGACGGTGTGCTTCTGCCAGCACATCTTCTGCATGATCTCGGTCAGGGTCGCCCCGCCCTTGCGCTGCAGCATCGCCACCACCTGGGCGGTCTTACTGCCTTCGCGCGGTGCGGCCGCATCCTGCGGTTTCGCGGCCTTTTTGCTGTGGGGCGGATTCTTGGCCGCCATAGGCTTCTGGCCCGTCTTCGCCCTCGCGGGCGCACTCTTGGCGCCCGGTACGCCACGCTTGGCCTTGGGTTCCGCTTTCGCCTTCGCCGGCGGTTCTGCTTCGGGCTCCGCGCTCTGGCCCAGGCCCTGGATGCGCGTCCAGATTTGGCCGGCCGCGGCCTTGTGGTTGGGGAAGCGCTTCACCGGCCTTACGCCAGCCAGGCTGTTCCAGATCGCTACCAGCCTCTCCTTGGGCCAGGAAGCGGCGAGTTTCCCCCATTCCTGCTGGCGGGTGAAGCTGTCGAAAGGAGTGGCTGCGGTGGCGGCAGCCTCTTCGATGGTGGCAAACGCCACAATGTCGTTCTGTTCGTTGATGGTAAATGTCGTCATAATCGTTCTCCTTGTACCCGCGCTGTTGCGGTCATGGACATGGATCACTCTGGTCTGCTGGAAAAGCAAGGCAATTTGAACTTAAAGCGACGATTGGTGGGATGGCGATTCCGTTCTCGTCCGTGATCGATGCTGTCAATTGAATGCTCCTTCCCGGGCAGTTGCCGGCGGTGATGACATCGATCCCACTGTTGGCGCGGAATTAGCAAACGAAATCTTGCCGAGGAAACTATCTTTCCACTTGACTGTGCCCTGCCCCGGAGCCATGACTGTGTGGACGCAGTACCAGCCAACAGCTATGAAACTCGAAACCAAGTTCCTGCGCCTTCGGATACCGGTCACGCTCGGTTCCCGCTTCGGTGATTGGCAGGTGTGTTGGATCGGTGGTTGGACCAGAGACCGATTGAGGTATCTCGTGATGGTAGTGCGCCGCTGCGGCTAGCGCAAACGGTTGATCTTGAGTTTGCCTCGGCCGTAAAGCATTTCTCTTCCGGCCTTTCCTGCTTTCCTTTTTTTACTTGCGTCCGGGGCGGCAAAGAGCGTTCATGTCACTGTGGTTAACGCCTTATTAGAAAGGTATACAACTGTGGATACTGCGGTATTGATGGAAATTGACAATCTGCGCAGGGCGAGCCTGACGGCGCTGCGCGAGAAATATCGGAACGTGTTTCAAGAAGAAACGCGATCCCGGCACAGGGAACATCTGTTTCGGCGGATTGCCTGGCGTCTGCAGGCGTTGGCCGAAGGAGATCTCTCCGAACGGGCTCGCGAGCGGGCGCGCCAGATCGCCCAGGATGCGGACCTGCGAACGGTCGCGCCGCGAGACTTTTTTACCATCGAAGGCGAACAGGTCAAGACCACGCGAGGGGACCGGAATCGTCGGCAGCAGGATAGTCGTCTGCCGCTGCCCGGGGCCTTACTCAGCCGGAAATGGAAAGGCCGAACGATTCTGGTCGAGGTTCTCGCGAACGGATTCCGGTATGAGAACCGCCATTATTCATCGCTCAGCGCGATCGCCGTGGCGGTGACGGGCACGCGCTGGAATGGGCTGGCATTCTTCGGGCTTGCACGCGCGACGGGTGGAGAGCGGAAAGATCGGCGCCGTGCGTAAAAATAATCCACAAGCAAAGCCTCAGCCAACAGCCGCCCGCCTTCGTTGCGCGATCTACACGCGGAAATCGACCGAGGAAGGCCTGGAACAGGAATTTAACTCACTCGATGCGCAGCGCGAGGCTGCCGAGGCCTTCATCAAGAGTCAGCGGCGTGAAGGATGGATCGCGTTGCCCGAGTTCTACGACGACGGTGGTTTCACCGGCGCCAACATGGACCGGCCGGCTCTCACACGGTTGCTCCAGTCGGTCGAAGCGGGCGAACTTGATTGCGTCGTCGTCTATAAAGTCGACCGACTGAGCCGATCGTTGTTGGATTTCACCCGCATGTTGAGTGTCTTCGAGAAGCACAACGTAAGCTTCGTGGCCGTCACGCAGCAGTTCAATACCAGCACATCGCTCGGACGGCTGACGCTGAACATCCTGCTCTCGTTTGCGCAATTCGAGCGGGAGCTGATTGGGGAGCGCACGCGCGACAAGATGTCGGCTGCCCGGCGGAAAGGAAAATGGGTGGGTGGCTGCCCAGTGCTGGGCTATGACGTAGACCCAGGCGGCGGACGACTGGTCATAAATGAGGAAGAGGCCGAGCGCGTGCGGGCCATCTTTGCGCTTTTTGAGGAGCATCGTTCGGCCATGCTCACTGTCGCCGAGATCAAGCGCCGCGGGTGGCGCCTCAAGAGTTGGACGCGCAAAACGGGTCAGTTCCGATCAGGCGGCCCGTTTGCGTCGAATTCGTTGCGGCGCTTGTTGACGAACATTCTCTACACTGGCGCGGTCCGGCATAAGGGCCAGTCGTATCCGGGCGAACACGCCGCCATTATCTCGCCCGATACGTGGGCACGTGTGCAGAATCTGATTACCCACCCTACCGCGTTTGCCCGCGGCAGATCGCGGAACAAGCACCTGGCATTGCTGAGCGGACTGCTGTATTGCGACACCTGCGCAACTCGGATGGTGTACTCCTATTCGGGGAAGAACGATCGCAAGTACCCCTATTATCTGTGCCTGAACGCGCAGCGAAACGGCTGGGCTGTCTGTCCCGGCAAGTCGCTTCCTGCGCGCGGGATCGAACAATCGGTGCTCGCGAGGATCCGGCAAGCGCAGTGCAGATTCTTTGATGTATCCGAGTGGGAACAGATCGATCGCACCCGGCAGGTCGAGGCGGTACAGGCCATTGTCGAACGGATCGGCTATGACGGGGCCGCCCGGCAGATCTCAATCCGGTTCCGTCCGGCCGCGATGGAGCAGGCAGAACAGGAGTCGCTGGCGTGAGTGATAACCAGGAGATCACGTACGCACTCGATTTTTGCGCCGGTGGAAAAGGCCGGAAGAAGACGCTTTCATCGAACGAAACGGGTAGCTGCTCCATTCCCCGAATTGCCCGGCTGATGGCGCTCGCCATCCGATTTGAGGGGCTGTTGCGGGATCAAACAATTCGGGATTATGCGGAACTGGCCCGCCTCGGCCGGGTGACCCGACCCCGTATGACACAAATCATGAAGCTGCTCAATCTCGCGCCAGACATTCAGGAAGAGATTCTATTTCTCCCGAGCATCAAGCGTCTCAACGAGAGAAACCTCCGGCCCGTCGTCAGCCGGATTCACTGGGGCGAGCAGCGGCGTATGTTTCAGAAACTCACGGACGGTTTAGCCGGGGCCCGCGATTCATCCTGAGACGCAGCCGACGTTGGCGCGCGGCCGGCATTTTCGTCCTCCAGGTTTGTCCACACCTGCTTACCGGACTCCAGCAGAAGTGTACTCGCCACTCTTATCATCGAGTCGATGAATTGAATCCTGAACGAAATCGGGTCGGTCTCCGATGCAATGTGTGCTTCGAGCCGTTTAAGACGGCGACCCATATTTCTATTCATTTCCCCTCCCTTCAGCTTACGCTGACTGGCCCATGGCGCTTGCAATCCGGCAGGGACCAGAAAAATGATTCCGAAACTTTGCGCTCGCATGGCTGCGTTATTCCTCGCATGGCTGCGTTATTCAATGTCTCAGGCAGCCAAAGGCAGACCTCGCCTGGCCATATGTTTCTCCAGCTTTTCGAGGCGGTTTTCGAATTCGACTTTCTCGATGATCCGGGAGCGGCTCTCCAGAATGTTCATTACTTTTCCGCCTTCGGCCGGCGTAATATTGCCGCGCCGGATGGCTTGTGTCACTTTCTCCGCCGCTTTGTCGAGGTCCCGAGCTGTCTGGATCGGTGGCAGACTCATTCGGATGCAAGCGTCTGAGCGCGCCGGGCTGATGCGCTCCATGCAGATCCTCATGGCGTTTCGATCTCCCTGCATCGCCAGGGCGATGCATTTGCGGATCAGATGTAGGGCATACTCGTCCAGCAGATCCTGCCCCGGTGACTTCGGCTTGTTCCGGCTTCCTTTGGGCCGTCCTCGTCCCAGCGTGTTGCCCGGCGCGAATGGCCGCCCTCGCTCTTTGTTCATAGTTCGCGCTCGCCGACTATCGAAGTCCCTCGTTCGGCTGCGATCTCTTCAAACGACCTGCCATCGCCATCGAGAAGCGCTTTCGAACCCGTGTAATCCTGCCAGCGCCGTA
>JAOAPR010000048.1 GCA_025463005.1 Bryobacterales bacterium | reverse complement strand
AAATGGAGTCGGATACGAAGGGCGACGGCATCCGCTACCACACACGCGCGTCGACGGCTTGGCTGACCGGCGTCCACGCCTATGACCGAACTCGTCCGGGCGTCGAGGTGAAGCTGGCGACTACCGCGGATCAGCTTGCGGCGCAGGTGATCGGCAAGAATTCGCAGATCCCTTCGATTGAGCTGACGGTCGACTCGGCCTCGGCAGGCTCGTGCGATTCCGGCGACTGCTTCTACGTCAATACGGTTTCCTGGCGCAATCCGACCACGCCAAACATGTGCGAGAATCAGCCGCGCGTGGTGTTCGAACGACTGTTCGGCGACGGCGGCTCCAGCGCCCAGCGGCTCGCGCGCGCCAAGAAAACCGGCAGCATTCTCGATTCGGTGATGGAAGAAGCCAGCGGTCTCGCCAACTCTTTGGGCAGCAGCGATCGGTCCAAGCTGGGCGAATATCTAGATTCCGTCCGCGATATCGAGCAGCGCATTCAGAGCGCGGAAACGCAGGGTGTACAGAATTTAGAGCTGCCCGATCGGCCGATCGGCATTCCGGACAGCTTCGAGCAGCACACCAAGCTGATGTTCGATCTGCAGATCATGGCATTCCGCGCGGATCTGACGCGCGTTTTCAGCCTGATCATGGCGCGCGAGCTGAGCGGCCGGACCTACCCGATGATCGGCATCCCCGGACAGCACCACCTGATCTCGCATCATCGTGACGACGCCGAATTGATGTCGCAAAAAGCCCGCATCGATACCTACCACGTGCAGATGCTGGCCTACCTGCTCGAAAAGATGCAGGCGACGCCAGACGGCGACGGCACGCTGCTCGACCACAGCCTGATCATGTACGGCAGTGGCATGGGCAACGGCAACCTGCACCGCCACTCGGATATGCCGGTGCTGCTGGCCGGCAAACTTGGCGGCAAGTTCAAGACCGGCTATCACCTGGACTACAAGATGGACACGCCCATGGCGAATCTTCTCGTCGCGATTCTCGACAAGGCCGGCGTGCCGATCGAGAAGATGGGCGACAGCACGGGTCCGCTGAAGATGGAAGCTTTGACGGTCTAAAGGAAAACACATGTCCGAACAGAGAACTCGCCGCCAGTTGGTGCAACAGGCCGCGCTCGCGGCGGGAGCCGCACTGGTCACGAAGAGAGTCTCAGCCCAGACCAGCGGGGAATCCGAAGCCTGGAAAAAAATCTTTCCGGCGGGCTTTCGCAACGAGCGGATCAAGACCTCCGGCGCGGAGATCAACACCGTAATCGGCGGATCGGGTCCGCCGCTGCTGATGTTTCATGGTGCGCCGCAATCGCTGATCACCTGGCGCCTGATCGCGCCCGATCTTGCCAAGGAGTACACGGTGGTTCTCGGCGACCTGCGCGGCTACGGCGATTCCAGCAAGCCGGCTGACCAGCCCGACCACTCCCAACAATCCAAGCGGCCCATGGCCCTCGATGGTGTGGAGGTGATGGAACACTTGGGCTTCCGGCAGTTTCGCATGGTCGGCCACGATCGTGGGGGGCGGGTCGGACGGCGGATGGCTCTGGATCATCCCGATCGCGTGATCAAACTCGCGGTGCTGGACATCATTCCTGCGCACTATCTTTACTCGCACGTCAACATGGACTTCGTGCAGGCATACTTTCACTGGTTCAATTACCTCCGGCCCGCGCCCGGTCCGGAAAACGAGCTGCTCGCGCAGAATACAGGCCGCGGCGGCGGCGGCCGTGGGGCCCCTGGTGGTGGAAAAGCCGGCGGCGGCGACGAGATCGCCGCGCTGGTGCAGGCTGAATACGCGCGTCATAATAGCAATCCCGCTATGCTGCATGCGATGTGTGAGGACTATCGCGCCTCCGCTTCCATCGACCTCAAAATCGACGAAGCCGACATAAAGGCGGGGAAAAAGATCAAATGTCCCCTGCTGGCGCTGTGGGCCGCGCAAAACCGTGTGAACAAAATCTACGATGTCCTCCCGATCTGGAAGGAAGAGGGCGTCAAGGTCTCTGGCAAGGAGCTGCCTGGCAGCCATTCCTTACAGGAGAGCGTTCCCAAAGAGACGCTCGCGGAGTTGCAGGCCTTTTTGCGCGGATAAAATTTAAGGCGGGAAGCGCGCGGCTGCCATAATAGAAGTTCCCCGCATGCCCACGGACCCCTATCGTCCTATTGCGCCAAGCGCCACCGCAGACGTTCAATCCGATGCCCCTACTGTAGATCGGCTGCTGGATACCGCAGCCGGACTGTTTTGGGAAAAAGGGTACGCTGCGACCACTACGCGCGAAATTGCGTCCGCCCTGCGCATCCAGCAAGCCTCGCTCTACTACCACATGGCGAGCAAAGAGGACTTGCTCCACAAGATCTTCGTGTCCGCCCTCGAACAGTTCCTGGCGGACGTCCCGGCCGCTGTGCACGCCGCGGCGCCGCGAGACCGGATCCACGTTCTCATCCGCGTTCATGTTCTTACGCTCTTGAAATATCAGAGAAGAAACATGACCATGCTGACCGAGCTGCGCTCGCTTTCTCCGCGGCATCGCGACGAGGTGGTGGCGCTCCGTGAACGGTACGCAGATTTCGTTCGATCGACTCTGAAAGACGCCCAGGTGGCCGGTCAAATTCGGGATGACATTCCGGCTTCCTATCTGAGTCTTGCTCTCTTCAACATGCTCAACTGGGCGGCTCGCTGGTTCCGCGAGAATCGAGACCCATCGCCGGACCAGGTCGCCGACCTTTTCTTTAGGCTCTTCCTGGAAGGCGCGGCGGCAAACCGTGGACATAGCTCGTTACGAGTACCGGAGTTGACCCCTTCACTAAAGGCGTTGCCAGTGCGTGCCCGCAAACAGAGCAAGCCGGCCGAGAATTCGACAGTAGAAAGGCTTCTCGATGCCGCCGTGGCTCTATTCTCGCGCCAGGGCTATGCCGCCACCAGCACGCGCGAAGTAGCTGCACTGCTGGGCATGCAGAAAGCGTCGCTGTACTATCACATCGAGAGTAAGGAAGACCTGCTTTACTTTATCTGCAAGTCCGCGCTGGAGCGGATTCGCAACGATGTTGAGAAAGCGATTCAGGAAGTTCAAGACCCACTGGAGCGAACCCGGGTGCTGATCGTCGCGCATGTGGAGAGCATGCTGCGCGATAAGGACGAGCATGCGACCGCCTTGACCGAAATGTACGCTCTCTCGAAGGATCGCCTTACCCAGATCGTGGCCCTTCGGGAAGGGTACGTGGACCTGGTGCGTTCGGTTTTGCACGAGGCCCAGAAGGCCGGCGCTCTCCGCGACGACATCGACGTCCGATACCTCAACCTGGGCCTGCTCGGCCTGATGAACAGGGTCCTGGTCTGGTATCGCCGCCGCGGCCCGTTGTCACCGGGTCAACTGGGTCAGTTGCTGGCGGTGATCTTTCTCACCGGGGTTGCTCCCGTAAAACCTCTTAAAAACTGAACCGTATCTCCGCGGTCCCTTGGCGCGCCGGCTGGAACGTGCCACCGCCGACATAATTGACGAATCCGTACCCGCCTGTGAGTAAGCCACTGGCATTCCTTGTCGTTGGAGCTGCGGGGTTCGTGGCGATCGGATTAGCCATCTCAAGCCGGTTGAAGATATTTGTGAAGTTGATTCGCAGCGTAAGCGCCATTTGCTCCTTGAATCGAAATGCGCGCCCCAGGCTCATCGATTCCGAGGGCCGGCGCTGCTGGCGGTAGTCGTTATAGTAGCTGGCCGAGGTGCCCCATTGGCCGTCGGCGGGATCGCTCCACGCCGCCGGATTCAGGACCAGGTCCTTCGTAGGATCGATGCAGTGGCAGTTCAGATCTTTGAGGAACAGGGGCTGGCCGGGTACGCGGTTGAACACTGTGTTGAAGCTTGTCCCACGAATAAGCAGTGTGTTGATGCGGTTGTTTGAGCTGGGCGTTGCAATCGGCAACCCGCTGGCGTAGCTGAGCGTTGCACCGATCTGCCAGTCGCGTACGGCTTGCGACAGGATCCTGTTCGATCCCCAGGCCGGCGCCGTGTAGTGCGCGGCAATCACGCTGACCAATGGTCGAGAGAAACCGGAGATGGTCTTGTTCTGGTCGCGATTGAATACATCGTTAATGACCGGAGTCAGGCCGGCGCTCTCCGTTCCCAACTGAAGCTCCTTGGACCACGTGAACGCGTAGGTAAAGTCCAGGCCATGATAGAGCCGCTGCGTCACCTTCGCTTGCAGCGAGTCATACCACGTCCGGCCTTGCGGAGCCCACAGCGGAGTCAGGCCGCTGTTGAACTGCGGGAAAGGCCGCAGCGATTGCGCCACGGTTGCCGTGGTTGGAAAGCCTGCGTAGGGCAGCTTGTTTTGGAACCGCCCGGCCGCGGTCGACCCAATGGTGGCTCGCAGGAGCGCGCGATCCGCCGGATTATTCAGGTCCAGGCCGTTGGCGGTCAGGGTCTGCGGTGAGAGGCCATTGTAATTATCCAGCGTGGAGCTGAGCCACCACGCGCCGCGATTCGCGACATAAGACGCTTCGACGACCGTGTTGCGGAAGATTTCCCGTTGCAGACCGGCGCTCCATTGAATCTGTCTGGCCGGCCGCCCGGAGTTCTGATCGATCACCGAGGTCGGGCCGTTGAGCGACGTCGGAAAGTTGGGATTGGGATACGCACCGGGAGAGAGGTTCGGCCACGGCAACACGTATGCCTGCGGGACGCCTGTTTGCAATTGCATGGACGGGTCCCCGAAACCGGGCGCACTGAAGGCATTGTTGGGACTGGCACTTCCGGTTCCCGTACTACCGGTGGCGGTCCCGTCATAAGCGACAGCGAATCCAGCGCGGAAGACGGTCTTCGGCGTGATCTGATATGCGATTCCCAAACGTGGGCCGAAGGCGTACGGGTAGTTCTGCGCGAAGCTGCAATTGCAGGTTGCCTCATAGACTACTGCCCCGGGATGTCCGCCCGCGGTAGGATTCGCCAGCGTCGGCGCCAGAGTCGGTGTGCGGCCGTACTGCTCCCTTGGATAAGTGGCGTAGTCGTAGCGCAGTCCGTAGTCGAGCGTGAGCTTGCGAGTGATCTTCCAGGTATCCTGCGCGAAAAGGCCGATGAAATGCTTGCCCGTTCGCACATCCGACGCCGGATTGACGGTGCCGCTGTTCACCAATCCCAGGAGGAAACTCGCGTAAGGGAATCCGACGGTGCCGACGCCTATGGTGGAGGATTGCGCATAAGGTTGCGCAGTCTGATTCGCCGAAAAGACGAAGGAGCCGTTCGATGCCGTCAGGCTATGACTCGGGTAGCCAAAGATGCGCAAATCCCCGCCGAATTTGTAGGTGTGATTATTCTTGACCCAGGTTAACGAAGCGTTCCAGGCGGGAGTCATCTGCTTGGTGAGGGACTGAGCGGCTCCAACGCCGGGTCCCATGTTCGCCATGCCGCCCGTGCCGGTGCAGGCTGGCGTAACGCCTGTAAGGCAAAGGCCGCTGATGCTGGGGAAGCGTCCACCGGGGTTGGGAGTGCCAGTTAATCCCAGGCTTTTCACCTGGTCGAAATCGGTGGTCGGGGAATGGTCGTTAAGTTGGTACAACACCAGACCCGCCCCGAGGTGTAGAAGCAGAGTCGGTGTCACGGTGTAATCGTAATTTGCGCGCCAGTTGTAAGAAGCGCTGAAACTGCCGCGGGTTGCTGTAATCGTGGGCGGAAGGCCCTCCGAACCATTCAGGTTCTGCGAGTATTGCGTGCTGGTGGCGTTGGTCAGGAACGAACCAGACAGCTTGCTCTTCGCGCTCAACTGATGATCGATCTTCACGGACTCATTGGTCGTGACGCGGTCGTTCGGGAAGGACGGGATCAGGTTCAGAGCGTTATTGGAGTTGCCTGGGTTGGGAATCAGATTCTGAATGGCCAGAGCCACGCGGTCGAAGCGAGCCGGCAAAATGATATTGCCCGGAAACTGATCGCGGACAAGCTGGCCGCCGATGCTTCGCGCCGTGGCGGGGTCGTAAATCATGCCTTCCACAATCGCGTGCCCCGCCGGGTCAGTCCCCAGCGGCCGGCCTGTGAGGGCCCCAGCGAAATTGCCGGCACGATAGGCGGCAGTCGGGACCGTGATGGCGGTGTCGTTAACTACGAAGAACTCGCGGTACTGTTCGCGGTTATAGAAGAAGAAGGTCTTGTCGTTGCCCTTGTACAGCCCGGGAATGTAAACCGGACCGCCCAGGTTGAAGCCCCAATCGTTCCGCCGGATCCGCTGTTTGGTGTTGACAAACGGTGTGGATGCATTGAAGGCTTCATTGGCCAGGTAGTCGTAGCCCGCGCCATGATAACGATTGGTCCCTGATCGCAAAGTAATATTGAAAAGTCCGCCGCCCACCTGCCCGAACTCCGCGGAATAATTACTGGTCTGGATCGCCGTTTCCTGCATTGCGTCCACGCTGGCCGTCACTCCCGCCTGGACCGCATTGATCTGGTTGGTCGCGTCCATGCCGTCTATGTTGGTTCGCTGCGTGCCATTGGGCGCTCCATTCACGCGAGCCCCGGAGGTGAACCCGGTTCCAGGCGATGAGGCGCCCGGAACAAGCTGGATTTCGGTCATATAGAACCGCAGGCCCTGGCTGGAAGAAAAGGTTCCGCCAATGCCAAGGAGGCCCAGGTCGACCAGCCGCTGCGCCGAGATCGTGTGGCTCAGCTCGCCACTTTCGGTCTTCAGCAGGGAAGTCTGCTCAGTCACGGTGACCGATTCCGCCGCCGAGCCCACTTCGAGCGCGACGTCCACTCGGACGGTCTGGGCCACCTCCACGGCGACGTTTTGGTGGACGTACTTTTTGAAGCCGGGGACAGACACCGACATTTCATAGGTGCCGGTGGGTAATTGCGCTAGCGTGTAGTTCCCGGTAGCTGAACTGGCTGCCTGGAACACCGCACCCGTTTCCGTGTTTTTAGCTTCAATTGGCGCGTTAGCCACAACTGCGCCCACTGGATCGGCTATGGTGCCGGTAATCGTTCCCCGATCGGACTGGCCAAACGCCGCCACCGAAAACAGCAGTAAGCAAATCGAGACTAATCGTCCGCGCATGTAAATTCCTTTCTTTACAACCCCGGTAAAGCCCCTGGGCAGCCCGTTACAGACAGCCTTGCATGCAACTCAGGTGATTCTATGCCAGACGGCCCAGAGAGTCAAGGGAAAAGTAGACCGAGCGACCGGTTAGACGGATCCAATGAAGTACTCTGATTACAGCGGTTTGAGCTCGGGAGCCACGCCGTCTGGCAGAGGATACCGGTCGGTGTTCACCAGCATCGAAACGGTCCCGTAATAACCCATGACGCCCAACAATTCGACCACGCCGGCCTCGCCGAGTTTTTCTTTAGCCGCGCGAAAGGTCGCGTCACTCACTTCGCTGGTTTTGAGAAGCTCCGTGCAGAAGTTGTAGATTGCCTCTTCGTCCGGCTGCATCGACGCGGGCCGCCGCCCTTCGGCAATAGCGCTGATGATAGCTTCATTCAGGCCGGCCTGAAGCGCCGCCCGATGATGGGCGTACCACGGGAATTGCGCGGTCCAATAGCGCGTCACGATCAGCACCGCGAGCTCATTCAGCTTCGCTGGGAGCGGCGAGCGGAATCGCACGTACTCGCCATATCGCACCACCGACTCGCCCAGCGCGGGGCTCCGCAACAGCACGTTGAACGGACCTCCCGTGCCGCCCTGGATTTTTCCCGACATGACCAGGTCCGCGAAAGCTTTCTGCTCGGGAGTCATCTGATCGTTGGCCAGCGGCTTGAAACGGTCGCCGCGCAGAGGCGCCGCGTTCGCCGCCGGAGCTTGGGCGCGGGCCCATCCCATCAACACGAGCGTCAGACAACAAATGCTTCTCATGGCAGAGGGCTCTCCAGCTTCTTCAGCTCGGGCTTCTGATCCGGCCCCTGCATGGGATATCGGTCGACGTTCATCATGAGCGACGTACTTTGATAAAACCCGACCAGGCCGATCAGGTCGACGATCCCTCTTTCTCCTAACAGCGCCTTCGCCGCGGCGAACGTTGGATCGCTCACCTGCTTGGTCTTCAGCAGGTCGCGAACGAAGTTGTAGACCACTTCTTCATCGGCGGGCATCGATGTTGGCCGGTGTCCTTCCGCGATGGCCGTGACGGTCGATTCGCTCACACCCGCTTGCACGGCTGCGCGATGGTGGACCAGCCATTCGAACTGCGTGGTCCAGTAACGCGCATTGATGATAATCGCCAGTTCAGCCTGCTTGGTTGTGAGCGGAGAGCCCGCCCGGCCGCCGGCCGTCCCGCGAATCGCCTCGCTCAAGCCCGGGCTGCGCAATAGGATGTTAAACGTCCCGATGGTTCCCCGGCCCGCCAGCGCGCGATCGGTCAAGGCTTTCTGCTCCGGCGTCATTTCATCGTAGGTCAGGCCGCGGAATCGGTCGCCGCGCAATTGCAACTGTTTCCCGGCGGCTTTTCCCCCATCCTGGGACAGAGCGAGCGCCGCCAAGCTGACCAAACCAACAGCAAGAAGTCCCAATCGCATCAGGATGCATGATCCCCTCTAGGCGCGTCCGTGTCAATCGGGGGAGGCAGCCTTGACTCCCACAACACGCAATGCTAACTTGCTCAACGACTTGGCATGCGTATGCGAATCATCCAAAACGGTCTTTTACTGGCAATTTTATCGATTCCCGGCTGGGCCTCCGACACTCAAATCGCCGATGCCGCTCAGAAGGGCGACGCCACTCTAGTTCGTTCGCTTTTGTCGCAAAAAGCGGACGTGAACGCCCCGCAGCCGGACGGTTCCACCGCGCTGCACTGGATCGTTCGTGCGGATGATCTCGAAACCGCGGAATTATTGATCCACGCGGGCGCGAATGTCTCCGCCGCGAACCGCAGAGGCGTTACGCCTCTCGATCTGGCCTGCGTCAACGGCTCGGCGTCGATGATCCGCAAGCTGCTCGATGCCGGTGCGAATCCCAATTCAGCCCATCCCGACGGTCTGACACCTCTCATGACCGCTGCCCGTACAGGAAATCCGGAGGCTGTGCGCGTCCTGCTCGACAAAGGAGCAGTCGTAAATGCGAAAGACAACATCGGGGACCAGACTGCGCTGATGTTCGCTGTAACAGAGAATCATCCGGAGGCCGTTCGCGTTTTGCTCGATCGTGGCGCGGACGTGAATGCCCGGACCACGCGCGTCGATACTCCCCCCGCGACCACCGGCAATCTCCAGGGCATCGGCCGGGCGCAAAATCGTGAGAAACCCGTTCCGCAGGGCGCGATGACCCCGCTTCTGTATGCAGCCCGCGATGGGCGAACCGAAATCGCCCGGATGCTGCTGGCGGCGGGCGCCAACCTGAATCAGACCGAGGCCAATGGAGAGAGTCCGCTGCTGATCGCTATCCTCAACGGACAAATCGAGGTTGCCCAGTACCTTCTCGATAAGGGCGCAAATCCCAACGCCACCGACGGATTCGGCCGAGCGCCGCTGTGGAGCGCTGTAGACTATCGCAATCTCGACGCGGCGGAAGCGAGCGGGACCAACGGCGTCAACCGCGAGCCCGTATTACCGTTGATCCGGGCCCTGTTGGAGCGCGGTGCGAATCCCAACGTTCAAACCAAGGTCGAGCCGCCCAGCCGCCGATGGATGATGGGGTTCGGCGCGCGGCAATGGGTGAATCCGGCGGGCCAGACTCCCTTTGTGCGGGCCGCGCTGGCGGGCGATATCGCGGTGATGCGGCTGCTGCTCGAACATCGCGCGGATCCCAATATTCCGACGATGGCCGGCGCCACCGCCCTGATGTCGGCCGCCGGCGTAGGCTGGGTGCCGCGGCAAACCTACACCGAGCCGAAAGAGTTGATCCTGGAAGCGGTCAGGCTATGTGTGGAAAACGGCGCTAACGTGAACGCGGCAAATTCCAAGGGATTTACCGCCTTACATGGTGCGGCTTATCGCGGACTCGATGATGTCGTCCAGTTCCTGGTCCAAAAGGGAGGCAGGGTAGACGCGAAGGACTCCGAAGGCCGCACGCCTGCGGTTTTCGCCGAGGGAGCATATCTCGCGGGAAATCCGCCGGAGAAAAAATCCAGCACCGTCGCGTTGCTTCAGAAACTAGCCACATCACCCCAATAATGCGAACACTGATCGCGATTGCCGGGACTATCGGGAGCATGATGCTCGCCGCGATAATCGCGCGTCCACAAGCTGCGCCAAAGGAGCAGGCTTTACTCAATCAGTACTGCGTGACGTGCCACAGCGAACGGCTGAAAACCGGCGGCCTTGTCTTGGAGAAACTCGATCCGACTCACGCTGCCGACAGCTCTGGAACGTCGGAGACGTGGGAGAAGGTGATACGCAAGGTTCGCGCCGGCATGATGCCCCCGGCTGGTGCGCCGCGTCCGGATCGTCCCACGCTGGATGCGTTCGCCGCCAGCCTCGAAACGCAGCTCGATCGGGCGTCTGCCGCGCATCCCAATCCCGGAGCCACGGCGCTGCATCGGCTGAACCGCAACGAGTACGGGAATGCGATTCGCGACCTGCTCGCCCTGGACGTGGACGTCAGCACGCTGCTCCCCGCCGACGATTCTGCTGAAGGTTTCGACAATGTGGCCGACGTGCTGCGCGTATCGCCCTCGCTTATGGATCGGTACGTCGCGGCCGCCGCCAAGATCAGCCGCCTGGCGGTAGGCGACGCTTCGGTCGGCGTTACTACTTCAACGTATAGAACGTCGTCGGGCTCCGAAGACCTTCCCTTGGGAGCTCCAGCCGGCCTGGCGGTTCGTCATTACTTTCCCCTGGACGGCGTGTATTCGTTCAAAGCCAGGGGCGGGGGCGGGATCCCCTATGACAATCGCGTCGCGAAAATTGAAGTGACCGTCGACGGCGAAAGCGTCAGCCTGGTCGAGGTTGGCTACTACGTCACCGCCGACTTCAAGCTCACCATGAAGGCCGGGACTCACTCCCTGGGATTTTCTCTGTTGGAGAAAGACCCGCAGGAGATCAACCATACCTGGCGCGTGGTTCCCGGCAACGTCGGTGTGACGAACGTCGCGATCGCTGGCCCATTAAGTTCCACAGGTCCGGGCGACACCCCCAGCCGTCGCGCGATCTTCGTTTGCCATCCGTCGAATGCGACTGAAGATTTTCCGTGTGCGAAGAAGATTGTCTCGACTCTCGCCCGCCGAGCATATCGCGGTCCCGTAACGGATGGCGAGCTCGAGACCCTGCTCGGCTTCTATCAGCGTGGGCGCAATACTGGAAGCTTCGATTCAGGAATCCAGTTGGCGGTCCAGCGTATGCTGGTCTCGCCCCGCTTCGTGTTTCGATTCGAGGAAGAGCCGGATGGAGTCCAGGTGGGCTCAGCGTATCATATCAACGCCCTGGAGTTGGCCTCGCGGCTGTCATTCTTCCTATGGGGCAGCATTCCGGATGACCAACTGCTGGATCTGGCCGCTCAGAAAAAGCTGACCGATCCGGCCGTGTTGCGCGAGCAAGCTCTCCGTATGCTGCGCGATCCCCGTTCGGACGCGTTGGTCAAGAATTTCGCGGGACAGTGGCTGTTCCTGCGCGAAGTAAAGAACGCGCCTGGCCCAGCAAACGGGGAATTGAAGCAGGCGCTCCAGCATGAGACGGAACTGCTGTTCCAGAGCATTCTCCGTGAAGACCGCAGTGCACTCGATCTGCTAAACGCCGATTACACCTTCGTGAACGAACGTCTGGCGCGGCATTACGGTATTCCCAACATCTATGGCAGTCATTTCCGTCGCGTCACGGTGCAGGATCCGGCGCGGCGCGGATTGCTGGGGCAGGGTAGCCTGCTGCTGGTGACTTCTGTCGCCGACCGGACGTCGCCGGTGGCGCGCGGCAAGTGGATTCTGGAGAATCTACTCGGAATCGCAGCCCCTGTGCCGCCGCCGAATGTCCCCGCGCTGGAAGAAAGCGCCGGCAAGAACGAACCGCGCTCGGTTCGCCAGCAGATGGAAATTCATCGCCGGAACGCGGTGTGCGCCACCTGTCACAAGATCATGGATCCCATCGGCCTGTCGCTCGAAAACTTCGATCTGGTCGGTAAGTGGCGCGATGCCGACCAGGGGATCCCCATCGATGCTTCCGCAGAGTTGGTGGATGGGACGAAAGTGAATGGGCCGGCCAGCCTTCGCGCGGCGCTGCTCGATCGCTCAGACGTGTTCCTGACCACCATGACTGAAAAGCTCATGACCTACGGACTCGGTCGGGGCGTCCGCTATTTCGATATGCCGGCCGTGCGGACCATCGTCCGCGACAGCGCGAAGAACGACAATCGCTTTTCCTCGTTTGTGCTGGGTGTAGTGCAGAGTACGCCGTTTCAGATGAGAGTGAAAAAATCGGCAGGAGAAGAATAATGTTCATCACGAAGAAATACCTGTCACGCCGCACACTGCTCCGCGGCATGGGAGTCTCGATCTCGCTCCCGTTCCTGGAATCGATGGTGCCGGCGCAAACCGCGCTGCGAAAGACGGCCGCTAGCCCCAAGAGCCGTCTGACGTGTATCTACGTGCCGCACGGCGCCATCATGGACAAGTGGACTCCCGCCACCGAAGGCACCGGGTTTGCGTTCACCGAGATTCTGAAGCCGCTCGAGCCATTCCGCAACTACCTGAACGTGGTGAGCGACCTCGCGCATCCACAGGCCGGCGGCGTAGACAGCGATGCCGGCGCGGATCACCAGCGCTCCGCCGCGGTCTTCCTCAGCGGCGCGCATCCGGAAAAAGGTGTCGAAGCCCACGTCGGAAAGACCATGGATCAAGTGGTCGCCGAAAAGATGGGGCAGGATACGCCGCTGCCGTCTCTCGAACTCTCCATTGAAGATGTTTCGCTGAGCTGCGGCGCCGGACTTGCGTGCGCGTACATGAACACGCTCGCCTGGAAGACGGCGACCACGCCGCTCCCCATGGAGAATAATCCGCAAGTTGTTTTCGAACGGCTGTTCGGTGACGGACGCAACAATGCCGAGCGCAATTCGCGACGGGAACAGTCCAGCAGCATCCTCGATTCCGTGAAGGATGAGGTGACTGCGCTGAACAAGAAACTGCCCGCGGCCGACCGCACCCGGCTCACCGAGTATCTGGATGACGTTCGCGAAATCGAGCGCCGTATCCAGAAGGCAGGGACGGCCGTACCGACGGATGTGACCGTGCCGGATGCACCGGTGGGCATTCCCGACTCGTTCTCCGATCACCTGAAGTTGATGTTCGACCTGCAGGTGCTCGCGTACAAGGCGGAAATCACCCGCGTATCGACGTTAATGTACGCGCGCGATACCAGCACCGTGGTTTATCCCGATAGCGGCGTGCGGTCGGGTTTCCACAGCACGTCGCACCATTCCGATGTACGGGAAAACATGGAACGGTTTGCGCAGATCAACCGGTATCACGCGAGCATGCTCGCCTATCTCCTGGAAAAAATGAAGGCGACGCCCGATGGCGATGGCTCGCTGCTGGATCATTCCCTGGTGCTCTACGGCAGCGCCATGAGCGACGGCAACAAGCACAATCACGATCCGCTGCCCGTGCTGCTGGCGGGCGGAGCCTCGGGGCAACTCAAAGGCGGACGCCACCTGCGCTATTCGAAGCACACCACCATGTCGAATCTGCTGTTGGCTATGGTCAACAAACTGGGCGTTCCCATGGAGAACTTCGGCGACAGCACCGGGAAACTCGAGATCTAACGCGATGCGGCGTCGTAGACGATCCTGCCACCGACGACAGTCAACACCGGTTTGATGTCCTTGATCTGGTCGGCCGGAATCGTAAGATAGTCGCGATCGAGCACGACCAGGTCCGCCAGTTTGCCGGCCTGGATCGATCCCAGGTTGTTTTCCTGAAAAACGAAGTACGCGTTCTTGCGGGTGTGCGCGATCAGCGCATCCTCGCGGCTGATGGTCTGCCGGATCACCTTCATCCCGCCCGCCATCTTTCCTGTAACGGAGAAATACAGCGTCGTGAAGGGCAGAGTTTGATTAGCCGCGGTTCCATCCGTTCCCAGTCCCCACATAATGCCGCTATTTTGAACCGTAGCCAGTGGCGGCATATCGTACGCTTCGTCCCCAAAGCCCTCGTGCATAATTGCGCCATTAATCACCGCCCAAGGATGCACGGCCGCGTACATCCCCAGCTTCTTCATGCGCTCGATCTGGGTTGCGTTGATCTGGTTCACGTGAGCCAGCGTCCAACGCAGGCTCTTGACCGGGTGTTCCTTGTTCACCGCTTCGATCTGATCGAGAAATGCGTCGATGGTGCTGCTGAGCTCCGCATGCACGTGCAGCGGCAGGCCGGCCTGGGCGATTGCCATTGCCATTTTGCGCCATTGCTCGAGCTGTTCGGGCTGTGGATTCGACTTCAGCGCGAACATCGGATCATGCAGCGGCGAGTAAACACTTTCCCCGAAAAACACATTGTCGATATAGCTGTCGCCCTGAAACAGCTTCATCCGTGCGATTTGCTGGATGGACCGGTCGATCGCATCGGGAGTTCCAGCCGCCGCTCCGCCGATACAGAAGACCCGAACATTGAGCTGTTCCTGCGCCTTCCATTTCTCGAAAATCGCGAGAACATCGGCGTCGCAGCCCGGGACGCCGAAGGATGTGAGACCCGCCCGATTCATGTCGCGCACCAGAGTCAGACTAGCGGCCTCTAGCTGCTCCGGTGCGACCTTGGGCATCTTGTTCGCCACCGCGCGCGTAGCTGCAATGTCGCCACGGATCACGCCCGTGGGCTTTCCTGCCGCGTCGCGCAGAACAGTCCCCTTGAGGAACTCCGGGGGGTCGGGCGCGTTTGGTTGAATCTTCAAAGTCTCTAAAGCCCTGCTATTCAGGAAGACCTGATAATAAGACTCCTGCAGCGCTACTGGATTATTCGGCGCGATCTGGTCCAGCTCCTCGCGCGTGAACGGTTTGGGATCGTCCGTGAACTGTTGATGCGCCCAGCCCCCGATGTTGTAGATCCACTCTCCCGGCCCCGCTGCTTTTACCCGTGCGCGCACCATCTCGATCGCCTGCTTGCGCGAATCCACGCCGTCGAAGCGGACCTCTTTCACCCAGGTCGACGCCGCGCGCAGCAGATGCATATGGTTGTCGATCAGCCCGGGGATCACCGCCTTCCCCTTCAGGTCGATCCTGCGCGTGTTCGGACCCGCAAGTTGAGCGATCTCCTGATTGGTGCCGGCCGCCACGATGCGATCGCCTCGGATCGCCACAGCCTGCGCGATCGAAAAACGCTCATCGACCGTGATGATCTTCCCGTTCGAGAAGATGAGATTCGGGGCTGACTGCTGCGCGTACAGCGTAACTCCGAGCAGCGCAATCAAGGGGAGCTTCAACATCTCTATCGCCCGGTTTTATATGCCTTGCTGAAGCCGTTCCGCGCGTTGGTTACGGTGAAGGAGCCATCCTGTTGCGCCGACAGCTTGATCCAATAGGCGGTGCCGTTGTGGACGGGCGCAGGCGGCGCACCCGGCCCGGGCTGCGGAGCGGGAGTCGGCGCAATCGGCATCGCGGGTTGCTGGTCGTCGATCGTATTCGCGATGAACATTCCGGGCACGGTGTATTCCTGACCGCTCAAGGTTGAAAAGTGAAGCTGCCAGAGATCTTCGAGACCCGGAGACGAATGTACGGTCTTCATCACGTCCGGTTCGCCGCCTTTCCGAGTCCCGTTGTTCATGATGGCGACGCGCGGATGCAGGGCGTGAACCATTACCTCCGAGTTCGAGCTGGCCTGTCCGTGGTGCAATCCTAAAAGCACGTCCACAGTGCCAAGCCGGTTGTTCGGACACATCAGCTCGAATTCCTTATTCTTTGTCAAGTCGCCTAAATGAACCGTACGGAATCGTCCGAACGTAATGTGGACTCCCACGGACTGGGGATCCTCGGCATTGTTGTCCCCAGCCCTGAAAGCGGCGCAATACGGATTGGGCTGGCCTGCGCCGGGCAATGGCGTCTTTATCGTTTGACCCGCGGAAGAGACCACGCGCACATCCACGCCCGCCATGGGAATCTTATCGCCCGCTTTCGCGACGGTGTGCTTGGCCTTGGCGTACAACGGCGGATACGTCTTCTGTAGAAACGTGTCCGCGGCTTCGCCCGGTTGGACGTTGGGGCCGTGATCGATGAACTCGGCGATAGGAATCTTAGAAGCTAATTCCGCCAGTCCGCCAAAGTGATCGCCATGCCAATGCGTGATGATCAGATGATCGATCTTCTGCAGTCCCGCGTCTTTGATCGCATCCATGATGCGGCCTGCATCGCGAACTGCCGCGCTGCCCGCATTGCCCGTATCGATCAGCAATGATTCACGCGAAGGAGTAACGAACAGCGTTGCGTTGCCGCCTTCCACGTCGATGACATAGACGTCCAGGCCCCGTGTTTGACCCAGGCAAACTCCCAAGAACAATATCGGTAAGAACGCTCGAAGCATTTATTTACCCACCATATGCGGAAGGTCCTTCTCGTTTTCATTGCAGATGAATTCCAGGATCTCCGTATTCAACTGCAGGAACATCTTTTGCGTGGTGGTCGTCCAGGGCTTGGCGTAAGTCTTGGGATCATTGATGGTGGCGACCACTTCGAGCGTCCCGAAGTCCTTCCGCCGGAAGCGTTCCGTTACATGAAGTGCATCGGTTGCCGGACGGCTTTTTTGTGTGTCCAGCCACGCCTTTCCATTGAGCCCCGATGTCTCGATGACCAGCGTGTCGCCGTCCCACCGGCCAGTCGAGTATCCCAGCCACGTGGGATTCACATCGCTGGCGAGCTTGCGGCCGTCCACAAAAATCTGGCGGAACAAGTTCAGTTGCTCGTAGAGAATCACCACCAGTCCAGGGGTTTGGACGATCTTGAACGGAAACAAGCCATTGGTGTTGACTCGCGGAATGCCATGCGGCAGGCAACGGGAGAGAGGATCGTCGCCATGCTCGTTATCGATACGCTGCTGTTGAAGTTCCTTGGCCCATGGCAGCATCGTCACATCTTCAGGTTTCAGGCCGGCGGCGAGGTCAAAGAAATACGTCTGCCCATCCGCCATCCAAATTCCCGAGAGATCCGGTTTCCCATCCGCGGTCTTCGGCGCGGGCGCGGAAAGGTTCGGTTTGCCGTCCGCCGTGCGAGGAATCCCCGCAGTCGGATAGTTCAGCCATTGTGCGCTTGCAATCGCGGCCGTCGCCGCCAATCCCAAAATGTGCCGTCTCATTTTCCCACCAGGTGCGGAACGTCTTTCTCGTTTTCCTTGCAGACGAACTCCAGCATATCCGTATTGAGCGCGAGCGATTGGTTCACCTTGATGCTCCACGGCTTCGTGTAGGCTTTGGGGTCGTCGATTGTAATTTCGATTTCCAACTTGCCGAAGCTAGGCCGGCGAAACCGTTCGATCACCTTCGCGGCGCCCGTCAGTGGAGTGCCGCTTACGTCGAGCCACAACCCGTCCTTGAAACCGATCGTCTCCACCACCAACGTGTCGCCTTCCCATTTCCCCGTCGAGTAGCCGTTAAAACTCGGCTGTGGATCGGAGGGCAGCGGACGCCCGTCAGTAAAGATCTGCCGGTAGGCTGTATCGCGCTCGAACAGGATCAGCAGCAGGCCCGGAATCTGGATCATCTTCCTGGGGTACGGATGCAGGTGCATTTTGACGAGCCCCAACGGTTGGCAGTGCCCGTCAGGATCGTCTTTGTTTTCGTCCGCGCGGCGCGTTTTGACCAGCTCCGCTGCCCAGGACTGAAACGGCAGACCACCTTTGACATTCAGCGCAATGTCCCGAAACTGCGGATCCACCTCAGCGGCTCCGCTGACCGGCGCAATTGAGCCTCCCGAGCCGGGTTCCCATAGCCCGGAAAGATCGGGCTTGCCGTCCCTTGTCTTCGGCGCAGGCGCGGAAAGGTTCGGTTTTCCGTCGGGCGTGCGGGGGATGCCAGGAGTCGGGTAATTCAGCCACTGCGCGGACACCGCCGTCGCAAGCAGAACGGCTGGCCACATATTCATCGCTACTTAGCTTACTCAATTTAGGGATAGAATACCGATTGGTAGCCAGGAGGCATAAACATGACCAAGAGCTCTCTGTTGGTGCTTTTGACCGCGGCGGTTTTCTCGACGGCTTCCGTGCATGGCCAAGGCAAACCGTTGCCCGCGGGTAAGGAGAAAGCCCTCGTCGAGACTGCCTGCACCACTTGTCACGCGATCACCCTCATTACCGGCGCCGGGCACACCCCTGCCGATTGGAAACTACTGGTCGAGCGCATGGTGTCCGCGGGCGCCGAGGTTCCGAAAGACAAGATCCCCGCGGTGACGGACTACCTCGCCAAAAGTTTTCCGGAGGAGAACGTACCGAAAGCCGTCATCGTTCCCGGTCCCGTCAAGGTGAGTTTCAAGGAATGGACCGTGCCCACTGTCGGCTCGCGTCCGCACGATCCTCTGGCGACCCGCGATGGCTATCTCTGGTACACCGGCCAGTATGCCAACGTGCTCGGCCGCGTCGACACGAAGACCGGCAAGATCCAGGAATTCCGTCCGCCTACGCCGGGCTCGGGCCCGCACGGCCTGGTGGAAGATAAAGATGGGAACATCTGGTTCACTGCGAATTCCAAGGGCTACATCGGCAAGCTCGATCCTAAGACCGAGAAGTTCACCGAGTACAAACTGCCCGCCGACGCCCGCGATCCCCACACCCCCCTCTTCGATCAAAAAGGCACGCTATGGTTCACGGTGCAGGGCGCCAACAAAGTCGGCCGGCTGATTCCCTCCACCGGTGATATCAAGATCGTGGATTCCCCCACGAAACCGTCAAATCCTTACGGCATGGTGGTCGATTCCAAAGGTACTCCTTACTACTGCGAGTTCGCTGCGCCGAAGATCGCCGCGATCGATCCCACCACCATGGCTATTAAGGAGTGGACGCTGCCGAATCCGGCATCGCGGCCGCGGCGCATCGCCATCACCAGCGACGACATCATCTATTACGCTGATTATTCGCGCGGATACCTCGGGCGGCTGGATCCCAAGACCGGCGCAGTGAAGGAATGGCCGTCGCCTAGCGGACCGTCCTCGCAGCCCTACGGAATCACGGTGGTCGATGGAGCCATCTGGTACAACGAATCGGCTGTGAAGCCGAATACACTGGTGCGCTTCGATCCAAAAACCGAGAAGTTCCAGACGTGGGCGATTCCCGCCGGCGGCGGCGTCGTGCGCAACATGATGACCACCCGCGACGGCAACAACATCGTGATGGCGGAAAGCGCGCTGAACATCGTCGCGCTGGTGACAATCTCTAAGTAGGTGGGGCGGGCTTCAGCCCGCCCGGGACTTCAGTCCCGCCATCATTTGCCCTGCATGTGGCGCACGTCCCTCTCGTTCTCCGCGCAGATGAACTCGATCATCTCGGAGTTGAGCACAATCGTCTGCTTCACTGTGACCGTCCAGGGCTTGGTGTACGCCTTCGGATCGTCCACCGTGATCTGGATTTCCAAATTCCCGAAATTCGGTCGCCGGAACCGTTCGATCATTTTGCCGGCGTTGGTCATTGGACTGCCGTTGATATCCAGCCACACGTCGTCCCTGAAACCGTTCGTCTCCACGACCAGCGTGTCGCCATCCCACTTTCCGCTTGAGTAACCGTACCACCACGGCTCTGCGTCGTTACCCGGCAGTGGGCGGCCGTCCAGAAAGATTTGCCGGATTCCCGCGTTGCCTTCGTACAGGATCACGAGCAGATCGCGCGTCTGGATCATCTTACGAGGTTGCGGATGCGTGTGGAATTGCACATTGCCCATGGGCAAACAGTGGGCATCGGGATTGTCTTTGCTGAAATCGGCCATCCGCTTCTTCTTGAGATCCGCGGCCCACGGCTGGAGCGGCAGGCCGTCCTTCATACCGGTGCCGATGTCCGCGAACATCTCGAGCCCTGTGGGAGGTGTATTCGGATCGCGCGCCGGAGCGGGCGCTCCGCCGAATTCACTGAGCCGTACTGGTTGCGAGTTCCGCCAGATACCGGAAAGATCCGGCTTGCCGTCGGCCGTCTTCGGCGCCGGAGCGGTCAAATCAACAGCGGCCTTTGGAAAGGGCGGCCACTGCGCAGCGAGCGCCAGGGGAACCAGAAGAACCGTCACGCGTGAAATCCAGCGGAACATGGCCTTAATCTTATACCGAATGCTAAAAGCCAGGACTACCTACCCGAACCCTCCGCGATAGTAGGTCCGGCCTCCAGGCCGGGCACGAATCCTCTACACTGGCGAAGGAGATACGGCCCAGTGGGACCGTCGGCGAGGTCGGCACTAAGCTTGCCGAAGTGCAATCCGCTTCTGGGCGAGCAGGCAACGGAGGTGAGCGATGGCTGAATGGCCTTCAGAACCTCCCAATCGTTTGGATGGCTCTTGCAGTGTTCAGCATCACGTACCTTGTCGCAGGGGCGATTTTCTGGGTGGTCATGGCTCTCGCCGCAGGCGAACGCGCTCGCATGTTCAAGGGCGTATCGCCTGGAATGCTGCCTCCATTGGGAATCATCTTTGGCCTGTTTGTCGCGTTCATAGCAGCCCAGGTGTGGGGCGACATTGATCGCGCCAACGCCGCGGTCAACCGCGAAGCAAGTGCATTGCGCACCGTCGTATTGCTCGCCGCTAGCTTCCCAGGAGAATCGGAAGCACAACTTAGAGAGCTGACTCGTCGTCATATTGAAGAGGCCGTACACAATGAATGGCCCCTCATGGCACAGCAATCCGCCTCCCTTCGGGTCCTCCCGCTTTCACTTGGAGAAGCGCTGCAGTTAACCCTGGCGCTTGCGCCCCAAGGCGACGGGCAGGTCTCCGCACAGCGCGAGCTGGTGACTGCGCTGGAAAACGCCATGGATGCGCGCCGGCAACGCCTTATCGTCAGCCGGTCGAGTGTGAATGGAGTGAAGTGGTCATGCCTGTTCCTCCATGCCATTTGTACGCTGACCGCCATCGCGTTCGTTCACTGCGATAATCGCGCTGCCGCCGGCATCGCCATGGGTCTGTTTGCTACGGGCATCGCGGTATCAATATTGTTGATCGCCGCACACAATCGCCCGTTCAGCGGAAATCTGGCGGTTAAGCCTGATCTTCTCCAGCAGGTGATGCCGGAGTCAAGGAATTGAAGCGGCCGGCACCCCGCTCCAGACGCGAATGATCTACACTGTCCAATGCAGTAAGTAAAAGGAGGACCGTCATGCGTAATCTCGTCCGAAATATCACCCTTTTTACGGCGGGAGTCGTCGTTGGAGCCTTTCTGATGCAGCCCAGCGCGGCCCAGCAGAGTCAGAGTGCCGGACTGCGGCTGAACCACGTCGGAATTTATGCCAAGGATTACAACGAGTCCATGCGCTTTTACACGCAAACCATCGGCCTCAAGGAAGCATTCACGATCAAGGACGCTGCCGGCAAGCCCACGCTCACCTATCTGCAGATCACCAAGGACACTTTTCTCGAGATCGCCCCCGCTACCGCCGAACGTCCCGCTGGACTCAGCCATGTGGGCATCTGGCCCGAGAACCTGGCCGCGACGGTTGCCGCGCTTCGGCAGCGCGGAGTAAAAGTGGACGACCCTCGCACCGGTGCGACACTCACCAGCATTACGAACGTCACCGATCCCAACGGTGTTCGGCTTGAGCTTCTCGACTTTCTGCCGGGCTCGCTTCCCAGGAAAGCAATAGACGATTGGAAGTGAAGAGCTTCATATTGGTGATCGCCGCCGCGACCGCGGCCGCCCAGACGCCGGACGCGATCTTTCAATCGCGTTGCGCCGCTTGCCATAGCACGGGCAATGTCATGGGCGCGCCAGTGCCGGAGCTCCTGCGGCAAATGTCGTCGAAGGCGATCCTCACCGCGCTCGAGACCGGAAGGATGAAGGGTGTCGGCGCCGGCATGAGCGTCGGCGAGCGGGAAACGGTTGCCAAGTTCCTCGGAACCAGCGATTCCCAACCCGCGCCTGCTTCCGCGAAGTGCTCGGCCGCGCCGCCCGGAAAAAATACGGCTGACTGGAACGGCTGGGCCGACGCAGCGAACACGCGATTTCAGACTGCAAAAGCGGCTGGCTTGAACCGGCAGACGACGCCCAAGCTGAAACTCAAGTGGGCCTTCGGATTTCCAGGAGTCACCACCGCGTTTGGATCTCCAACCGTTTTCGACGGCCGGATTTTTGTGGGGGCCGCCGATGGTGCAGTCTATTCTCTCGACGCGCGCACTGGATGTGTTTATTGGACCTACACCGCCGCTGCAGGCGTTCGCGTCGCTCCCGTTATTGGCGGAAAATCCGTCTACTTCGGCGACCTTCGCGGGAATGTCTACGCGCTGGATATAGCGACTGGACGGCTGCTCTGGAAAACGCGCGCCGACGAACACCCCTTGGCCGTGATTACAGGATCCCCGAAGCTCGACGGAGGCCGTTTGTACGTTCCCGTGTCAGGACGAGACGAGTCCATCGCGGCAACCAATCCCACCTACGAATGCTGCACGTTCCGGGGAAGCGTCGTCGCGCTCGACGCAGTTACGGGCAAGCGGATCTGGCAGGCCTATACCATCGTCGACACACCGAAAGTTACGGGGCAGAACGCCAAAGGTGTCAAGACATGGGGACCGTCGGGAGCCGTTCCGTGGTCGTCGCCCACGCTCGATTTGCAGAAAAGGGTTCTATATATAGGCACGGGCGTAAACTATTCCAATCCGCCGACGGACACCAGTGATGCCATCGTCGCCGTCGACATGGACTCCGGCCGCCTGCTGTGGTCGCGTCAGTTCACCGACAGCGATACCTACAACTTTGCTTGCGGCGCAGAGGACAAGACCAACTGTCCCAAATATCCCTTCATCGATGCCGATTTCGGGCACTCACCAATCCTCCGCTCGCTGGGCGGGAGGCGCATCCTGGTCGCGGGCGACAAGGGCGGCATGGTGTACGGAATCGATCCCGATCAGCAGGGCAAGATTCTCTGGAAACAGAAGATCGCTTCGGGCGGCGTGAACGGCGGATTCATGTGGGGAGGCGCCAGCGACGAGCAGGGCGTCGCCTATCTCGGGATTTCCGACTTCACCGCCGGCAAGCCGGAAATAGGCGGCGGTCTGGTCGCCTTACAATTGGCGACTGGCGAGAGGCTGTGGATGACTCCGGCCCCGAAACCAGCCTGTTTAGCCGTTCCCGGATGCAGCGCCGCCCAGCCCGCGGCTGTAACGGTGATCCCGGGCGTAGCCTTCCTCGGATCCTCGGATGGACACGTCTGGGCGTATGAAACCACCAAGGGTGCGATCATCTGGGATTTCGACACCATGCGCGATTTCGAGACCGTGAACGGTGTAAACGCGCACGGAGGATCGATCAACAGTGTGGGGCCCGCGGTCGCCGCAGGGATGCTCTACATTACGTCGGGCTACTCGGGAAATGGGATGCCGGGGAATGTACTCCTGGGCTTCTCTGTGGATGGGAAATGATGGTTCCGGCAGGGGCCCTCCTCCGAGGGTTTAGTACCCTCAGGCCCCTGCCGGCTCCCTCCGACGTGGCAAACACAAGATCCGGCGCAATGTTTCTGCGTTCTTACTCTTTTTTTAACCTTGCGAAATCCGAGTATGACGGGTTTCTCCGCGAGGGCCGTGAATCTTCCGTTGATTCTCCGTTGAGTTCGCGTGACGATAGAGGGATTGCTTGAGCACTACCTTCACCCACCGCGTATTTCCGCCCTTCCGTCTGGACTCCGTCAATCAGTGCCTGTGGCGCGAAGACGCTCGTATCTCGTTGCCTCCCAAGACTTTCGCCGTCTTGCGCTATCTGGTTGAGAACGCCGGACGGCTGGTCACCCAGGAAGAGCTCCTGGAGGCCGTATGGCCTGGCACCTACGTGCAGCCTGAGATTCTCCGGAAGTACATCCTGGAAATCCGCAAGGCTCTGGGGGATCCCCCCAAGAACCCTCTGTTCATCGAGACGCTGCCTCGAAGGGGCTATCAGTTCATCGCCCGCGTCAGCCCGGAGCTTCCGCCCAGTCAAACTGACGCGGAACCGGCGGCGGTCCTGCCAACGCTGGTGGGCCGGGACCAAGTCTTGGCCGCGCTGACCAGCCACCTCAGTTCCGCATTGCGCGGCCACCGGGAATTCGTCTTCGTGACGGGCGAAGCGGGTATCGGCAAGACTACGCTGCTGGATGCCTTTGAGTATCGAATTGCCAACTCCGAGAACGTCTCGATCGCCAGAGGTCAGTGCGTGGAAGGATTCGCGGGTAAAGAAGCCTACTACCCTCTGCTCGAAGCACTCGGCCAGCTACTTCGCGGACCGGCGGGGGAGTCCGTATTACAGGTGCTCTCGACGCACGCGCCTGCCTGGCTGATTCAGTTCCCGTTTGCGATCCGACCCGAGCGCAGGCAAGCGCTTCAACGCGAGATCATCGGCGTTACCCGGGAACGCATGGTGCGCGAGTTGTGCGAGGCTTTGGAGAAGTTGGCCACGAATCAGACTCTGGTGCTGATTCTCGAGGATCTCCATTGGGTGGATGATTCGACGCTGGATGCGATCTCTGCCCTGGCTCGTCGGCGGGGCACGGCCAGATTCCTGCTGCTGGGCACCTATCGTCCGGTCGACGTGATCCTCTCGCGCAGTCCTCTCAAAGGACTAAAGCAGGACTTGCTGGTTCGCCACCTATGCCACGAACTAAGTCTCGAGCGCCTCACAGAATCGGAGGTTGGGCTATTCCTCGACGAGAGATTCCCGCAGAACCCTGTCACGGCGGACCTCCGCGGGCTGATTCATCGCCGCTCCGATGGCAACCCGATGTTCATGGTCGCCATGGCGGAGCAAATCCGCGAGGATGGTCTGGTCATCCAGAAAGTGCCGCCTACGTTGCAACAGATGATGGAGATTCAACTGGAACAGCTGGGCGAGCCAGAGCTGCATCTCTTGCGGGCTGGGAGCATAGTGGGACAGAAGTTTTCAGCTTGGGCCGTCGGTGCTCTTCTGGACGGCGATTCGAGTCAACAGGAAACCGTCTGTGAGCAATTGGCCGGCCGGCAGCAGTTCCTCAAGCGCGCGGGAGTCCAGAATCTGCCGGACGGATCCGAATCGCTTCAATACGAGTTCAAACACGCCCTCTATCGGGAAGTTCTCTATCGTCAGATTCCCGCGACCCGTCTTCGGCAGATGCACCTCAGGCTGGCTGACCGCCTGGAAGCGTTGCCGGCACCTCTCGGTCCCGCATTGTTGTCCGATCTCGCGATTCATCTTGAAGAAGGCCGCAGCCATGAGCGCGCGGTCAAGTACTTAATTCTTGCGTCCGCCGAAGCTGCTCGTCGTTATAACCACGACGATTCCCTGCGGCTCCTGCAGCATGCTCTGGAACTGCTTCCGAACATCGGACCGGACGGGAGCGCGGAGCTCGAAATCCAGATTCTTGAGAAGATCAGCGATGAGCTGTACGCGCAGGGAGAGATGGAGCAGTCGGCCGAAATCGACCAAAGAGTAGTGCATCTGGCGGCGCACCGCGGGCTGACGATCGTGCAGGTAATTGCCTTGATGCGATTGGCCCGCGCGCTGGCGTTCCTGGAGCCGGACCGTTGCATTGCCGTGTGCGAAAAGGCCGTGGAACTGGGACGAACCCTGAATCAACCGCTGCTCCAGGCCCGTGCGGAAATGCTGGCCGCGTGCTGGCGAATCATCACGCACGGGCTACGACAGGAAGACGCCGCGATCTGCGTGGCTGCCAGAGAGAAGATCCGACATTTGAGCGATGACGTCCCCGCGTACTACGAGATCCTATACGCGCATGTGCAGGGCATACTCGGCGACTACCAGGCGGCCTATGACACTGCCCAGGCTGGAATTCCCAAGGCCGTGGGAGACGACAATCTGGTGGTCTATTTGTCGGCTCATTCGTCGTTGGCGCAGGCGCTGCTGCCGCTGGGGCGAATCGGCGAACTTCAGCAGGTGCTGGACCGGGCGTTGGCCGTAGCAGCGAAGAATGGGAACTCGCCGTGGCTGGGGATTTTCCGGGCGACGCAAGGCTGGCTGCACCTTCAAATGAGAGATCTCGAAGGCGCGCGGCGGATCGCGGAGGAGCTTCTGGAGACGCACACTGACGAACCGGCCGGACAGGTCCGAACCACCGCGTTGATTACCGTCGCTTTCGCGGATCTTGAATCCGGCGACTTGGACCCCGCCTTGCGGTGCTTCACGCAAGTTTGCGAACGGCCTCTTCTACCTCGTTTCTTCCTGGATTGGTACTGGCGGCTGATCGGCCGGGTTGGGCTGGCCTCGGCGCTGCTGGCGAAAGGTAATCTTGACGAGGCTAAGGCGGCAGTCGACGCCCTGGTGCAGACAGCGGCCTCTGCAGCCAATCCGGCGACGAACGCAATTGTGTGGAATGTAAAAGCGAGAGTCGCTCTAGCCGCGGGAGAATTGGATAGTGCCGGGGATAGTGTGGAGCGCGCTTTGGCTTCCCTGGAAGCATTCCATGTCCCCACCGCCGCGTGGAGGATTCACGCAACCGCGGCGAAGTATTACACTCATGTCGGCGATTCGCAGGCGGCCGAACGCCATCGCGCAAGCGCGGAAGCGGCCGTCAGGATGTTGGTGTCGTCTCTTCCCTCAGGAGACCCGCTCCGGGATTCGCTGCTTTCCGCCGCTGGCCTGTAGGAGGCGGGCTTGCCCGCCTCTCGCTTACCCTGGCGAGGCGGGCAAGCCCGCCTCCTACGGTTCGCCCATAACGGATTCGTTCCGGATGGTTGTCGTCCTCGGGCCATTGAAACGGATTCCTCTCGATATAAGCCCGAATCTGGTCCAACTTTTTTTTGCTACGAACGACATGATCGTGATAGTAGCGCTGCCAGACCGAACGCCCCAGACGGCGGCTCACCCCGGATTTGAACGAGCCCAGCACAGTTCCCAACGTCGGTCCCTTGTCACGGAACACCAGAATTCCATGCAGGTGATTCGGCATGAGCACGAAAGCATCGAGCGCGACATGCGCGAAATGTTTTGGAAGATTCAGCCCTGGATCTGCATAGCTGCACCGCCGCCATCGTGGAGCCATCAGAAACACAGTGCTGCGCAGCAGACTTTCCTCGCAACCTTTTGTGACGAGAGATTGAGGCGGGAAAGCCCTCCTATTTCCAGGCCGAGTAGACCGGTTTGCTTACCAGGTTCGCGGGATTTGCGCCCGGACGCGGGCGGAACTTCTGCACCCGTCCGCTGTCCACTTCGGCCGTGTAAAAGTTGCCTTCCTGGTCCACGCTGAATCCGTGCACACCCCAGAAGCCGCCGGGGAAGTCGCCCCAGATTCCCCACGAGTACAGGAAGTGACCTTCGAGATCGTACTTCAGCATCTTGGAAGTTCCGCGATCGGCAGCCCACAGCGTCCGGTCGGCACCGATGTAGAGCAGATGGATATCCGAAGGGTCCTCGCCCATGCTCCATTCGTTGAGATACTTGCCGTTTTCGTCGAACACCTGAATGCGCTTGTTGCCTCGATCGTTCACGAATACGCGGCGCGTCTGGGGATCGACGGCAATGCCGTGCACGTTGTTCATATAGCCCGGACGCTTCTCCGGAGACGTGCCCTTCTTCCCCCAATCCAGCAGGAATTTTCCGTTCTTATCGAACTTCGCGACGCGCGTTCCGTTGTATCCGTCCGCGACAAAGAGAGTGCTGTCGGGCAGCCACGCCAGAAAGGTCGGACGATTGAAATGCGTCCCATCGGCGCCGGTCACTTTAGGCGTACCAATAGTCTGGACCAGTTCTTTTCCATCATGCGAGAACTTATAAATGACACCCATGTGATCGTCTACGATCCAGACATGTTTGTCCGGATCGTACGGATTGATCGCGACGAAGTGCGGGCGCTGGAGGATCTTGTCCCACTGGGTCCAGCGCTCGACGATGTTGCCGTTCGCGTCCGCGATCACGATGCAGTTCTCCCATTTTGCGTCCACGCCGAGCGTTCCCGACCAGCCGTCGGTGGGGGCGCCCGGAATCGCCCCGCTGGCGCCGCCTCCGGGAAGTGAAGCGGTGGTCGCATCGCGCCAAGGCAGACGACCGATGGGGAATTGAATGCTCGGACCAAATTCGGCCAGCATTTTCGATCGAGGCCGCGGGATGTTGGGCAGCTCACCACGAAAGAGCATGAAAATTCGGTTGGGACTCTCGGCATAGACGGCCTGGCCCGCGCCGTAGGTCCACTTTTCGTTGCCGGGCAGAGTGCTGATGTCTTTCGGCCATCCCTTCACGATGTCGTATTGGCCGAACATATCCTGGCCGCCCTTAGTTTGCGCCAGCACGACAACAGCAGTGGCCAGTAGCAGGACTGTTTTATTCATCAAGTGGCTCCACTTTCACTATGGACGCGCCGTGGTTATTCCCAATCCACAAGACCGGCTTCGGCCCGGAGTTATCGACGAACACTCTGCGAATATTCGTAAAGCGCGGCATCAGGTACTCGGTGAACTGCCCCGATTTCGGATCCAGCCTCAACACACGATCCGAGCTCATGGACCCGGTCCAGGCATAACCTTGCTTGTCAAGAGTCACATCATAAGGCGCGCTGAATGGAGTCGGGGCTTCCCACTCTTTGAAGCGTTCGGTCTTCGTGTCGAACACTGCGATCCGGTTCCCGCGGTATTCGCCGATCCACAAGCGGTCCTCAGCATCCATCTGGGCCCGGCGGGGAGCCGAGCCGTGCGTCGGCGTCGGCCACAACTTGATTGCTCCGGTGCTGGCATCGATGCGGCCGATGTGCTCGGCGTAGAAGTCGGTGAACCAGGCGTTGTTGTGCGAATCCGGGATCACGTCGTAAATGTTGTGGTTTTCGCCTTCCTTGGCGTCCTTGAACGGAGCGAAATTCTCAAACTTTCCAGTGGCCGGGTCCAGCCGATGGATCATTGCGAATCCGTTGTTCTGCAGCCATACCTTGCCGTCCACGTGGCTGCTTTGCGGAGACGCCATGTTGACCTGCGACATGTCTCTATTGAACTCGCCGGTCAGCGGAAAGGTCTGAAACCGCTCCGTCTTCGGATCGAACTTCGCCACCGTGGCCTGAAAGCTCACGCCGAACCAAAGATTGCCTTCACGATCCGCGCGCAGTCCCAGCTCACCGACCGGCCATCCCGGCTTGGTGATCGGGATCGTAAACTCGGTCAGCTTTGCTGTCTTGGGATCGAACTTGCCGATCTCCTGCTCGCCAAAGTTCGAGTACCAGACGATGCCTGCGGAATCCACAATCACGTCGTGCGGCTGGATGGTTTTGCGCGGCAGGTCGTATTCGGTGATGATGACCTGCGTGCCCTTGCCCTTGGGGCGGGGCAGGATCTTGAGGTCGTAATTCCAGGAAGCAGGCTGAGCCGAACCAGCCTTCAGATTTACGGTGCTCATATATGCCGCTTGCCGCTCGCGGGCGACGCGCCGGCTCTCGCCGCGATCTTCTAATAAACGCTCGGCCTTGCGGCGCTGCGGTTTCAAGGGTGTCGACTGGTTGGCGTACGTGCTCATCCTTTCCATCACCTGGATGAATTCGGCGGAGCTGTGGCGCGAGCGCGTGATGAAGTCGAGCCGATGGCAGTTCACACAGTTCAGGAGGAAACCCTTCTGTTCGTCCGAGCCGGGCATGCTGATCAGCCACTCGGCGTTAGAAAGCTGCGAGGAGAGGTCGTTCGCTTTGACGAGCTTCAGGTCGGCGGAGGCGGTCTTGCCGGCGGCGATGTCGACCGGCCCGGGATCATTTCCGGGATTCGCGAGGTCGTAACCGGTGGCACGAATGCGCAGTGTGTAGCGGCCGGGCTCCAGTCGCGCGCGCGGAAACGTATATCGCCCGCTCTCGTCGCTGACTACCGTAATGGTGACGGGCGTGTTTGCGCGTTGGGCGCTGACCAGCACGCCTTCCATCGGTCCCTCTTCGGTGGAGCGAACCAGTCCGGTCAACGCTTGGCCGTTTACGACGCTGAGGGTGCTGAGAACAGCAGCTATGAACACAACCCGGTGT
>JAOAPR010000044.1 GCA_025463005.1 Bryobacterales bacterium | reverse complement strand
ATCGAAGCCTCATTCGTGGCCTGGCCGGACGTGGCCACCGTGTACTTTTCCTGGAGCGTGATGCCCCCTGGTACGCGGACAATCGGGACGAGCTGAACCCGCCAGGAGCAGTGACCGAGATCTATGCCAACTTCGATGAACTGCTGACCCGGTTCGAATCCGCGGTCGAGCGAGCAAGCCTCGTGATGGTCGGATCCTACGTTCCGGAAGGCGTCCGTTGCGGCGAATGGGTCACCTCGGTGGCCCAGGGGAAGACCGCTTTCTACGACATCGACACGCCGGTCACGCTGGGCAAGCTGGAGGCGGGCGACCAGGAGTACATCACGCCCGCGCTGATTCGCCGCTACGATGCCTATCTTTCCTTTACGGGCGGTCCGACGTTACGAACCATCGAGAGCCGCTACGGTTCGCCCATGGCGCGAGCGCTGTACTGCTCCGTGGACCCAGAACAATACCAGCCCGTGAGCGCTGAAAAGCGGTGGGATATGGGATATCTGGGGACCTACAGCGTGGACCGGCAGCCCACCTTGAATGAGCTGTTGATCGAGCCGGCGCGGCAATGGAGCAAAGGTCGATTCGCGGTAGCTGGCCCACTGTATCCCGATAACATCGAGTGGCCGGCAAACGTGCGGCGAACGCCTCATCTTTCGCCGCGCGAACACGCCCTCTTCTACAGCTCGCAGCGTTTCACGTTGAATGTCACCCGCGAAGCCATGAAACACGCGGGCTATTCTCCCAGTGTCCGGCTGTTTGAGGCCGCCGCCTGCGAAGTAGCCATGGTCAGCGATGCCTGGCACGGGCTGGACACTGTCTTTCGGATCGGCAAAGAGGTTTTAGTCGCTGAGAAGACTGAAGACACACTGCGAATCCTGCACGATTTGCCGGAGGCTGAGCGGCTCAATATTGGCCGCGCCGCCCGCCGCCGAGTACTGGCGGAACACACGCCCCGGCAGCGTGTTATCCAGCTTGAGGGCTATTTGAAAGAAATGAATGACAACCTTTCTTCTGGTTCGACACGCCGAAACAGACGCGATCGGCAGATTTATAGCGGGATGGAGAGCGGGTTGCCGTCTGAACGAGAACGGGAAGGAACACGTGCGGCTGCTGGCGCAGAGACTGGCGCGATTCCCGATCCGCGCGGTTTACACAAGCCCTCTGGAGCGAGCTTTTGAAACCGCCGAGGGTATTGCAAAATCGCGTGAGCTGGTTCCCAAGATCCGAGAAGGCTTGGGCGAGTTTCGGTTCGGCGAATGGGAAGGCCGGTCATTTGAAGAATTGGATAGCGATCCGGAATGGCGCCGATTCAATACGACCCGGAGTTCGGTACGCGCGCCTGGTGGTGAGCTGATGATCGAAGCGCAGACCCGGATGATAGCCGAGATCGAGGAAATACGGTCTGAGCACAACAGCGATGCGGTAGCGATCGTCAGCCACGGCGATCCGCTGCGTGTATTGATCGCACATTATCTCGGGACGTCGCTCGATTCAATGTTGAGGTTCGAGATCAGCCCCGCTTCGGTTACCGTCGTCCAGATCTGCGACAGTGGGCCTCGGATTCTCTGCATGAACCATACCGGAGACATTCCGCTATGAAGCTGGTGGTTTTCGGACTCTCGGTCACCTCTTCATGGGGAAACGGTCACGCTACCTTGTGGCGGGGATTGTGTGCCGCGCTTGCCCGCCGGGACCACCACGTAGTGTTCTTCGAGCGCGACGTACCGTACTACGCCGCGAACCGGGATCTGTTCGAGCTTCCCCAGGGCGAATTGATTCTCTACGACAGTTGGCAGGACGCCACTCCTGTCGCTCTACGGCATCTTTCGGATTGCGACGTGGCGATGGTCACTTCATATTGTCCGGATTCCATCGCGGCCACCTCCCTGGTGCTGAATTCGCGGGCCCCCGTGCGATGCTTCTACGACCTGGATTCCCCGATTACGCTGGATCGCCTGGAGCGCGGTCTGCCAGTTGACTACATTGGCGAGAGGGGTTTGCGGGACTTCGATCTGGTTCTCAGTTATGCGGGCGGCCGCGCGCTCCACGAATTACAGAGCCGTCTAGGCGCCCAGGTTGTCGCGCCGCTGTTCGGCAGCGTAGATCCGGAGCTGCATCATCCGGCGGCGCCCGAAGCACGATATCGCGCCGATCTTTCCTACCTCGGAACACACGCAGCCGATCGCGTCCAGGCGCTCCAGGCCCTGTTTGTGGAGCCGGCAAGAGAGTTCCCGCAGCGAAGATTCTTGATCGGCGGAGCGCTGTACGACGCCAGCTTCCCGTGGCAGCCGAACATTTTTCTGGTGAATCAGGTACCGTGTGCGGATCATCCCGCGTTCTACTGTTCCGCGAAGCTGAATTTGAATGTCACCAGGCGGCCCATGGCTGAGAACGGCTATTGCCCTTCAGGGCGATTGTTCGAGGCGGCGGCGTGCGGAGCGCCGATTTTGAGCGATGTGTGGCCGGGGCTGGATAGTTTCTTCAAACCCGGCACGGAGATACTGGTGGCGAGCGGAACGGAGGATGCAATTGAAGCTCTCGAAAAATCGCCGGAGGGATTAGCCCGGATAAGTCGTGCCGCCCGCGAACGAACGCTGGAGGAACATACTGCGGACGTGCGGGCTCGTCAGCTCGAAGATATTCTGGGAGGATTTCGATCGAACACTGCGGAGGCCGAGTGGACGAGGCCGGCTCCGGCGGAGGTGAGCTGAGCATGTGGGGCATCATTCCCGCCGCCGGAGCGGGCACTCGCATCCAGCCGCTGGCGTTCTCCAAGGAGTTGCTTCCCGTGTGCGCGATGGACGGCAGCGAACGACGGCCGCGCGCGGTCAGCGATTGCCTGGTGGAACGATTGGTGCTCGGAGGCGCCACCAGGATCTGCTTTGTGATCGCGCCGGGAAAATCGGACATTCTGGAATACTACGGCGGCTCAGCGTATTCGGCGCCCGTGTGTTACACGGTCCAATCCAAGCCGGCCGGACTTTGCGACGCGATATTCCACGCGTTGCCGGTGATCGACCGGCAAGCGCCGGTGTTAATCGGCCTTCCCGACACCATCTGGTTTCCGGAAGACGGCCTGAAGGATCTGCCGGACGACCGGCTCTCGTTTCTCCTGTTTCCAGTGAACCGGCCCGAGCTGTTTGATACCGTGCTGCTGGATGAGCAAAACCAAGTGCTCGAAATCCAGGTGAAGCGACCCTCGCCTTCCTCGCCTTGGGTATGGGGAGCTTTCAAAATGCCAGGCGCGCTGCTGCACGACCTGTACGAGCTTTGGTGCGCCCGCGGCAGGATCGATGAATACATCGGCACACTGGTCAATGCCTGGCTGGCGCGCGGCGGCGTAGCCTACGGTTTCCGTTCGGGGAGCAGCTATTTTGATGTCGGCACGATGGACGGCTATTTGGAAGCGATGCGGATACTGAGCGGCATCGGACGGGAACCCGCTACTACCCACGTGTGAGATTGCCCCGGGATCATGAGCGCGACGGTATCTATCACACCCGACGAGATCCGGCGGCGGGTCGCCGAGCTGGGCGACTGGTTTCACAACATCGATTTGGACGGCGTACAGACGGCGCCCAATCACTTTCTCGGCGATTACCCGTCTTGCAAATGGCGAATGTTCGAGTCGAGCATTCCCGCTGACCTCACCGGCAAGACCGCACTCGATATCGGCTGTAACGCCGGATTCTATTCCATTCAGTTGAAGCGCCGCGGCGCCGCTCGGGTGGTCGGCATCGATTCCGATCCGGATTATCTGAACCAGGCGCGGTTTGCGGCGCAAGTGAGCCGCAAGGAGATCGATTTCCGGCTTATGGACATATACCGTGTTTCCGAGCTTGAGGAGCGTTTCGATATCGTGCTGTTCATGGGAGTGCTGTATCACCTGCGGCATCCTTTGCTGGCCCTCGACCTGCTGAACGAGTACGTTGTGAAAGATATGTTGGTATTTCAGTCGCTGCTGCGCGGCAGTTCCGAGGTCGCTCCGCTAAACGAAAATTATCCTTTCGCCGAAACGGACGTGTTCAACCAGTGCGGATTTCCCGTCATGCACTTTGTCGAGCATTGCTATTCGGATGACCCGACTAATTGGTGGATTCCGAATCGCGCCTGCGTGGAGGCGATGCTCCGGAGCTCCGGTTTCGAAATTGTGAGCCGTCCGGAAGATGAGACGTACATTTGCAAGAGGAAGCAGCAGCATGGTTGAAGCGGCGATGCTGTGGAACGAGCCCAATAACCTCTCGCATTGGAATTTTGAGCTCGACCCGGACTGGGCGATTTATTCGCGGATGGTGAAGATGGCCGCCGATGCGATCCGAACGGAGAATTCCAGGCTGTTGCGCGTACTGGGCGGCATCTCGCCGATCGATCCGGGGTTCCTGCGCAACATGGACCGCCAAGGCGTTTTGTCGCACGTCGATGTGATCGCGGTGCACGGGTTTCCGCTGGACTGGAATCATTGGAGCATTCACGAGTGGCCGGATAAGCTCGATGAAGTTCGAGCCGTAACCAAGCTACCCGTTTGGGTCTCGGAAGTCGGCGTTTCTACGTTCGGCGCCGAGGAAGTTCAGGTGTTCGGGCTGAAGCGGACGGCCGAACTGCTGATCGGGCGCGCGGAGCGTATCCACTGGTACAGCCTCTATGACCTTCCTCGCGGTTGGCCCGCAACCACCCGGCATCGCGAAGCCGAAGGGTCATCTTACTACCGGCATTTTTACATGGGACTTGTGCGTGAGGATGGAACTCCCAAACAGGCGCTGGATCATTTTCGAGAATACACGTCGCAACTGGGAATCTGCCAATGGTTCCATTTTGAGGACCATCGGCTGGACCCGGCAGTTCAGCTCCTGAAGGATCTCGGTGTCCAAAGCCTGCGTACCGGCCTGAGTTGGGCGGACAGTTTTCGCCCCGGCGCTGTCCAATGGTTTGACCTGCTCATGAAGAAACTGGAGCCCTTTGAAGTCACTGTGACGTTCTGTTTTACACCGGAGCATTGCGGATTGGTTCCGAATCACACCAGTCCGCCGAAAGACGTCGGCGAGTTTGCGGAGTTCTGTGCACGGATGACCCGCCGGTATGCGCGCTGTTGATTGGTACCACAGAGGTCAGAAGCTGCTTCAGCAACGCTGCATCTCCGAAGCTTTGGAGTGCTTTCATACTGCACAACAGTTGGGCTTCAACGCCAACCGATGCGCCGCTTCGCGCTGGGAATGCTGGATGCTCTCGGGCAAATTCGAATGCGCGTGGGCCGAAAGCGATCAGATTGCGGCCAGTGGCGCACCCGACCAACACCGGTTCTGGGATGGCCGCCCGTGGAATGGTAAACGCGTGATGGTCCGATGCCTGCATGGTCTCGGCGATACCATTCAGTTCATCCGGTACGCCCCGATGCTGCGAGAAACCTGTAGTGCACTGACGGTCCAGACACATCCGCAATTGGCGACGCTCTTGGCGGGCGTAGCCGGCGTAGATCGCGCGAGTACGTGGGGTCCGGCGCACACGGAAAAAGCCTCCGATTGGGATATTCAGATGGAGGTAACTGAGCTCCCCCGCGCTTTTCGCACGACCGTGGATTCGTTGCCGGCCAGGGTTCCGTACATCCGCGTCCCACAAGAGAGACTAGATTGGGCTGCGAAACAGTTCCCGGAGCGCCGCCGCTTGCGGATCGGGATATCCTGGCAATCGGGACCCTGGGACCCCGATCGCTCCATTCCACTGGATCACTTCGCGGCAATATTTTCCCGCCGCGATCATCAGGTTTTCAGCCTTCAGAAAGGGGCGGATCTCGGATCGTTTCAATCTCCAGGTCCCGTGCAAGAGCTGGAGAGATATGCCTCCGACGTCCGCGATACAGCCGCGTTCATTCTGAATCTCGACCTGGTAATTTCCGTCGACACGATGACCGCCCACCTGGCCGGCGCGCTGGGGCGGCCAGTCTGGATTCTTCTGCCCTTTTCCGCGAACTGGCGATGGATGCTGGGCCGTCGCAATACGCCTTGGTATCCGACGGCCCAATTGTTCCGTCAGGCGCAGCCGGGCGATTGGAGCACCGTAATCGCCGAGGCCGCAGCAACCCTGGATTCGCTCAAGAGAGTCGGCCTCAGCTCACCAGTGCGTCCTTCCTTTTGAGTGTTTCGCGCAGGAACCATTCGTGTTTCTCGTGAATCTGAACCATCTTGGAAAACAGATCGACGGTCCCCGGATCGTTGTTGTCATCGGAGATTCGGGCAGCGTCCCGCATGTCCTTAATGATCACGTACAGATTCGCGTCGGCTTCCTCGATCATCTCCCGCATAGATTGCCCACTTCCCGCGGATTGAACATTGGCCGCGTCCTGTAATTGTTTCAACTGGACATTCTTAATATCCGGCCCAATCATGCGAATGCGCTCGGCAAGATCGTCCATCGTGGGCAGGACGTCCTCGGCGAATCTATCGAACATCTTATGTAGATCGCGAAAGAGCGGACCGAAAGTCTGCCAATGGTAGTGTTTGTAGTTCGCGTACAGCACAAACGCATTTGCCAGTTGGCGCTGCAAATGCTGCACTACGGGATGATCTTCGCGGTTCTCTTGTGAGACATCTTTAGCCTGGACAGATGTTTTTGTATTGACAGGGGTGGAAGACATGGTAACTCCTTGGCTAGTTAAGCCAGCAATTTTCGAACCACGTTGCTTCAGCTATGGAACCAGAGTTGCATCACCCCGAGAGGAGGTTGTATGCCTGAAAAGAGAACGCTAAAAAGGGCTCAGCAAGACGCGCGCCAGGGCAAGTCTGCTTCCACCCAAGCTGGAGAATTTGTTCGGGAAGAGATGGACCATATCCGCGAAGGCAAACATGGAGCTCGTTCCACAAAGCAGGCCATCGCGATCGGACTCTCAAAAGCCAGGCGCGCCGGAGTGAAGCTGCCGCCACCGAAGGAAGGGAAAACCTCGGAGAAGATCCGGACTCAAGCATCCCGCGATAGCGCCAGAGGTCAGAAACCTTCGAAGCGGGCGCCATCGCCGACCAGGTCGCGTGCCGCCAGTGCAGCTCTTAAGCGGGAAGGAAAGGCCGCCGCGTCTCACACCGCCCTCTCCCGGCAGGCTCACGCGAGTGCTCGCAGCCGCAGCGCCGCCGATCGAAGCCGGACTGCTCAAAAAGCGGCTCGCACAAGACGGAAAACGGGAATAAGTTCAGCTCAGAAGGCCGCACGCACGCGGACTCGGGGACGCTAGCGGACGCCTTTGGCGGTAAAGATGCTAAACGCTATGTGAACAGCGTTACGCGGGGCCGAGCATGTTAGTGAAACCCCTCTTTCGTGACCGCGTGGAAGCCGGCCAAGTCCTGGCGCAACGGCTGAAACGGCTCGGCATTAATTCCGACCCTGTTGTTCTCGCTCTTCCCCGAGGTGGTGTGCCTGTCGGGTTCGAAATCGCCCAGGCTTTGCACGCCCCTCTCGACGTTCTCCTGGTCCGGAAGTTAGGCGTCCCGGGCCAGGAGGAATTGGCTTTGGGGGCGATTGCCAGTGGCGGGTTCCGAGTCCTCAACAAAAATCTAATCGAACAGTTGGGACTGCCACCGTCTGTGATCGACGGCATAGCCGCGCGCGAGCGACAGGAGATCGAACGGCGTGAGCGGCTTTACCGCGGGGACAGGCCGCCTTTACCAGTGGCCGGGCGCACTGTGATCCTGGTCGACGACGGTCTCGCCACTGGAGCTACGATGCTCGCCGCCGCGCGCGCCGTACGGGCGCAAGCGCCCAAGAAAATAATTGTGGCTGTGCCCGTCGCCTCCCGCGAGGCTTGTGAGGAGTTGCGGCGACAGGTCGACGAGGCCGTCTGTGCTGAGACGCCTGACCCGTTTTACGCGGTCGGGGCCTGGTATGAGGACTTCTCCCAGACCTCCGACGACGAGGTTCGGGAATTGCTCGAACGCGCCGCCCATGAGCGCATCGTATGAGCCACAGCGCATGAGGAGATGACCGGTGCCTCTCTCAATCTCCAAAAATGTCCTGACGTTCGCGGCGCACCGCCTCAGCGGCCTCGACACCGACCTTGACCCTTTGATCGATCGCGCTGGCGAAGCCCCGTTTGTGCTCCTAGGCGAAGCATCGCATGGAACGCATGAATTCTACCTCACCCGAGCTGAGATCACCAAGCGCCTGATCACGGAAAAAGGCTTTCAAGCGGTGGCAGTTGAGGCCGATTGGCCGGATGCATTTCGCGTCGATCAATATGTCCGCGGCCGGGAAGATGACGCCACTGCGGAGCAGGCGCTTTCCGGCTTCACACGCTTTCCGGTCTGGATGTGGCGCAACCGTGTCGTCGAGGATTTCATCGGTTGGCTGCGGCACTACAATCATTCGCAGTCCGAACGCGGTCGGGCCGGGTTCTATGGACTCGACCTTTACAGCCTGAATCGCTCGCGCAAAGAGGTTATCAGATACCTGGAAAAGGTGGATCCGGATGCCGCCCGGCGAGCGCGTTATCGATATTCCTGTTTCGATCATTTTGGAGAGGATGAGCAGGCCTACGGCTACACCGCCGCCTTCGACCTTTCGCAATCCTGCGAGGACAACGTGGTGCAGCAGCTCAAGGAACTGCAACAGCGAGCCTACGAGTATCTGCATCGCGACGGGCAAATGGCGGAGGACGACTTCTTCTCCGCCGAGCAAAATGCCAAACTCGTTCGCGACGCTGAACAATACTATCGGGGCATGTTTCAGGGCCGCGTGGATACCTGGAACTTGCGCGATCGTCACATGGTGGAGACACTCGATGCCCTGGCGGCCCACCTCACTGGGCGATTCGGCAAAAGCAAGATTGTAGTGTGGGCGCATAACTCACATTTAGGAGACGCGCGTGCCACAGATCGCAGCCCCTACGGCGAATGGAATGTCGGCCAGCTCGTGCGGGAGCGCTATGCACAATCGTTCTTGGTGGGCTTCACTACATACACTGGCACGGTGACTGCGGCATCTGAGTGGGGAGGACCGCATGAAACCAAGCGCGTGATCCCGGCCCTCGCGGGCAGCTATGAAGCGCTCTTCCATGAGACCGGTATTCCACGGTTCCTGGTCACATTTGCGGATGACAAACGCCTTTCCGCGGAACTGCGTCCTGAGCGGTTGGAGCGCGCTATCGGCGTGATCTATCGGCCTGAAATAGAAAGGATCAGCCACTATTTTCATGCCCGGCTGCCGGATCAGTTCGATGCTGTCCTGCACTTTGATGAAACACGCGCCCTGGAGCCCCTGCCTCAGGCCGAAGAAGAGCAAACGCCCGAGGTGCCTGAAACTTATCCGGTCGGAGTGTAAACTATGGGTCTTGCAAGTACGGAACAGGCGGTAAAAATTCCCCCCGATGGATTGTCAGCCGATCTTGTCATTCCGGAGCGAGCCACGGGTCTGGTGCTGTTCGCTCACGGCAGCGGCAGCAGCCGGCACAGCTCACGAAATCGTTACGTGGCTCGTGTTCTTCAGCAGTGCGGACTTGCAACGCTGCTGCTGGATCTGTTGACGCTCGCCGAAGAACAGGCCGATGCCGAAACCGGTCGCTTCCGCTTCGATATTGACCTCCTCGCCCGACGCCTTGTCCAAGCGACGGATTGGCTTCAGAGCGAACCAGCAACCCGGGATTTATCGATCGGATATTTTGGAGCCAGCACTGGTGCTGCCGCTGCTCTAATCGCTGCAGCGCAGCGTCCTGCTGTGGTCGGCGCAGTGGTTTCACGGGGCGGCCGCCCGGACCTTGCCGGTGACGCTCTGCCGCGGGTCAAGGCGCCTACTCTGTTGATCGTGGGGAGCAACGATCGTCCAGTGATCGAATTGAATCAACAGGCATTTGCCGAATTGCGGTGCGAGAAGCGGCTTGTAGTCGTGCCGGGGGCTTCTCATCTCTTTGAAGAGCCGGGAACGCTCGAAGAGATAGCGAAACTCGCCCGGAGTTGGTTCCAAGATCATCTCACTAAGCCTGGAAACACCCGCTAGTACAGCGATAACCTCTCCGCCCTCTACGACTTCACCACCTTAGTACCGTCCGAAATTACACAAGTCTTACAAAGGGTACGGGGAAACCCTGGTACGTTGGGATTGAACAATCCGTCAGGGAGACTCAGTGAGTACCGATCCTATCGTATTTTCGAACCGCCAGAGGATTAACTGGCTTACCACCATAGTGTTAGCGTTGCTGCATGTCGGAGCGTTTGCCGCTCTGTTTGTGGCCAGCTGGCGAGTTGTTGCTGCGACAGTGTTCCTGTATTGGATGACTACGGGCCTGGGGATCAGCATGGGTTACCATCGCCTCCACACTCATCGTTCCTACCGGGTACCTCGGCTCCTGGAGTACTTCTTCGCCGTGTGCGGCACCCTGACCCTGGAAGGCGGGCCGATTTTCTGGGTCGCCATGCATCGGATACACCATCAGAAATCGGATAAGCCGGGTGACCCGCACTCCCCCCGCGACGGCGCTTTTTGGGCCCACGTCGGCTGGATTCTGTTCGGCGAGCGGAATCACAACAATACTCGGCTCATGTCGAAGTACACGCCGGACCTTGCGAAGCATCGTTTTTACATCTGGCTCAACGATTATCATTGGATCCCCATGGTCGTGCTGGCGATCATTCTGACCGCTCTGGGCGGTCTCCCGATGTTCTTGTGGGGAATCTGCTTCCGCGTAGTTTTCGGTCTTCACGCCACCTGGCTGGTCAATTCGGCGACGCACCTGTGGGGTCACCGCCGATTCGATACCCGGGACGACTCCCGCAATAGCTGGTGGGTAGCGCTTCTCACGTTCGGCGAAGGCTGGCACAATAACCACCACGCACATCCCACATCAGCCCGCCACGGCTTGGCCTGGTACGAGTTCGACCCCTCCTGGATCCAGATCAAAGTCCTCAAATTCTTCGGTATCGCAAAGTCCATCCACGTGGCGAGCATTGCGGGCGAATCCGCCGCACAAAAAGTGGCCTGATACCCGGCGATACGCACCCCCAGCCTCTCGCATAAGCTGTAGTTATGGTAGTCGCGGGCCGCCGCAAGTCGATCGGGTTCTTCATTGCCCTCGGCGTGGGCCTCATTTCCGTCATCGTTCTTCTTTACGTTGGCTGGGTTCTGCTCAGTTGGCGCAACGGCATTCTGTTGTTCCTGGGGGTGGTATTGCTGGCGATGCTGATCAGCGGCATCGTGCTGAATACGTTCTTCCTGGTGCGGGAAATCCGGCGCAACGAACAGCAGGACGCGTTCATCAACGCGGTTACCCATGAGCTAAAGACCCCCGTCGCATCCATCCGGCTGTACCTTGAAACCCTCCAGACGCGTGCCGTCGATGAAGAGAAGCGTAAAGACTTCTATCGAATCATGCTGGACGATAGCAGCCGGCTGCTTGAAACCATCGAACAGATCCTGCGCACCGGACGTATCGGACACACCAGCCGCAAACCCAATCTTTCGCGTATCGACATCGGTGGATTGGTCGAGGAGTGTGTGGCGCGTGTCCGGACCCTGCATAATCTGCCGGCTGAATCGCTTAGGTATGAGCCGGGCTTTCCGATGACCATTGTTGCGGACCTGGATGAAGTTCGCGCCGCCGTTTCCAATCTGGTCGATAATGCGGTGAAGTACTCCGGAACGAATGTGAAGGTGTCGGTAGAGGTCGGCGCAACCGATGAGAAGCACGTTTGCGTGCGGGTGTGCGATCAGGGCGCGGGGATACCCAAAACCGAATTGAAACAAATCTTCAAGCGTTTTTATCGGGCGCGAGGACCGGCCGTATCGCGTGTACCCGGAACCGGCCTTGGTCTCTATATTGTCCGCTCCGTCGCCAAGCGGCACGGAGGCCGGGCTTGGGCCGAAAGCGAAGGTCCGGGACGTGGGAGCACCTTTGTGCTGCAGCTTCCTATCGCGCGATGACAAAAGTTCTTGTCGTGGAAGATGAGCAGCACCTCGCGGATGGACTTCGGTTCAACCTGGAAGCCGAAGGCTATCAGGTGCAGGTGATGGACACCGGAGAGGCCGCTCTCGAAATCCTGAAGTCCGATCCGGCAGCCTTCGATGTTATGGTGCTGGATGTGATGCTGCCCGGCATGGACGGCTTTAGCGTCATGGCCGAGATGCGCGGCGGCGGGCAATTCGTTCCCACCCTGATGCTGACGGCGCGAGGCCATCCGGCCGACGTTCTGAAAGGATTCGCTGCAGGGGCCGACGACTACCTTACGAAGCCCTTTGATCTGGCGATCCTGATTGCCCGCATTCGCGGCTTGCTTCGCCGGCGCGAGTGGCTCACAGCATCTTTAAACGCCGAATCTACTTTAAGCCCGGCTTCGACGACGCCGACAGGCCAGGACGTGTTCAAATTCGGCGACAAATCGGTTGATTTCGACCGTCTGGAACTTCGCGTCCGTGATCAGGTCTTTCCACTGACGCTGATGGAGGCGAATGTGCTGCGTTACCTGATCCTGCACGAGGGCAAGCCGGTATCGCGCAAGAGAATGCTCGAGGAAGTCTGGAACCTTCACGAGGACACTGACACTCGCGCGATTGATAATTTCATCGTCCGGCTGCGGCGCTATATCGAAGAGGACGCAGCGCATCCCCTGCACGTGCGCACCGTTCGCGGCGTCGGCTATCGATTCGTGGCCATACCCGGTAAAGCCGGCTAACTCCGGTTGGTCAACTGGGGGTCTCCCCAGTAGAATTACGGCGCCTCTCCACGCTACAGTGGAGGCGATCCGACATTTTAGCTGAGGATGCCCCGGGCCAGCCTGCCTGCGGTGGAAAGTAAGAAGTAAAGGTGTAATGGTTGGAAGATCTTATCGTCTCCTCGAGCCCATTAGTTCCCTCGCCTGGAAAGCCAACAAGCAGCACATTATGACAGTGCCCGACGGCGCCATTGTCACCGTCCTCGAGGATCCGGATAGCGAAAAAATGCTTGCCGTTGAATGGAGCCATACCAGGCTGACGATGTTTGCGGTGGATCTGGAGAGACGAGGGGAACTCGTAACGGATCAGGAACCTGATTCCCAGTCAGCCGCCGGGTAGTACTTAAACAGGGGTTTCCGTCTCTCTCGGCGGGGGCGCTACCATGTGGAACCACAATTCCTTAACCGCACGGATCGCGGTGAAGTACTCGTCCACATCCACAGGCTTCACCAGATACGCCGAGCTCTGTAAACTGTAGGCCCGCGTTATATCGGACTCGCGGTCACTCCCGCTAACCACGATTACAGGAATGGTCTTCAACTCGGGATCAGCCTTCATCTCTTCCAGCACCTGAAATCCGTCCTTTCCCGGCAGGTTCAGGTCGAGCAAGATCAGATCCGGGTGTGGTGCAGCAGCATAGTCCCCTCTGTGCTTTAGGAACGCGAGGGCTTCCTCGCCGTCCCCAACCACGTGTACCTCGTTGGCAATTCTTGCGTCCCGAAGAGCCGTCAGCGTCAACTGGACATCCGCATCATTGTCCTCGACAATTAAGACGTTTATCGGCAAGTGGCTCATTATTTGGTCCTTACGTACGATTCCGGCCGTTCGGGAAAGCCGGGCAGCGCCCAAAGTACCGCCACTTGTTAGATGGTAAGAACCATCTTTCGTGTCGCTTACGGTTAAAAAAAATTGAGGCCGCTACGATCCGTAGAAGACAATGAGAAATATGTTCCACGTCACCAGCGCAGCATACCAGTAGTTAATCCACTGGATCATCCTGGCGCGGCCGCTCCAGATGCAAAAAACAGCCAGCAAAACTGCGACTACCTTGTCAGCAAGCAGCCCGGTGAGCGGTCCAACCCGCACCAGCATGCCGACAAACGGACTAGCCTCGGTGAGTCCTGCACGGAACCCGAGAAACGTGGTCAGCGCGTCGAGCAACTGCAAGAAGAGGAAAACTTGGAGGCTTGGTAACCACGTGTTGAGGCGCGGCGAAGCAGCAGTCATGGGGTTTCGACCATTGTAACCGTCTTCAGTGCCGTCCAACGCTTATCTTTCTGATACGACGAGTTGCGAACCCCTACAAATCGCGATCAGGTCAGCAGCAAGTTCGCTGAAGTCGGAGAGCTTCTTGGGCTTCAGGCGGTAGTATGCGGCCAGACTCTGAAGCTCCGCTTCCTCTTGGGGAGTGGCGGCGCTGGTCATGACAACGACATGGATGTGGTTCATTGCAGGTTCCAGTCGAATGGCACGCAGAACTTCGAGACCATCGTGCTTTGGAAGGTGCAGGTCCAGGAGAATCACGCACGGCTCAGTATCCTGAAGATTCATTCGCCGGCGATGGACGAATTGAAGCGCTTGCGCCCCGTCGGCAAGGACCTCCAGATCGAACTCCTCTCCCGCGTCGAGCAGCGCCTGATGCAGGATATAAATGTCGGCCTAACACACCGGAATTCACCTCAGGCGTTAGCGAGCCAGTAGCCGCTCTTCAAACGCTCTTCGGAGTGATGTCCTCTATCCTGACGCCGATGTTGTAGCCGACGCTTTCGCAGGTGCAATATCTAACTTCAGCGTTGGCGACGGAATCGGTCATGTGTATACGGATCAGGGAACCTGGAGATAGAAAGAATGGAAGGTTGAGTTTCAAGCTGGTTTCCCCGACGTCAAGAATCCGTGCCTCCACGGAACTACGCGGCTGGGGACTCAGAACATCGATAACGGCCGCCCCTTCACAAATAATGCGGGAATCGTTGCGACGGTCTATACGACCAAAGTGCGCCTTGCGTGACATGGATATTGCCATGCACCCCTCCGTCATCAAACCTAACAACGCGCCGGGCTGGGCGCACTCAGCGAAACACCCGTGTTTCGGCTTATGTTCGATCTGAGTTTCGCTGCACGTCCCGGCAGTAATTCAGGCCCCAACTAGGCTGTTTGCGCATAGTACTGAGGTGGAAAACCCTGCAGGAATCGGGAGAAGCGTGTTAATATTGCGGAGATCTGTCGCGAAACCTAGATCGGAGGACTTGTATGACATCAGGTTGGAGACTGTCAGCAGCGGCCGTTGCCGCGAGCCTTTGTGTGTTGACGCTGCCCATGCTCGCGCCCGGCAGCAGCGACGATGACACCAAGCCCAATGGCAAAGGTATCGGCACGCTGCTGAATCCCGGCAAGGGAAATGGCGGGGAGGCAAAGCCGGTCAGGCCAGGCGGCGGCGCCAACGGTATTTCCTACCATGGCGGGCCCGTGATGCTTGGACCCGTGAACCTGTATTACATCTGGTACGGCAACTGGAGTGGCAACGCCGCAGTCGGCATTCTTACTACTTTCGGCCAAAGTCTCGGCGGATCTCCGTATTACAACATCAACACTACGTATTACAACGGCTCCAGCACGCCCCTCACCAACGCGATCAATCTTGTCAAAACGGCGACTGACAATTACTCTCAAGGCACGTCGCTCAGCGATTCTGCGATCCAAACGGTTGTCCTGGCTGCGATCAGCAGCGGTACGCTGCCGGCAGACACCAACGGGATCTACATCGTATTGACGTCGGCCGACGTCACAGCGAGCAGCGGATTCTGCTCAAAGTATTGCGGCTGGCACACCTACACCAGCACCAGCAGCTTCGGCAGAATCAAGTACGCTTTTGTCGGCGATCCGACCCGCTGTCCTTCCGCTTGCCAGGCGCAGACGCCCGGGCCGAACGGAAATTCCGGCGCGGATGGAATGGCGAGCATCATCGCGCACGAGGTGGAAGAAGCTGCTTCGGATCCCGAATTGAACGCCTGGTACGACAGCCGCGGGGCCGAGAATGCCGATAAGTGCGCCTGGACCTTCGGCACGACGTATACGGCTAAGAACGGAGCAAAGGCGAACATGAGCCTGGGCAGTCTCGACTTCCTGATCCAGCAAAACTGGGTCAATGCCACCGGCGGCTATTGCGCTCTCCAGTATCCGTAGAAATCAATACACGCCCTGCTAGACTGAGGTTCATGACGCGCGCGGTCCCGCTCGCTCTCTGTGTGATCGCAGCGGCGCACGGAGCCGCCGTCCAGTCGCTACCGATCGTTCCCCGCCCCGCCGTGGTGCGGTATCTAAACGGTATCTTTCTGCTGGACCGGTCGACCCTGATCTACGCCGATCCGGAAGCGCGACCGGTCGCCGAGTGGTTCAGCGGGCAGATGCGATCCGAATTCGGAGTCGCGATGGACTCCACAACGGAGGCACCGCCTCGGAACGCGGTCCGTTTTCTTCTCGACACCAGCCTGCCTGAAGAGGGCTATCGCCTGCGCATCGAGCCGCGCAACGGCATCACCATCCTAGGTTCTCCCGCCGGGTTGTTTTACGGAGCGCAATCGGTGCTCCAGCTCACTACCGCACGCGGGCACTCGACGTTCGTTCTCCCCGCGTCAGAGATCCAGGACCAGCCCCGCTTTGCCTATCGCGGCCTGCACCTGGACACGTCCCGACACATGTTCCCTGTGGATTTTTTGAAGCGCTATCTGGATTGGATGGCGCGCTACAAGCTGAATCGGTTCCACTGGCACCTCACCGACGATCAGGGCTGGCGCATTGAGATCCGGAAGTACCCGCGGCTGATGGAAGTCGCCTCGATGCGCAAGGAAACTCTGGTCGGCCACGCACCGCAATCGACTAAGTCCGACGGCACGCCGTATGGCGGATTCTACACGCAGGAGCAGATCCGCGAGGTGGTGGCATATGCGCAAGAACGCTTCATCACCGTGATTCCGGAGATTGATATGCCCGGACATTCGCTTGCCGCGATGGCCGCCTATCCGGAGCTGGCATGCACCGAGGGCCCGTTTGAGACCGCAACCACGTGGGGCGGATTCAAGGACGTTTTTTGTCCGAAGGAAACCACCTTCCAGTTCCTGGAAAATGTGCTGACCGAGGTCATGGAGCTGTTCCCTTCGCGCTATATCCACATAGGTGGCGACGAAGTCGAAAAAGACCGCTGGAAGGAAAGCACCGACGCGCAGGACGTGATCCGCCGTGAAGGATTGAAGGACGAAAGCGAGCTGCAGAGCTACTTCATCCGACGCATCGAGCAATTCGTCAATTCCAAGGGCCGGCGGATTATCGGGTGGGACGAAATCCTGGAAGGTGGTCTGGCGCCCGACGCCACCGTGATGAGCTGGCGCGGCGAAGACGGTGGTATTGCGGCCGCCAGACAAGGTCACGACGTCATCATGACGCCAGGCGCGTATCTCTATTTTGACCACTACCAAGGCGATCGCAAGAAGGAGCCCCTGGCGATCGGCGGAATGTTGCCGCTCGAGAACGTGTACAGCTACAACCCGGAACCCGCGGTGTTGAACGCGGAGGAAAAGAAACACATCCTCGGCGCGCAGGCCAACTTGTGGACCGAGTACATGGCGGATACGCGGCAGGTGGAGTACATGCTGTTCCCGAGATTGTTGGCGCTGGCTGAGGTGGTCTGGTCGCCGCAAGAAACGCGAAATTATCGCGACTTTCAGAATCGCGTGACGCCGCAGCTCGCACGGCTCAAACGGCAGGGCGTGAACTATCGGCCGTTAGACGTGCAAAGGCCGCGCAGTTCAAAGCGCGTCAAACAGCATCCGTAGATTACTTGGCGAAGGTCAGCCGCAGGCCGGTGCTGACCAGGACGTCGTTCTTCTTTCGGCCCACGACCGGATTGCTCAGGTAACGATCGCTCACTGTGAACTGCCAGGAAAACCATTTGCGCACGGCTGTTACGGCCGAGGTGTCGAAATTCAGCCGGTACGCGCCGGTATCGGAGAAATTGGGAAAGAAGACAAACCTCTGCTCGATGGACGTCGCGCTGGTGAACTTGTGGACCAGGTCCTCACCCAGGAGAAGTTCGGCGGAGGTGCGATTGAGTCCGGTTGAGAAGAATTCGCGATTGGCGGCAACGCCCAAGCGCAGATCGAGCTGCGTCCCATTCGTGGCGATAGCGTGATAACCGGCGCCACCGGCGGGTACGAAGCGCAAATCCAGGCTTTGGAACTGGTCGGATTCCAGATCCACCGAGCCGAATACGAACGCTTTCTTGTTCAGGTTCAAATTGTAGGAGACGCCTCCGCGCTTCAAATTCGCAGTGGTCTGATGCGCTCCAGCCACGTCATTGCCGGCGAAAATCGAGGTGTAGTAGACGCCGATCTTGTCGCGAGTGGTGGCGCGCGTGGCATTCGCGGAGAGCGTCAAAGTTTCAGTGTTGGCGTTCCCGCGATTGGCCGCGAATCCCAGATCGAAGAAGCCCACCCACAGGTCGACCAGGCGCGGATTGCGAAAGTGATCGATCTCGGCTTGCGCCTTGGCCTGCTCTTCATTGCTACGGATGAACTGGATGGCGTCCTTCGACGTGGCTACGACGCCGGCGGCCTGCGTGGTGATATTGAGTCTTCCATCCACGGTGTCGACTGACCCGACGATGGTCTGGCCGTCGCTCAGACCGATATACAGCGGCCCGGGGGCGGAGATGCCGGCGATCGAGTCCCACTTAATGGTGACCTCGCCGGCGCTATCGGTCTTCAGGACCAGATTCTTCATGTCGCTACGGACAATCGAGCCGGTGATGCGGTCGCCGTTGGTGAGGGTGACTTGGTCGGCCCACGCGAGGCCGGTGACAGACAGAATAGAGATCAAAACACGTTGCATCAAGAAGAGGCTCCCTCCGACTTAGACTAAGCACCGCGAACGAACACGTTATCGATCAGCCTGACGTCGCCCAGCCACACCGCTGCCGCAATGCGTACATCACCTGTGACCATTTCTACCGGCTGAAATGTCGCGGAATCGACGACTTCCAAATACTCGATGCGAATCACGGGATTTCGTAACAAGAGGGTAAGTGCGCCCTGCCTGACCTCGGGCGCCGAGCGTGAGCCGTTGCGGATCAAACGCTCGGCTTCGCACAATGCCTGGTAAAGAGCGGGCGCGTTCCGGCGATCTTCGGGCGTCAGGCGCTGGTTGCGGGAGCTCATCGCCAGACCGTCGGCCTCGCGAACAGTGGGGACCGTCACGATCGTGACGGGAAGATTGAGATCCGCGACCATCTTTTGAATCACGGCCAGTTGCTGCGCGTCTTTTTCGCCGAAATAAGCGCGGTCCGCGGTAACGATGTTGAACAACTTGGCAACCACGGTTGCGACGCCCCGGAAGTGGCCCGGGCGAAATTCACCTTCGAGTCGCGATGAAATGCCGGCGACCTCGACGGAGGTAAGAACCTCTCCTGGATACATTTCTTTTGCGGAAGGAGCGAGGACCGCGTCCACACCAAGGCGATCGCAAAAAGCAAGATCGGTCTCGATATTCCGCGGGTACTTTTGAAAGTCCTCGGGGCGGTCGAACTGGGTGGGGTTGACGAAGATGGTCGCAACCACGTAGTCGGTTTCCTCACGCGCGCAACGCATCAGCGCGCCGTGTCCTTCATGCAGCGCGCCCATGGTGGGAACCAGGCCGATGGTCAATCCGCTTTCGCGCGCAGCCGCGATGAACAGCCGCATTTCCGAAATGGTGTGTAAGAGATTGACGCTCACGTATTGACAATCACTGGGGGAAGCGGCCGCTGCGTACGTCGTCAATATATTCGCGGGCGGAGCGGACCACCTCCTTGCCCAGCTCGGCGTAGCGCTTCACGAACGACGGGGTGAATTCGTCGAACAATCCGAGAGCGTCATAGCTCACCAGCACCTGCCCGTCGCAATGCGGCCCCGCGCCAATGCCGATAGTAGGAATCGTCAGGGCCTGGGTGATCTCGCGCGCGATCTCCGAGGGAATAGATTCCAGAACGATTGCAAACGCTCCAGCCTGCTCGACGATGCGCGCTTCCTCCAAAAGTTTTTCGGCCGCCGCACCTTTTACGCGCTTGAAGCCGCCAAGCTGGTGGACCGACTGCGGCGTCAGACCGATGTGCCCCATCACCGGGATCCCAATCTCGACCAGGCGAGCTGTTACCTCAGAAGAAGCGCGGCCCCCTTCCACCTTCACTGCCGCGGCGCCACCTTCCTGAATCAAGCGACCCGCGTTTCGCACCGCATCGGCGAGGCTGGTCTGGAAGGTCATGAACGGCATGTCGGCAATCACCAGTGCGTGGCGCGTTCCGTTGCGGACTGCCCGGGTGTGATGAACCATCATGTCGAGCGTCACCTCGAGGGTGGTTTCGTGACCCATGATGACCATGCCGAGCGAATCGCCGACCAGGATCAAGTCGATTCCGGCGCAATCGAGAAGGCGCGCCATGGTGGCGTCGTAGGCGGTCAGAACGGTGATCTTTTCACCGCGCTGCTTCTGTTCGAGGAGATCGGGTATACGGACCGGCTTGGGAGACTGCTTCATGGCAACTCTAATTCATACTAACGTAATCACTTAGGCTTCCTTGACAGGGTCTGGGCGGACTGGTAACCTAATATTGGACTGAATTAGTCTTACATGCTGAAGCTCACCAAGAAGGCCGACTACGGGCTGATCTCACTCCGCCACTTGGCGTGCCAAGCTAAGACTGCCTCCGCAAAGGAGATCGCCGAACGATACCGGATCCCTCTTCCTCTATTGTCTAAAGTACTACAGACACTGGTACGTACCGGCCTCCTGGTGTCCGAGCAAGGGGCAACTGGCGGCTATAAGCTGGCACGCGATCCGCGCGAAATCACGGCGCTCGAAGTTATCCGCAGCATCGACGGCCCGATCATATTGACGCAGTGCTTCACCGAGCACGATGAGCCCATCGAATGCGACCAGAGCGAGCTCTGCCCGGTGCGCGAGCCGCTGAGAAAAGTTCACGAAGGGATCCTTAGGTTGCTTTCTGGAATCACGATTTGGGATTTATCGTCGGACGACATGCCCATACCGGCAATCCAAAGCATGGTTTCCAGCATCCAACCCTCTAGGCCAACAACAAGATGAAACTCCCGATTTACATGGACAATCACGCCACCACGCCGGTAGATCCGCGCGTGTTCAAGGCGATGCTTCCGTACTTTACGGATACGTTCGGAAACGCTGCGAGCCGAAATCATAGTTTCGGATGGGTTGCCGAAGACGCGGTCGAGAAGGCGCGCAAACAGGTCGCGGACTTGATCGGCGCCAACAACAAGGAAATCGTCTTTACCAGCGGCGCGACGGAGTCGAATAACCTGGCGCTGAAGGGCGTGGCGGAGATGTACGCCGAAAAGGGCAACCATATCATCACCGCCGCCACCGAGCACAAGGCCATCCTCGATACCTGCAAGCGCCTGGAAAAAGAGGGCATCAAGGTCACCTATCTGCCGGTGGAAACCAACGGCTTGGTGGATCTGAACAAGCTCCGGGCGGCGATGACGGACAAGACCATCCTGGTCAGCATCATGTATGCCAACAACGAAATCGGTGTGCTGCAGCCGGTGGCGGAGATCAGCAAGATCGCCAAGGAGCGCGGGGCGCTGTTTCACACCGATGCCACGCAAGCCGTCGGCAAAGTGCCTGTGGATGTGACCAAGGACGGCATCGATATCGCGTCGATCAGCGCGCATAAGATGTACGGACCCAAGGGTGTGGGCGCGCTGTATGTTCGCCGGCGCAATCCGCGTGTTCAGGTCACGGCGCAAATGGATGGCGGCGGGCATGAGCGCGGTATGCGGTCCGGTACGCTGAACGTCCCGGGGATCGTCGGGTTGGGCGAAGCGTGTGCGCTCGCCAAGGCCGAGATGCCGGAGGAATCGAAGCGCATGGCCTACCTGCGCGACAAGCTGAAGGATCGGCTGCTGGCTTCGCTCGACGAGGTGTACATTAACGGCACCATGGAGCACCGGCTGCCGAACAACCTGAACATCAGTTTCGCTTTCGTCGAAGGTGAATCGCTGTTGATGGGTATTAATGAGATCGCGGTATCGAGCGGATCGGCCTGTACTTCGGCGACGCTCGAGCCCAGTTACGTACTGAAGGCATTGGGCGCCGGGGACGATCTGGCGCATTCTTCCATCCGCTTCGGCTTGGGCCGGTTCAACACGGAAGAGGAAGTGGATTACGTGTCGGCGAAGGTGATCGACGTGGTGAAAAAGCTGCGTGAGCTCTCGCCGTTGTATGAGATGCACAAAGAAGGCGTCGACCTGACCAAAGTGCAATGGACGGCTCACTAATTGATTGAATCGCGCACAACGGAACGCGTCGAAGACGCCGCGTCCTGTGCGCTTTAGAAGGTTAAAACTATGGCGTATTCAGACAAAGTACTCGATCATTACAACAATCCCCGCAACGTCGGCTCGTTCGATAAGAGCGATCCCAACGTCGGCACCGGGATGGTGGGCGCGCCGGAGTGCGGCGACGTGATGAAGCTGCAGGTGAAGGTAAACCCCGCCACGGGCGTAATCGAAGACGCGAAGTTCAAGACGTTCGGCTGTGGCAGCGCCATCGCCAGCTCGTCGCTTGCCACCGAGTGGCTGCGCGGTAAAACCGTGGATGAAGCGCTGGCCATCAAGAACACCGACATCGTCAACGAGCTCAGCCTGCCGCCGGTGAAAATTCACTGCTCGGTGCTGGCCGAAGATGCAATTAAGGCCGCCATCGACGATTACAAGAAAAAAACCGAGAAGGTGGAAACGTCGGTTCAGGCTCAGGCGTAATCCAGCCTAATTTGTCGTATGGTCACGGTAACACCCAAAGCGGTGGAAAAGATTCGCGAAGCCTTCAGGCGCGAAGGCGTCGCAGGTGGACTGCGCCTGGGCGTGCGCGGCGGCGGCTGCTCCGGGCTGAGCTACCTCTTTAAGTTCGACCCCAAGCCCAGAGCGACCGACAGCGTGCTGCAATTCGACGATGTCAGCGTCTACATCGATCCCAAGAGCATGGTGTTCCTGGAGGGGATGACGCTCGACTGGCAGGATTCGCTGATGCAGTCGGGCTTTGTGTTCGAGAATCCACATGCCAAGAAGAGCTGCGGCTGCGGAACCTCGTTTACCGCGTAATGTTTACGGCCTAATGAAGTTCTACGACGCGCTCGGCCTTGAGCCGAAACTGGCGCTCGATTCGGACGACGTCAAAAAGCGCTTTTACGATCGCAGCCGCCAGTGGCATCCCGACCGTTTCAGTCGTGCCAGCTCCGAAGAGAAGCAGCGATCCGAGGAAATGACCGCCGTACTCAACGACGCCTTTCGTGCCTTGCGTGATCCCGTCACCCGGGCCGAATATTTTCTGCGCGAAAGCGGCCTCGAGCTTTCGAAAGACGCTCCCCCGGAACTGCTGGAGGAGGTGTTCGATCTGAACATGGCTCTGGAGGAGCTGCGCGGCGGCGATGAGTCGGCACGTCCGCAATTGGCAGCGGCACAAGAACGGTTCACCGGCATGCTGGGCGACGCCGACGCGAGCCTGGCGGAATACTTCACAAATTACGACGAAAAGCCGGATCGGGCGGTGCTCGATGAGATTCACGCGACACTGAATCGCCGCCGGTATGTGTCGAATCTGGTGCGCGAGGTCGAAAAGGAACTAAATGTCCACTCTGCAAATTGACTTCGGACACGCCAAGCCAAGGATCGTCGGAATCGATCTGGGAACCACCAACAGCCTGGTAGCGGTGATGGATCTGACCGGCCCACGCATTCTTTCGGGGATCGTGCCCAGCGTGGTATCGGTTACGTCGTCGGGTGAAGTGATCGCGGGCTCGGAAGCGCGGGAAATGCTGATCACACATCCTGAGCGTACGGTCTATTCCGTCAAGCGCCTGATGGGCCGCGGCATGGCGGACGTGCAGGATGAGCTGAAACTGTTCCCGTTTCGCATCGCCGAAAACAGCGAGTCTGTGCTCAAGCTGCAGCTCGGCGATAAGGTCATGACGCCGCCGGAAATATCGGCGCATGTGCTCCGCAAGCTAAAGGAAGACGCCGAGGATGTGCTGGGAGCGCCCGTTACGCAGGCGGTGATCACCGTTCCGGCGTATTTCAATGACGCGCAGCGCCAGGCAACTAAGGACGCCGGTCGGATCGCGGGCCTGGACGTTCTGCGACTCGTGAACGAGCCGACTGCCGCGGCCCTGGCTTACGGGCTCGACAAACGCAAAGAGGGCATCGTCGCAGTCTACGACCTGGGCGGTGGGACGTTCGACATATCAATTCTGAGATTGCATGACGGGATCTTCGAGGTCCTGGCCACCAGCGGCGATACGCACCTGGGCGGCGACGATATCGATAACCTGCTTCTGCAGATCGCACTCGAAGATATTCAAAGCGAATGGGGCGAGAATGTTTCGGACAACGCCGGCCTGGTCCAACTCCTGCGCCGCGCGGTGATTCAGGCCAAAGAGGCTCTCTCGTTCGCGCCCTCGGCGTGGATCGATCTGGAGTACGGCCCGCGGAAATACCAAAGGGAAATCGACGTCCAGTTGTTCAATCGCTTGATCGAGCCGATCGTGGAACGCACGCTCGGTCCGTGCCGGAGCTGTATCAAAGACGCCGGCGTCACCGTCGAGCAGCTCAATGAAGTAGTCATGGTGGGCGGATTGACGCGGATTCCGCTGGTGCGCTCGGCTGTGGAGAGACTGTTCCGCAAACGGCCGCACACGGAGCTGAATCCGGATGAGGTGGTCGCGCTGGGAGCGGCGGTTCAGGCGGGAATCCTGGGCGGCGAGGTGGCAGATAAGCTCCTGCTGGATGTGACACCGCTATCGCTCGGGATCGAAACCATGGGCGGGCTGATGTCCAAGCTTATCCACCGCAACTCGACCATTCCGGCGTCGGCAACGGAACTGTTTACTACCGCGGTCGACGGGCAGACCAATGTGCTGATTCACGTGCTGCAGGGCGAACGCGAGCTGGTAAAGGATTGCCGCAGCCTGGCCCGCTTCGATCTGAAAGAGATCGAGCCGATGATCGCAGGCATGGCGCGCATCCAGGTGCGGTTCCTGATCGATGCCAACGGAATCCTGAACGTCACCGCTAAAGATTTGCGGTCCGGCAAGGAACAGAGCATGGACGTCAAGCCGTCCTACGGGCTGACGGACGATCAGGTGGAAGCGATGATCCTGGAATCCTACGACAAGGCCGAGGAGGATTTCAAGGAACGCCAGGTCCGCGAGGCGCGGGTGGAAGCCGACGCGATCCTGGGCGCCACGGACAAGGCTCGCGAAGACGATGCGTACCAGGCGCTGTCTGAAGAAGACCGCGCGGCGATCGATCGCGCGATGAACGAGCTGCGGCTGGCGTATCATAGCGATGATCACCTGCTGATCCGCAATCAGATCGAGAAGTTGAATCAGGCTACAATGTCACTGGCGGAAGCCATCATGAACGAAGCTGTCGGCAAGGCGCTCAAGGGAACGAACATTAATGCCTAAGCTGACGTGGCAGAATCTTGATGACATCGCGCTGTCTCTATTCGAGAAATTTCCCGATCAGGACCCGACCCACGTCCGTTTCACAGACCTGCACAAGTGGATCACCGAGCTCGAGGGCTTCGACGACGATCCTCTAAAATCGAACGAAGCCAAGCTCGAACGGATCCAGATGGCATGGCTGGAAGAATACCAAGACAATCGGTAGCAACCGCTGCAGTTTTACTGCTCGCGCTGCTGGCCACAGCCGCGGATCAGCCGCTCGCGCCCGACCAGCGGGCTGTAATGGACCACATCTCCGCGGATTCGCTGCGCGGGCATCTTTCCTTTTTGTCCTCGGATCTCCTCGAAGGCCGTGCGACTCCTTCGCGAGGCCTGGACTTAGCTGCGGAATATCTTGCCGCGCAGTTCCGGCGCGCGGGGCTCGAGCCGGCAGGCGACGACGGGTACTTTCAGACCGCTACTGTGACCGTGCGCGAACCGAATCGCGAAGGTTTTTCGATGACCGTGAGCGCCGGCGGCCGAACGATGACGGTTGCTCCCGAGGAAGCCTATATCCTTCCCGTTGCGCCGTTGCGTGTGGACGACGCTGAACTGGTGATCGCGGACGGTTCGCAGCCGCTGAAAGCGGATGCTATCAACGGGAAAGCAGTTATTGCAATGCAGCGCGTCAGGCTCCCCCAGGGCGCTCGACCCGCGCTGATGCTAACGCTGGCACCCGCGCTTCCCATGGCACCGCAGGTGGCGAATCCGGAAGGCCCGGCGCAGCCCGTCACGACGGGCGTGATCGCCAAGCCGGGGCTGGCGGATTTCGTGCGGGGTGCGACCGACGCGCGAATCACCCTACATGGCAAGGCCGCATACGAGAAACCTGTGAAGGTGCGCAACGTCGCGGCCATCCTGCGCGGATCCGACCCGCAGTTGCGCGATACCTACGTGATGCTGAGCGCGCATTACGATCACCTCGGCATTGCTTCGGCCGGCGAAGACCGAATCTACAATGGCGCGAATGACGATGGCAGTGGGACGTCCAGCGTGGTTGAAATCGCGAGTGCGCTGGCAGCGCTGCCGGCGCATCCCAAGCGGAGCGTTTTGTTTGTGATGTTCTTTGGCGAAGAGCGGGGCTTGTGGGGCTCGCGCTACTACGCGACTCATCCGCTTGTGCCACTCGCGCAGACCATCGCGAGTCTAAACCTGGAACAGATTGGTCGAACGGACGACGCTGACGGTCCGCAAATTAAGAGCGCGTCGGTCACCGGTTACGATTACTCGGAACTGCCGGCTATTGTTGCCGATGCCGCGCAACCTGCCGGAGTCAAAGTTTACAAGAATCCTAAGAACAGCGATGCATATTTCAGCCGGAGCGATAATCAGTCGCTGGCGGATCTCGGAATTCCGGCTCACACATTGTGCGTGGCATACGACTTTCCCGACTATCACAAGGTGAGTGATAGCTGGGACAAGATCGACTACGACAACATGGCTGCGGTCGATCGCGCTGTGGCGTTGGGAATGATGCGGCTGGCTTCCGACGCGCCTCCGCCCAAGTGGTACCAGCAATACTCGCCCGCGCAGCGATACGTATAAGCCGCCCGCCGGCTGCACCCATAGCGTTGGGATGGCAGAACAGCCGTTCAGCGTCATCACTGGGGCATACGGGTTCACGGGCAAGTACATCGCACGAGGTCTTCTGGCCAAGGGCGAAAGTGTGGTCACGCTCACCGGCAACCCCGGGCGGCCGAATGAATTCGGGAATCGCGTGAAAACGCGTCCGTTGCGCTTCGACGATCCTGGTGAGCTGGAATCATCCTTGCGCGGCGCTCACGTCTTGTACAACAGCTATTGGGTTCGTTTCGATTACGGCGAACGAACGTTCTCGCGCGCAGTAGAGAACACGCGCGTCCTGATCGGAGCGGCAGAACGAGCGGGAGTGAAGAGGATCGTCCATATCAGCATCACCAACCCGTCGCTCGATTCTCCCCTGCCCTACTTTCGCGGCAAGGCGCTGCTCGAACAAACGATCAAGAATTCAGGTCTGGAATACGCGATTCTGCGTCCAGCCGTCATTTTTGGGCTGGAAGACATCCTGATCAACAACATCGCGTTTTTTCTACGCAAGTTTCCGCTGTTTGCTGTACCTGGCAACGGTGAATATGAACTTCAGCCGATCTTTGTAGATGATCTGGCGCGGCTTGCCGTGGACGCTGCCAGCGCTCCGAACAGTTTTGTCGCCGATGCCGTGGGCCCGGAACGTTTTCGCTTCAACGATCTGGTAGCCGCCATCGCGCGCAGCGTGGGGAGCCGCACGACAATTATTCACGCTCCCGCGACCCTGGTTCTGGGCGCACTGCGAGTACTCGGATCGTTTCTAGGCGACGTGATCCTGACGCGCGATGAGGTGTCCGGATTGCTCGCGAACCTGCTGATCTCCGCGGATCCACCATCCGGAACCACACGATTGACAGACTGGCTCCGCGAAAACGCCGCGACCGTAGGATTGCGATATTCATCGGAAGTGCAACGTCACTACAAATAGTTGTTCCGGGGCGTGACACAAACCTGTCACACGTGGATGGTCATTCTCAGCTTCATTTTTCGCCTTCATTTTTGTTGACTATCGTTCTCGATGGCAGGAACGTCTATACTGATCGGATGGGGCCCGCCGAGTTCGCGACCACTGCGCAAAAAGCCACCGTAACGCCCTCGCCAGAACAGGTTCGAAGCCAGGTGGAGAAGGTCCTGGCAAGTCCCATCTTCGTCCGATCCGAGCGAATATCGCGGTTCCTTAGATTCGCCGTAGAGCATGCGCTGGCGGGTTCTCCGACCAAGGAGTACCTGGTGGGTGTCGAGGTGTTTGATCGCGCGGCCGACTACGATCCGCGAGTGGATCCCATCGTGCGAGTGGAGGCGCGCCGGCTGCGGGCCAAACTCAAAACCTATTACGGGTCCGAAAAAGACACCGACCAAGTTGTGATTGAGTTTCCGAAAGGCGCCTATACACCGATTTTCCGCCTTCGCGATGTAACAGCACGTCCGGATCCATCCGGCCCCACGGCCATGGCGGTCCTGCCGTTCGCGAACTTGAGCCCTGCGAGCGAGGATGACTATTTCAGTGACGGCCTGGCCGAGGAGCTGATTCTACTGTTGACGCGGGTGGAAGGACTGCGAGTGGTCGCCTGGTCATCCGCCTCGCAGTTTCGCGGGCGGGAGCAGGAGCTCTCCTCCATTCGAGAAAATCTGAAGGCCGGCGTCATTCTACGTGGAAGCGTTCGGCGCGCGGGAGGGCGCGTTCGTGCGACGGCGCAATTGATCGACACGGCCACGGGTTCCTATCTGTGGTCAGAAGCCTTCGACCGGAGCTTGAGCGATGTGGTCAGCATCCAGCAGGAAATTGCACGCGCCATCGTCGAAACACTGCGGTTGGCATGGAGGCCGGCGCAGCGCCCGCCGCAGGTTCCGAAGAAACTGAATCTGGAGTGCTACAACCTTTGCCTGCAGGCCAGGTTTAATGGGAATCGCCGGACCCCGGAAGGACTTCTCAAGAGCGTCACTTGCTATGAGCAGGCGATCGAGAAAGATCCGGAGTCCGCGGTAGCCTACGCCGGGCTCGCAGACTCTTACAGCCTGCTTTCGGACTACGGCATCATGCATCCGCGGGACGCCATGCCGCATGCTGCAGCGGCCGCCCAGAAGGCCTTGGAGCTGGATCCGGGTTCGGCGGAAGCGCTTTCCGCGTTGGCCTTCATCCGATCCCTGTTCGACTGGAAGTGGACAGAGGCGGAGGCGCTCTATGTCCGGGCCATCGCCATAAATCCCAGCTACTCCAGAGCCCGCCACTGGTTCGGCGTGGATGCACTCGCGTTGCTGGGGCGTTTCGACGAGGCCGAAGCGCAGGTGCAAGCCGCCCGCGAATCCGATCCTTTGTCGCTGATCCTGCACGAAGGGATCGCTTACATCCGGCTGTTGCGCCGCGATTATGACGGCGCCAACCAAGAAATCCGGCACCTCACGGATCTGGATCCAGCCTTCTACAAAGCGTACACGGCGCAAGGTCGCGTGTTCAGCCTCACCGGCAAGTATCACGATGCGATTGCGATGTTCGAGAAAGCCATAACGATCGCGGGCGACCTGCCTAGCATCATCGCGGCGCTAGGCCAGACGTTGGCCCTCGCGGGAGAGCGCCGGCGGGCACTCGAGTGCCTCGATCAATTAAACGAGATGGCGCGCGGGCGGCATCTTGCTTCCTCCTGCTTCGCGATCCTGTATTTAGGTTTGGGCGATGTGGAAATGAGCTTGACCTGGCTGGAGCGCGCCTGCGATCAGCACGAATCGCAAATCGCCGCGGTGAAGGTCCATCCGATTTACGATTCGTTGCGATCTGAGCCCCGCTTTCACCAGATCCTGCGGCGGGTCGGTTTCTTACCGTAAGAAATTCGACGGCTAACCTTCTGTTACTGTACTTCGGGCAGAAATAGTTCCAATATGATCCATGGCCGCGTACAGACTTTGGGTTTTTATTCTCTCGGCCGCGGGGCTCGCCGGGCAGATTTCCGATCAACCCTCTCAACTAGACGCGAACGCTGGATTACAAACGGAAGACAACGATCCCGGCCTGCCCAGGGTACTGTGCAGGATGGCGCTGTTCGCTCAATACGGAGCAGACGTGCCCGGAGCCGAAAAACTGGTTCGGCATGGGCTGGCGCTGTCCGCCCGGAACAATACGCTGGAAACAGCCGATGGTGCGGCTTGTCTCACCACGCTCGCCGGGGTGCTCGAGTGGCAAGGCCAACGGAAGCAAGCGCAGCAGGAACTGGAACATGCGCTGGCGATCCGGGAACGGCTGCTCGGGCCGAATCACATGTTGGTGGCTGACACACTGAACCGGCTGGGGCTGGCTCATTTTTATCAGGGCCGGCTGGCCGAAGCTGAACAACTTCACCAACGCGCCGTGGAGATTCTTCGCATGCAAGCGCCCTCGGCGGATCTGGCTGCTG
>JAOAPR010000037.1 GCA_025463005.1 Bryobacterales bacterium | reverse complement strand
GTGGCCGGATCGGGCACCAGCAGCATGTCGGATTCGTTGATGGCGGCCCAGCCGCGGATGGAGCTGCCGTCGAAGCCGAAGCCTTCCTCGAAGCTGGACTCGCTCAGCTCGCCGATAGGGTAGGAGACGTGCTGCTGCACGCCGGGCAGATCGGTGAAGCGCAGGTCGAGCTGCTTGACGCCGTTTTTCTTTGCGAATTCCAGGACTTCTTTGGAGGTCATTTCCACATAGTAACGCCCGGCCAAGCGCGATGCTCGACCGGGCGTATAGGGTTAGGAATCGGCCGCCGATTAAAACTGATTCCAGAGGTACTGGTTGTAGATCTCGTGGTGGTATTGCACTTCCTGCGGCTTCACGATAGTGCCGAGCAACCGTGCGCAGCGATCGGCGGAGGCCTTCTTCAGGTCCGCGTAGCGTCCCTTCACATCCTCGCCCAGGATCTTGGTGATCCAAGCGGACTTGTTGAAGTTGTCCATGGCGTCGTAGATGTTGTCGGGCAGATAGCGCTTGGCCGACCGAAGATTGGGGATCTTCTCAATTTCGCCGTCGATCCCGGTCTTGAAGATGGAGTACATCACCATGTACGGATTCGCGTCGGGAGCGACCGAACGAACTTCGACGCGCGCGCTGCGCTCGTTGCCGATCGGAATACGGACCATGGAACCGCGATCCACAGCCGAGGCAATGATCTGATTGGGCGCCTCAAAGTGCGGATCCAGGCGCCGGAAAGCGTTGACGCTGGGATTCAACAGCAGGCAGATGTCGTTGCCGGCGGTAAGAATGCGATCGACAAAATCCCACGCAAACTTGCTGATTTTTTCTTCGCCTTTGGGATCCCAGAACTGGTTCTTGCCATCTTTGCTGATCGACACGTTTGTGTGCATGCCGCTCCCGTTCACGCCCACAACGGGTTTGGGGAGGAAGCTGGCGGTCAGGCCCATGTTGGTGGCAACCTGCCGGCAAATCAGCTTGTAGAGCTGGATGTGATCGGCAGCCGCAACCACCTCGGCGTAGCTGTAGTTAATCTCGAACTGTGAAGGGGCTACTTCCGGATGGTCCTTCTCGTTCTGGAAGCCCATCGCACGCTGCACTTCCGCGGCGGTATCGATGAAAGATCGCAGAGGATCGCCGGGCAGCGAGTGATAGTAACCGCCCGTGTTGACATACTCGAACTTACCGTTGGTGGAATAGTGCCGCTCGGCGTCGACGCCGTTGAACAGAAAACCTTCGATTTCATTGGCTGCGTTCAGCGTGTAACCGTTCTTGGCGTACTGTTCATTCGCGTAGGCCTTGAGCACGCCGCGAATATCAGCTGCGTAGGGGCTGCCGTCCTTATCGATGACTTCGCCGAACACCAGCACCTTGCCGGCGCCGAAGTAATCGGCCGGGGCCCAGTAGAAAGCAGACCAATCCAGACCCAGCCGCAGATCGCTCTCGCGCTGAGCGGTGAAGCCACGAATGGAAGAACCGTCGAACGTCAAGTTGTCCCAGCTACCTATCAGGAACTTCTTGTCGTAATCGAGCATGTGCAGGCGGCCTTCCAGGTCGCTGAACAGCACGGTGACAGCCTTGATCCGTTTCTCATCCTTCAGATACTTCAGGCGCTCTTCCCGGACTTGCTCTACCGGAGAGCGCTTCAAGCGCTGGTCCTTCGCTTTGAGGTTCATTTCCTCCAGTTCTGTGTAGGGAAGCTTCAGGAAGTCTTGCAATCCGTTGAAACCGTTGTTTCCGTTGTTCATGAATCTCCTTAATGCACTCTTGTAAAAAAAGATGTTTGGATAACCTGACGAGGGAGTCTACGCTTCGGTGGCAGGAACCGCCCAGCTACCTAGAAACCAGAGCCGCCCAGGGTGAAATACCCACAGGGGGCGGCCAAAATGACGTTCAGCCCTCAGAAACCTATTTCAACATCTTAGCGCTGGACTTGCGCGCCTGCTCATAGAAAGTTTCGATAGGTGTGATAGGGTCCGGCGATTGAACCCGAACAGTCAGGTCCGGACCGGTTTGAGCGACGGACCGCGGAAGGCGATTTTGAGAAGTAGAGGGGTCACGATGGTAGTGGCGATCGCCATAAATACTACTACAGCATACACTTCCGTACTGATCACTTTCATACTCAGCCCGATCTGGGCGACCACCATACCGACCTCGCCCCGTGGGACCATCCCCAAGCCGATCTTCAGGACGTTCTGCCATCCCAAGGAGGCAGCCCCCAGCCCGCAGCCGATCAGCTTAGTAAGAATCGCGGCGGCCAGGATCACCAGTGCCAGCGCCAGCGTCGCAGGGGTTCGGAATGCGCTTAGGTCCAGATGCAAGCCGATCCCGACCAGGAAAAACGGCACGAGGAGTTCATTGACGCCTCGGGTGAGATCGCGAACGCGATTATCGGCCGTATCGGAAAGAGCCAGGCCGGCTAAAAAGGCCCCCACAATCGCCGCCACACCCGTGTAGATCGCGAGAGCCGAGAGCGCAAATAGTACGATCAGCGAGAGATGGAACTGCGCGTCCTCGGCGTCGGCGCGGGAATGGAAATGGGGAAGGATCCGGTTCACGGCCGCCGTACCCCATTTGGCCAGGATCACCGTGAACGCGGCAGCCATGCCGGCGGTGAAGGCGATTTCCAGGAAGTTGACGCGCCCTTGCGCGAGGCTGCTGACAGCCGCCAGCACGATAAGTCCCAGGACGTCGTCGATAACGGCTGCCGCCAGGATGATCTTGCTGGCGACTTCCTGCAGCAGGCCGCGAGCAGAAAGGGATGAAGCCGTAATCCCCACGCTGGTCGCCACCAGAGAGGCGCCGACGAAGACAGCCTCGGTTTGGGGAGCGCCCCAGGCCAGCAGAATGCCCCAACCGGCAAAAAAAGGCACGATCACGCCGAGCATGGCCACCAGCATCGCCGTCCCGCCTACGCGGAGCAGTTCGTGAGCTTTGACCTGCAGGCCGACATCGAACAGCAAAAACATCACACCCAGGTCCGATAACGCTTTGAGCGTGTCGTTGGGGGCGATCCAGCCAAGAGCGCTTGGTCCGATGACCGCCCCAGCCAGGATCTCGCCCACTAACGCCGGGAGGCGCAGCTTCACGAAGATCTCGCCCATCAGCTTGGCGGAGCCGAATACGATCAGGAGCACGACTGGGAGGGGGAATTCGTGAGCCGGCATGGGAAGAGGGCCGACGAAGCAAAACCGCGGGCCGAGATCTCAGAATTCCATGCTGCGCGGTCCCGTCACTTCCAGGCTAGCAGGATGCCGACTATTAGCGTCACCAGCAGCATGAGAACCACGGCCGACACGGGCAAGGGCTTGGACGAGGCGGGTGTGGCCTGGTACTTCAGGCTGCGAACCTCGGCAAGGTGCTCCCGGGCCAGGGCCAGCTCCGAGGCGTCACCAGCCAGATCGGCCGCCTTGAGCGTCTCTTTCTCAGCGATGTCCAGCGCGCGAAGACTGCAGTGGAGCTCTGCCAGCTTTAGTTGTGCGAAGAAGTTGTCCGGCTCGATCCGGCGCGCTTCTTCGAGCGCGTCCATGGACCGGCGGGGGTCGTAATTCATCGCGTGAGCCATGCCTAGGCACGTGCGGAAATCCGCCTTCCGCGGAAATTTCACGCAGGCGGCTTCGAGCATGGAGATGTACTGCTGCAACTCTTCGGGTTCGACCGTATGGGCGTCGCGCCAGGGAATCAGCAGAACCGTTACCGGACCGGCCGGGGTTTGAAGAATCGTTTCCCCGGCCGGTATCAACCCGAAGGTGGTGACTGCCGTCGCCATTGTACTGAGCCTCCGAATCCTACATCTCAGCCGCGCGCGGCTGTTCGCAACAGACTTATTTCGGTCCGAAGAAGGCCGAGGCGAGGTTACGGCTTCTTCTCTATATTGTTGCCAAAGATGAAGCCTATTTCACCCATGGCTCGGACCTGGTTGTTGTTCAGGCCCGCGGGACCGAAGACGGCACCCGGGGTGAAGTCGCTTGCGTGAGCCCAGGAAATATCTCCGCGAAAGAAAAAACCTCCGTATTGAAACGTGGGCGTCGCGGTGAATGAAGTGCCCGCGCTGCCTGGACCGAACATCAGGTTTACAGAGTTCTGAGCGGGGCTCCCCGAACTCGTAATATATTCATAGCGCACCGGGAGCGAGAAGCCGTGTTTGAAGGCGCGACTCAGCAGTATCGCACCGCCTGTGGTCGATGCACCTTTCAATACGCCGATTTTCACGTTAGTTGGCACACTCGTGTATTGGAAATAAGGCTGTACGATCCAGGGCCCCTTCGTGTAGGTGTAGATCACGTTGTAGATGCTGCCGTTGTTTTGCACCGGAGTGGCTAGAGTCTGAAACGCTGTCTGACCCAGATTTCCACCCGCGACGAATGACAAGGCATGTGGCCCATTTGCATAGGCTAAGGAACCCGACAGCCACGTATAGCGGTCGGAATAGAAACCGTCGTTCCAGCTCAGCGAGGCTGTGAATTTGCCCATGGTCTGGTTGACTTGGACTCCGCGACTGATAGCGGGTTCCTGGTTCCACAAGAGGCCACGCTCGATGTTCATATTTTGGAAGGTGAAGGTGTACTCAGCGCCGATCAGCGTGGGCAGGGCGCCGATCTCGAAGGAGGTGTTCTTACCCGCCTGCAGCTTAAGATAGGCCTGCGGCACCGGGCCAAAGAAGTTGCTCAGAGTATCGCTGGTGCCGAGGAATGGCGTCGCCAGGGACGGAAGAGTGTAAGCGCCCGCCTGAACGTAAAACTGAAACCAGCCATCGGTCTTTTGAATGAAAACCTGCCCGTTGCTCAGATCCGCGTGCGTGGTGTCATCACCCGGCACGTGATTGTTCTGCACCAGGCCCATGCCGCTGAGAACACCGTTCACCGCGATTTTGCCAAAGGGTCCCGCATCGAAGATGGCTGGGGGAAGGTTCGACAGCGGGCCAGTTACAGCAGGGGTCGGAAGCGCTGCGGGAGGAGCGGGCGCTGGAGTTGCCGCGGGAGCCGGCGCTTGGCCAGGCGCGGGCGCGTCCTGTCCGAAAGCGCACGTTGCGATCACCGAGGCCGTCAAAAACATGGAGAGACACTTCAAGCGGGTATACAAGTTACAACCTCCTGAGGTTGGGATTTACAAAAAGCGGACTTAGCTTTACTAAGTTCTAAGCCTAAAGGCAGTTCGGCCAAACGTCCAATAGATATTTTTGATCCAGCCAATCCAAACGTTTCGTTTGGAGGGCGTGACGCCCGGGGGCATTATTGAGATAACCCAAACAAAAAGGAAGGGATCAACGAATGAAGAAAATCGAAGCGATTATTCAGCCTCACAAGCTGGACGAAGTGAAGGACGCACTGATCGGCATCGGAGTCGATGGAATGACCGTCTCCGAGGTGCGCGGCCACGGGCGGCAAAAGGGCCATACGGAGACCTATCGCGGCCAGGAGTACAAGGTCGACTTGTTACCGAAGGTGAAGATCGAGCTGGTGGTCCCTTCGGCGCGGGCGGATGAGATCGTCCGGACGCTCTCCACCGCGGCTCGAAGCGGGCGCGTGGGCGATGGCAAAGTATTCGTAACGGAAATTGTGGATGCGGTTCGTATTCGAAACGAGGATCGCGGAGAGTCCGCACTATAGGGCGGGGCTAAAGCCCGGCGCCGGTCCGGAGGCCCGCCCTACAAAGTTTAAATATCGTAATAGAGTGCGAACTCGTAAGGATGCGGGCGCAGACGAACGGCGTCGGCCTCATTCTTGCGCTTGTAGGAGATGTAGTTTTCGAGCAGCTCCTCGGTGAACACGTCGCCCTTCAT
>JAOAPR010000035.1 GCA_025463005.1 Bryobacterales bacterium | reverse complement strand
CCCATGGAAACCACTCTTCTGCGGCGCGCCAAAGACCAGGGTGCGGAAGTGATCCCCGGGATCGAAATGTTCCTGGAACAGGCCGCACGGCAGTTCGAAATCTTTACCGGGGAGCGCCCGCCGCGAGATGTAATGGAGCAGGCAGCGAGAGAGGCATTGGCGTCGCGGGATCACGCGGCCCACGCTTGACAGGCGACGAGATCGCCTGTCACTTGAACTGCGGGATTGAACACCCGCGCGCAGGTCTGGAGACCCGCCCGTATTTTGAATCGCGCACAACGCAGCGGGGCGCGAGCCCATTGTGGCGTGCGATATCGCGGCGCCGCCCTGTACTGTGCGCTCAGCAACCTATAATGGGCGCATGGATATTTCCCGACGCAAGCTGGCCGTTGTTCTGACGGGTGCGGCAGCTACTGCTTCGGCGCAGGCTCCGCCAACGCCCGGGCCCGACGCCGAAATCGATGCCGCTCGATTGCGGCAGCGCGCCAGCGCGCAGGCGATCGCCCGCGTTCCCCTGCCGATGAGCACCGAGCCCGCAGTTTATTTCAAGGCTTGAGCCGTGGCTGAGATTTCTGCGGATATCTACTTCAGCACCATCGCCGAGCTCGGCGCCAAGCTGCGCGCCAAGGAATTCTCGTGCCTGGAGCTGACGCGAGCCTTCTGCGACCGGATGGAGCGCATTGCGCCGCGCTATAACGCGCTCGCACTGTCGCTGCGGGAGCAGGCTATTCGCCAGGCGCGCGACGTCGATGACGATCTGAAGATAGGCCGGACCCGCGGCCCGCTCCAGGGCATCCCCTACGGCGTCAAAGATCTTCTGGCAGTGAAGAAACTTCCCACCACCTGGGGCGCGAAGCCGTACGCCGCCCAAGTGTTCGACTACGACGCCCGCGTCATCGAACAACTCAATAAGATCGGAGCCATTCTGATCGGCAAGTTGGCCATGGTAGAGCTGGCTGGGGGCGGCGATTACCGCACAGCGGCTGCATCTCTCCAGGGTCCGGGGCTGAATCCCTGGGACCGCACGCGATGGAGCGGCGGGTCATCCAGCGGGCCGGGGGCGGCTGTAGCGGCAGGCTTAGTGACCTTCGCCATTGGCTCGGAAACGTCTGGTTCGATTCTGACCCCCTCCGCATTCTGCGGCGTCACGGGATTGCGCCCGACTTATGGATTAGTCAGCCGCCGCGGGGCTATGGCTCTTTCGTGGACGCTCGACAAACTAGGCCCAATGTGCCGTTCCGCGGAGGATTGCGCCCTGGTGCTGCACGAGATTGCCGGGGGCGATCTACAGGATCCCGGTTCGGCTGGGCGCGGCTTCAATTACTCGCCCCAGTATGCGCGCAAGCCGGCCGATATCACCATTGGCTACATGCCGGTCGATTTCCAGGATGGGGCGGAACCTTCCGCGCAGCCTGCACTCCGCGCGGCATTTGAGGTCATCAAATCACTGGGTGTGAACCTGAAGGAAATCCAGCTTCCCGAGTTTCCTTATGGCGCGTTGGTCGGCACCATCATTGCGGGCGAAGCGGGCTCGATTTTCGAAGACCTGATCCGCAGCGGCAAGGTGGACCAACTGGCTGACCCGCACCAGATCGCCGGCCTGAAAGCGATGCTGGATCTGCCCGCGATCGATTACGTGCGTGCCATGCGCGTCAGGTCGCTGGTGAAAGCGGCTTTTCGCGATCTGTTCCTGAATTGTGACATGGTGCTGGCGCCGGCTCGCCTGGGTCCCGCTCCCAAGGCAGCCGAGCCGCTGGATGCACCCGGTCCGCCGACCAAATCGCGCGGCGGTCTGATTCCGGGCGGGAACCTGGCGGGGTTGCCGGCATTATCGCTGCCGTGCGGGTTCGCGGACGGACTCCCGGTGGCGATTTCGCTGCTGGGGCGGCCGTTCTACGAGAACCAACTGATCGGGATCGGCAATCTGTTCCAGAAGCAGACGGATTGGCATCGGCGGCGTCCGCCGGTCGAAGCATAGGAGCATGGCGGCGCAAAATGGGGACAGTCACCAGTGTCCCGCGCGCAATGCCGTTGCAGACACGAGTCTTCCTGGCCGGGATCCCCATTTTGCGCCCTAACGTAAGAACAGCCGCAGCACGCTCGATCCAGCCACGCCCGTGAGCGCCGGTACCAGGGTCGGCGTCCCGCTGCGACGCAGTTCGCCATGAACGGCGTGTCCGCCGAGATAGAGGAAGCTGCCCCCGGCCAGCGCGAGTAGCGCGTGCAATGCTTGCGAGTCGAGGTGCGGAGCGAGCACCGAAGCAAGACCCGCGCCGGCAATGGTCGTCATCTGAGCCAGCGCGCACCACGCCAATGCGGAAGCCCGTGACCCGAGCGACGCCCGCGCGATAACTCCCAGGGCCAGTCCCTCAGGAATCTTGTGGACCGCGATTGCGCCGATGAGCGCGAGGCTGAATCCGGCATTTTGGCTCACTGCCGCGCTCCAACCATCTAACGCGCTGTGCAGCGCCGCCGCGGCCAGCAGCGGGGTCGCGAACCCGTGTAGCCTCGTGGCGCAATGATCGTGCTCATGCTCATGAGAAGGCGAACAGGCGGGGCAGACCGGGTAGACATAGCGGTCGATCGCCGCCAGCACCAGGAATCCGCTTGCGAGCCACAGAATCGCGCCCTGCCAACTGAAAAATTGCGCCATTTCCGGGAGAACCCAGAACAGTGCTACTCCCAACAGCACTCCTCCGCCGAATGGCACAAGCCGGCGTGATAGGCCCGTGAATGAGGTGAGCCACACGCCTACGGCTGCACTTAGCACCGCGATGATCGTAATAAGGGAAGGGTAAAACAACAGCACGCCCGTTCCGAGTATACTATTCTAAAGGTCCATTTCAGTAGTGCATGTCTCAGGAACATTCGAAACACCCAACTCGCCGGTCCTTCTATGCCGGACTCATTCAACTGCTCGGCGCTGCTGCTGCGGCTGTAATTGCCGCTCCGGCGGCAGCGTACCTGCTATTTAAACCGAAATCGCCGGGCGCAGGTGCGATGGTCGAAATCGCCAATCTGGCCGACCTCGAACCTGGCGTGCCTAGGGAGGTTGTCTATTACCGCACGCGCGTGGACGGGTGGAAGGCAACCAAAGAAAAGACGACTACGTGGGTTGTCAAGAATGGTCCGCAGAACGCGGTGGCCTTTAGCCCGCAATGTCCTCACCTGGGCTGCATTTACCACTGGGAAGACGACCAGGGAGCCTTCAAGTGCCCGTGCCACGCCTCGGCTTTCGGCCTGGATGGCACAGTTCTGGCCGGTCCCGCACCGCGGCCTCTGGATCGTTATGTGTCGCGCGTGGAGGGCGGAAAACTCCTGATCGGGTTACAGGTCAAGCGGTCGTAAAACGGTGATGGGGAACAGCGTACGCGACTGGCTGGAGGAGCGGACCGGGCTACCGTCCGCGATCGGGCATTTCCTGAATGAGGACATTCCGGCTTCAGCGGGCTGGCCACACGTGCTCGGCAGCGTGGCTTTGTTCGCCTTTCTGATTCAGACTGCGACCGGCATTCTGCTGGCTTTGAACTACGGACCCACGCCGACTGAAGCGCACGCGAGCATCCGCTACATCATGACGGAGCTGACCGCGGGTCCCATGATCCGCGGCTTGCACCACTGGGGCGCCAGTTGCATGATCGTGGTGGTCGCGCTCCACATGATGCAGGTGTTCATCTGGGGCGCTTACAAGAAACCGCGCGAGGCGACCTGGATCGCAGGATGCGTCCTGCTGTTGATGACGCTGGCGTTCGGGCTCACAGGCTATCTGCTTCCCTGGGACAACAAGGCGTATTGGGGCACTACGGTGACCACGCAGATCGTCGGGCTGGCGCCGGGACTCGGGCCGTACCTGAAACGGCTGCTGGGCGCTGAGAACGATACCATCGGCACCCTCACCTTCGCCCGGTTCTATTCGGCCCACGTCATCGTGTTGCCCATCGTGACGATCCTGCTGATCGGGCTTCATCTCTATCTGGTCCGGCGGCATGGGGTGACCCCTCTGCCGGAAGATGCCGGCCGGCCTCAAAAGAAGTTCTATCCCCAGCAGATGTTCAAAGATACGGTGGCCACGTTTGGCTATGTGATGGTCCTGGTGTTGTTCGCGAATTTCGCGAAATTAGGGCTGGGCAGCATGGCGGACCCGACCGACACCCGCTATATTCCGCGTCCCGAATGGTATTTTCTGTTCCTGTTCGAGACGCTGAAGATTTTCCAAGGTCCCCTGGAAGTGCTGGGCGCCGTAGTTCTTCCGAACCTGGGCATCGTGGCCCTGTTCCTGGTCCCATTCCTTGATCGCGGCAGGGCGATTCGCATTCGCCAGCGAACTGTGGCGATAGCGCTCACCGCGTTCGCAGTGATCGGATGGGCCGCCTTGACGCAGCGCGCTGTTGCGACTACGCCGTCCAGCATGGAGGATCCGGACGCCGGTCTCAGACCTCCGCAATCGTGGCGCGAGCTTCCGCCAGAGCAGCTCGCCGCGATCGGATATTTCCAGCGCGACAATTGTTCGCAATGCCATGTACTGGGGCGGTCGATGGCTGGCCCCGATCTGGCGAAAGATCCTTCGACGAAGCCGGCCGACTGGCTGATCGCGCACTTTACAAAACCCTCTCCCGATTCCCCGGAATCGCGTTTGAGCGCGGCCCAAAAAAAGAGCCTGGTGACGCTGGTAACCAAGCGGGACGATCGCGGGCTCGAAGCCTGGGAAGATCCGCCGGTGGCGGCTATCGCGGGCGCGGTGCTATACGAATCCCGAGGATGCGGCTTCTGCCACTTGACGAACGGGTCCGGCGCGAAGATGGCGCCCGTGCTCAATGGCTTGGCCGCCAGGCGTACACGAACCTGGGTCGCCGAGCATTTCGCCGATCCACCCAAGTTGTCGCCCGGCTCGGTAATGCCTGCCTACAAGTTCAGCCCGCAGGATTTGAAGTCGATTACCGACTACCTGATGGCAATCCCCAAGTAGCCGCCGCTAGAGTATCATTACGTCCAGAGAAGAGCTTCCCCGGACGAGAGCTATGAGACCCCGGCCCATGATCGCGCTGGCAGGCGGACTCGCGTTGTGTTTGCCGCTAGCGTTTCAGGCCCAGGTCTCGATTCCGGCCCGGGAGAAAGCTGCCTCCAAGTCGTCGGATGATTTCCCGCGGGCCGATCTGCGCGTGGACCGCACCGAAGTGCTGGTGCCGGTGGCCGTGAATGATAACTACAATCGTCCGGTGGCCGGCCTGGAAATAGAGAATTTCCGGGTTTTCGACGATAAAGTGGAGCAGCAGATCACCAGCTTTTCAATGGAAGACGAGCCGGTGGCGGTAGGGTTGGTTTTCGATACCAGCGGCAGCATGCGTGGAGCCGAGCGCGAAGAGCGCATGGCCGCCACCGAGTTTTTCAAGACCGCGAATCCCGAAGATGAATTCGCGCTGGTGGAGTTCGACAGCTCGCCGCGCCTGGTTGTGCCAGTGACTCCCGATCCCGCCAAGATCACTTACCAATTACTGTTCACGCATACCAGGGGGTCTACCGCGCTGCTGGATGCGGTCATCCTGGGTCTGCATGAGATCAAGAAATCCAATAAAAAGCGCAAAGCTCTGGTGGTGGTTTCGGACGGCGGCGAAAACAACAGCCGCTATACGTCCACCGAACTCAAGAACGTGGTGAAGGAAAGCGACGTTCTCATCTACTCCATCGGGGTGTTCGCCGATCCGAACTATACCGACGCCGGCGGCGTGTTGAACAACATCTCCGAGCAGACCGGCGGCCGCATGTTCAAGACCGCGGGCATGCGGCTGTCGGATATCGCACAGAAGATCAGCATCGATCTGCGCAACCGCTACCTGCTCGGTTATGTGCCGATCAACACGGAGCGCAACGGCCGGTATCACCAGGTGGACGTGAAGATCGTGGCTCCCAAGGGTCTGCCTCCGGTGAAGGCGCACTGGCGAACGGGATATTACGCGCCGGCGGAATAAACGTCAAGCGAAGTGATCGTAGCCGCGCGGCTCGAGCTTTTGCCCCTCAAACCACACCGTACCCGCATTGCCCCGCACTATCGTGCCGATTCGCGTGGTTCCGGCCGGGGGCTTCAAGCGGGGAGGCATGGTGAACAGAAGCTCGTAATCCTCGCCACCTTGGAGCGCGCGTTCCAGGCTCACTCCCTGGACCATCGGAACGCTTTCCACTTGCGCTGCGACGCGAGACTCCTTGCACAGCCGATGCAGATCGAGCGCTAGACCGTCGCTGAGGTCGATACACGCCGTCGCTTTGCCTGCGAGTTTCCGGCCGAGCGCGAGCCGGGGCTCGATTCGCTGGTCCCAAGGTTTTCCTAGGCGTCCCGAGACGTAAAGGTGGTCGCCGGGCCGGGCGCCCGCGCGCGTCAGTGCTTTACCGCGCTTCACCGCGCCCACCACCATCACGCTGCAATGAACCTTGTCGTCGTGCGCCAGATCGCCGCCTGCCAGCACGGTACCGGTGCGTTCTGCAAGACGCAACAAGCCGCCAAAAAATAACAAGATCCACCGGTCTGCTTTCGTTCGCGGCACGGCCAAAGCCACCAGGCAACAGCGAGGATCGCCACCCGCCGCGGCGATATCGCTGAGCGCCCGCGCGAGCGCCCTCTCGCCAACCACTTCAGGAAGCATGCTCGCGGGAAAGTGAACGCCTTCGATAAGCTGGTCGATCTTTAGCAGCAGGTCTTCGGCCGCCTTGGGACGGAAAACAGCGCAGTCGTCGCCGATTCCACGGATCACTCCGCCGCCCTTCCCGCTGATGCGGCGGAGACGATCTACGAGTAGCAGCTCATTCATGAAAGACGAGACCCGACGGCAGATCCTCGCCGAAGATCCTGCCCATGGCGGCCAAATGATCCTGCGGCTCACGATCCAGTTCGAGCTCGGGGAAAGTGCGGCGGACCACGCTCAGAGTTGAGGCCGGCAGATCGCGCGTGGCGTCGCCCGTTTGTCTTGCGAGCGAAGTTACGGCATCACTTGCCTTAGCGACCTTGAGCAGTTGCTCTACCCAGCGCGCGGCGACCGCTGGCGGAAGCACCTGGTTGATCGGCCCGTAGAACAGTTTTCGCGCGCCGAGTCGTGCGATGCACCACAGGCCAGTGTCGACGAACTCGCCGGAAAGAATGCGCGTGATCAGCTCATCGCCGAGCTGCGTTTTGGTCTGGATGGGGAGCAGTTCCAGGCTGGCCGCGGCCCGCCACATTTCGCGTAGCAGGCTGGGATTCACCCGCAAGGGCCGCTTGGATCCGCGCGGCAACAGGATGGGTGAGAGGCGCTGGAAGAGGTCGGTTTGCTGGTTCTTGTTCAGGCCGCCGGCTACGCGTCCCCAGAAAATCCACCACTCGATTTCATTCTGGATCTGATTCGCGAACTGCAAGCCGGAGGCGTAGACGCGGCGGGCCTGCTCAATGCGGAAATCGTCGCCCGGGAATCCGAACCCCGGCCGCAGGCAGAAGCCGCACAGGTTCAGCCAGCGGAGCTCGTGCGCCGCGCTGCGAGAGCGGCCATCCGCCAACTCGAGCATACGGTCGGATAGCGTGCGGATCGCCGACACAGGCCAGGAATTGCGCCCCAAGCCCAACGTCTGCTCCAGGCGGGCCGGCAATTGCTCCGGTTCCATTACACCAGTGGAAAACGCCTGCGGGATAAGTGTTTCGGCGGAACGCAGCGCGTCTTCGCTGATCACTGCGGCGGGCTTTTGCAGCGCGTCCGCCGCCGCTGCTTTGCGCAGCTCGAATTGCAGGCGCCAGCGGTGCTCTGAGGTTTTCGATTCCGCCCAGATCTCGAGTGTTCCGACTTCGGTGAGCTTCGTGCCGAGCTTGATGGGCACCAGGCGCTCGCCCGCTTTGCCGAATCGCAAGACGGCGTGGAGCGGTGCATGCAAATGAAGCTCGCTCTGCTCCTCCGGTGAAAACGCGACCACGTCGCCTGCGCGATCCTCGGTGCGCGTTCGCGAGCTGTACAGCCGGAACGCAACCGGCTTGTTGGCGACGAGTTGCAGATTCCCGGGATCGAGCTCGAGGGTGGAACCTTCTTCGGTACCACGCGGGGCCAGGCACATCGCACGCAATACATCCCCGTCATTGCCGGCCAGTCCGATGAAGTACGCGCGCGGAAGCCCGCCCCGCACGAGAAGTCCGGAACCTGTGGCACGGACATGGGAATAGTACGCCGCGCCCACTGCCACGGCAAGATCGAGATCGCGATTTTCGAAGATCACCGGCCGGTGGCCGTACCAGTGTTCCATCACGTCCGCCACGCGCTGGCGCAGAATTTCGGGAATGAAGAAGCCGCCGTTGAACAGAATCGCGTCGGGGCGAGTGTTTCCCGCGCTTTCGAGAAATTCCGCCAAATGCCGCGTCACCGCCGGATCGGCAACATAGGGGAGACCCACTTCGCGGTACGGACTGGACGCATCCTCTTGCGGTTTATCCGTGAGCTCGCACACGGGCAGAAATCCGTCCAGAGCCAGTTCCAACACTTCTTCGCGCAGGATCTCCGTCTTGAGCGTGCCGCCGACCAGCGACGATCCGCCGCCCAGCACCGTTATCTCGACGCTTTTGAGATTCGAATCGGAGAGGAGCTTTTCTTTCGCGGCCGCGCACTGCCGGCGTAGAGCGCTGCGTTGCCGGATCGACAATTGCTTGCCGAGCTTCGATTCCACCAGCCAGGCCAGCGTCAAATCCAGGTTGTCGCCACCCAGAAGCAGGTGTTTGCCCACGGCAGTGCGGGTGAAATCGACGCGGTCACCTTCCCGCGCTACGCGGATCAGGGTGAAATCGCTGGTGCCGCCGCCCACGTCGCACACCAGCACGTTCTGGCCATCGAACACATTCTTTTGCGAGCGCGCCAGATCGTTGGCGATCCACGAATAGAAGGCCGCGGCCGGTTCTTCCAGCAGCGTCAGCCTCTCGATTCCGGCTTCGCGTGCGGCCATCACTGTCAGCTCGCGAGCTTCTTCGTCGAAGCTGGCGGGAACCGTGAGCACCACCGGGTGCTCGCCCAGCGGTGAGCCGTGGGCCTTTGTCCACGCGTCTGCCAGATGCTTCAGGATGCGCGCGGACACTTCCACAGGCGAGAGCAGGCGCCCGGCTTCTTGCGCGTCCCATGGCAGAATTTTCGCGGTTCGGTCCACGTCCGGATTCGACAGCCAGCTCTTGGCCGAATGGACGCATTGGGTCGGCACCAGTGCGCCCTGTTCGCGCGCATAGACGCCGGTGTATTGCTGATTGGGCGCGGTGCCCGCGAGGTACAGGAACGATGGCAGCGTGCGGCGCGTTTCGATTCGTCCCTGTGCAACGTATTGTGGAACTTCCAGCACCTGAATTGGGGGCGTGGCCTCGGCGGCCGCCTGATCATCGTCTTGTGCGGAGTCAATGAACGCGAGCGCCGAATTGGTGGTGCCCAGATCGATTCCGATGTTCATGGATTACGGATGCGAGACTACTCGATCTCGAGTTCGGCGGGTGCCACGACGTCGTTTGGTAAGGAACCGGGACCAGTCTGGGGCAGGTCCACTCTTTCCGCCTTCCACCCTTTGTGCCGAAGCAAACCGCCGGGCGCAGTGCCGCTGGGTGGCACCTTGCCGATAAGTTTCAGCGCAGCCGCATCGACGCCTTCGGTCTTCGTGAAAGTGCCCTCCACTCCGTCGATCACAGGTTGCAGCCGCAGATACCGGTCGAGCGCCTGCCTGGCCTGGGTGTGCACGTCGCGCACGGCGGCGCCGATCTGATCGTCGGCATACGAACCGATATCCTCCATCAGAAAATCCACCAGGCGCGATTCGCGCTGCAGGATTCCCATAATCTGAACTGCTCCCGCAGACGGCCCGGCTTGCGGTTTGGGCGGGGGTGGAGCCTTCACTGGCATGGCTTTGGAGTATCCGAACGCCTGGGCGATGTCGGCCGGCAACGCGCCGCTGAACAGGATGGAGAAGAAAGCGCGAAAGGCGTAAGAAATGCGACTCATAGCGAGTTATCTAGTGAACTCCAGGATACACCGCCCTCTCTTGGACGCTCGCCCTATAATTGATATACCGATGCGCAAACGGCATCTTTTCTTCGCCGGCGTAGTGCTTCTGGCAATTCTGCTCACGCTGGTGGTGTTTCAGGTTTCCCTCACCTTCGGGGAGTATGGACCCACCAACGCGGCCCAAACATTTCTGTTCTGGGCCGTCTCGACGTTGATTTTTTTGCTCACGGTGACGCTCAGCTTCATGCTGTTCCGGGAAACTGTCAAGCTGTACCTGGAGAGGCAGCGCAATCGCGAAGGCTCGCGCATCCGGTCGAAGCTGGTTTTCGGCGCGCTGGCGCTCAGTTTGCTCCCAGTGGTGTTCCTGTTCCTGTTCAGTTACGCGGTTCTTAATCGCAATCTCGACAAATGGTTCAGCGCGCCGGTAGAAGGCATGAACATCCAGTTGCGCGATGCCGCAGTGGGGCTGGGCGAAGAAGTACAGTCGCGGGCGGACGCGCTGGCGCACTGGCTGGCCGCGCTTCCGGAGGTGCGAAACGGGACCGCGGACTTCGCCGCGCTGTGCCGCGAGAATCGAATCGAGGAATTACGGATCGACTCCGCGGGGGGATCGCGCGTCCTGTGTCCCACTATCGCCAGCACGCACCTGTTCAGTTCACGGGCCGAACTGGGCAGTGAAGGAACGCTGGTGGTCCGCGTGCGACCGCATGTCGATGTAATAGAGAAGCAGAATCAGATCCAAGCCTACGTCAACAAGTACAACCAGCTCGCCACCGACCGGCGGTCGATGCGAAATCTGTATCTGCTGTTCCAGGTCCTGATTGCGCTGTTCATTCTCTTCGTTGCTACCTGGATCGCGTTAATGCTGGCGAAGCAGATCAGCCTGCCGATTTCCGCACTGTTGGAGGCGGCCAGCCAGGTGCGGAAAGGCAACCTGGGTCATCGCGTGAACGTACCCGCCAACGATGAGATGGCGTCGCTGGTGCGCGGGTTCAACGAAATGATGCATGGCCTGGAAGGCAACAGCCGTGAACTCGAAAGCCGTCGCCGGTTTACCGAAGCCATTCTCGAAAGCATTCCCACCGGCGTGATCTCGCTGACCTCCGACGGCCGCATCCAGCGCGTCAATCGCGCGCTGCGCGGGCTGTTTCCGGCCGATCAGTTAGAGCGCGCGGCTAACCTCGGCGATCTGTTTCCGCCCGAGCACGCGGCCGAACTCCGCTATCTGATGAAACGCGCCCGCCGCACCGGGCTCGCCGCGAGTCAGGTGGACCTCGAGCGTCCTGGCCAGGTTCTGCATCTCGCGTTGACCGTTTCGGCTTTGCCGGCACACGAGCCCGCCGCGCCGGGCTACGTGGTGGTGCTGGAAGACACCAGCGAAATGCTGCGCGCCCAAAAAGCCGAGGCCTGGCATGAGGTGGCGCGGCGGATCGCGCACGAGCTCAAGAATCCGCTCACACCGATCGCGCTCTCGGCCGAGAGGATCGCGCGCCAGTTGGATCGGGGAGCCTCCACCGCGGATTCGCATCGCGTGCTCCGGGAGTGCGCGGCGACCATTTCGCGCGAAGTGGAATCGGTCAAGACCCTGGCCGATGAATTTTCTCAGTTCTCGCGCTTCCCGAAAGCTCAAATGGTCCCGTGCGACTTGAACGCAGTGGTCCGGATCGGGCTGGATGTTTTTGATGGCCGGCTGGACGGGATCGATGTGCATGCGGATCTGGCGCCCGATCTGCCTCGCGTTAATCTGGATCCCGATCAGTTCAAACGCGTGGTTGTGAACCTGGTGGACAACGCAGCCGAAGCGATGCGTGACGCGATGGTCAAGCGGCTGATAGTGGCCACGCGGGCCACGTCCGCGGATTCGGTGGAGCTGGTGATCTCGGATACAGGCGCCGGAATCTCCGCCGGCGATAAGGAAAAGCTCTTCCTGCCGTATTTTTCGACCAAGGGACGCGGCACCGGCCTGGGTCTGGCGATCGTCAGCCACATCCTGAGCGAGCATGGCGGCCGCATCCGCGTGGAAGATAACCGGCCCGCCGGCACGCGCTTTTTCATTGAGGTTCCAGTGGCGACATTTGAAGTGATTTCCGCGGAGGCTGAGATCCGCGCGTGAAGAACACGCGGGTGCTGATCGTAGACGACGAACCGGGAATCCGGGCATCGCTGCGCGGGGTCCTGGAAGACGAAGGGTGTGCGTGCGAAGCCGTCGAAAGCGGCGAGCAGTGTCTGGCGGAACTGCAGCGTCATGCGTATGACGTGGTTCTGCTGGACGTGTGGCTCCCCGGCATGGACGGCCTGGAGACGCTCGCGCGCATTCAGGAAATTCCCTTCGCCGATCGTCCGGAGATCGTGGTGATTTCCGGGCACGGCACCATCGAGACTGCCGTCAAAGCGACCAAACTCGGCGCGTTCGATTTTCTGGAAAAACCGCTGACCATCGAGAAGGTGATGGTGGTGATCCACAACGCCGTCCAGCAGCGGCGGCTGGAACTGGAGCTCGATCAGTTGAAGAGCAGCGGGGACCACAAGCCTCGCATCATCGGCGAAAGCGTCCCGATGAAGGCGCTGCGCCAGCAATTGACGCTGATGGCGGCGACCAACGGCCGGGTGCTGATCTTCGGCGAGAGCGGAACCGGCAAGGAACTGATTGCCCATGCGATCCACGTGGCCAGTTCGCGCGCCGGGGAGCCTTTCGTCGAGGTGAATTGCGCGGCGATCCCAGAGGAAATGATCGAAAGCGAGCTGTTCGGCCACCGCAAAGGCGCCTTCGCCGGAGCGCACGAAGACAAAACCGGAAAGCTCGAAAAAGCGCACGGCGGGACGCTGTTTCTCGACGAGGTCGGGGATATGTCTCTCAAGACTCAGGCGAAAGTTCTGCGGGCTTTGGAAGAGCAGCGGTTCGAACCAGTGGGCGCGGCCGAATCGGTCCAGGTGGACGCGCGCGTGGTGGCGTCGACGAACAAGAATCTGGAAGAGGAGATCGAGCGCGGGAATTTCCGCGAGGATTTGTTCTACCGGCTCAACGTAATTCCGTTTCATGTGCCGCCTCTGCGCGAGCGGATCGAGGACGTTCCCCTGCTGGCGGATCACTTCCTGCGCGAGTTCACGACCGCGTATGGCCGGAAGCCCAAGGATCTGACGGAAGAGGCGTTGCGCGTGCTCGAAGAGTATCCCTGGCCGGGGAACGTTCGCGAATTGCGAAACCTGATGGAGCGGATCGTGATCATGAATCCGCAGCCGCGCATTGAGGCTCGTCACATTCCTCTCGATCGTGCGCGTCGTGCGGTTTTCTACAAGCCGGCCGAACGTTTCGGAAGCTTGCAGGAAGTCCGGGAAGCGGCCGAGCGCGACTATATTCTCAAGAAGCTCGAAGAGGCCAAGGGGAACGTCACGCGCGCGGCGGAGATGCTGGGTCTCGAGCGCAGCCATCTGTATCGCAAAATGAAGGCCCTGGGGATTGCGGCCCGCGAGTAAACCGCTGGCCAACTTCGGCCTCCGGTGGTGGATATCAACCACCCGCGCCAGCAACGTCCGCGCCATAACTTTCAGAATTTCTTGAAGATCCACTTTGGCAACGTGGATGCACCCTAAGGACCAGGAGGCAATGAAATTATGAAAACGAAATTGCTGGTCTTATTGGCGCTCGCCAGCGCATCGGCTTTTGCCGAGACACGATTTTCGATCGGAGTGAATATCGGCGGCGGCTATCCGGGCTACTACCCGGGCCGTTATTATGTCGCCGCGCCGCCTCCTCCTCCGCCGGTTTACTACGCGCCACCGAGTCCGGGACCTGGGTTCGCTTGGGTATCGGGCTATTACTATCCGGTCGGCCGGCGCTACGAATGGCGACCGGGATATTGGTCGCGCCGGGGGTACCGCGAGGATCGATGGGAGGACCGGCACGAGCGGCGATATTACAACCGTCGCCGCGATCGGGACTGATCCCGTCTACCAACGCTGACGTTATCCAAAGAACCGGTCGAACACGGCGCGCGTCTCGGAGCGAATTCTGCTCAAATCCGATAAAGGGATCGGCGTCCAACGCGGCAGCAACGCGTTGAGTGCTTCGAGCTGCGCGTCCGACCCCGGCAAGCGGCTCTCGGCATGTCCCGTGATCACGCGAAGGCCATGATCGAGAGCCCGATAGAACGTAGCAGCGTCGTTTAGGAATTGGGCGTCTTGACGGCTCAAGTGGCCCATGTTCTCCAGGACCTCGATACGGGCGGGCGTGTTCAGCACGGTGAAGAATACGCCCGCGCTCTTCAGGCGCAGATACATCAGCAGAAAGTCGATGTCGTAATAGCCTCCGCGCCCGGCTTTCAAGGGCCGCGACGGTCCCTGTTCCTTTTCGAGGCGCGCGCGCATCTGGCGCAAATCCGCTCGCGAACGCCCACTCTGTCCGTATCGCCGCCAGTCGACCTGCTGCAGCTCATGGAGAAAAAGCTCGCCGCGTTTCGGATCGCCAGCCACGGCGAGCGATTTCATGTACGTAATTCCCTCCCAGGCCTCGGCGGCGTGGGCGAAGTACTCGGTTACGGCGCTTTCCGTCTGCACCAGCGGTCCGGCGCTGCCGTTGGGCCGCAAACGCGTGTCGACTGCGAACAGCACTCCTTCGCCGGTGTACGCGGTGATGAGATTCACGACACGCTCGGCCACGCGCGTCCAAAAGATCATCTCGGAAGCGGCGGAGTCCGGCAGCACGAACACGAGATCCGCATCCGAGGCGAGATCGAACTCCCGCATACCCAGACGCCCTAGCGCAATGATCGACATTTGATTGCTCGGCTCGTAACCGGGTTTCTCGGGCGGGTTAGTCGAGACCACATCCGCGATGGCGATCTCGTACACTCGCGCGATCGCGGAGTCGGCCAGCCTCGAAGTGCTGTCCAGTGTTTCGAAAATCGGGTGCGACCGGCAGATACTCTCAGCCTCAATCCGCAGAATCGCTCGCCGGAACCAGCGGCGCAGCTCGGTGGCATCGTGCGGAGGAGGCTCGTCCTGAATCAGCGGAATGTAAACGCGCGCGAGCTCGTCGGCTGACTCCGGCCGGCGGATCAGCTCTTCGGCAAAGTAGGGGCTGTGCTCGAACAGATCCAGGGCCGTGGCCGCTAATTCCGGCTCGGAATTAAGACGTTCCAGGCGCGCAGGATCGTGCGAGAGGCGTTCCAGGAAGTATTCGAAGGGGCGATAGCCGCGATGGAGATCGGCACGCGCGATCGCAGCCGCCAGGGCTGGCGCGCGCCGCTCGAGCGCCTGGATTACGAAAGGGGTGTGATCACCCCCAGCCTGCGCATCCGGCTCTGCCGGGACCGCGCCCGCGGGCCTGGAGTGCACCACGCGCTCGTACATTTCCAGCACGTCCGCCAAATGATTGTGCAGTTCGCTCATGAGCCAGTCGGCCGAACCGCCGCCGGGCATGCGCCGCGCGATCAGTTCTAAAGCCGCTGGATCCTCGGGCAGCCGGTGAGTCTGCCGGTCTTCGTCCAATTGCAGACGATGTTCCAGATGCCGGAGGAACTGGTAGGCCTGTGCGAGCCGGCCGTATTCGGCGCCCGTGAGAAATCCCTTGTCCTGCAGACGCGCAAGGGCCAGCATGGTCCCGCCGTGCCGTACCCAGGGCTCCGCGCCCCCGTGCAGCCGCTGCAGACACTGGACTAGAAATTCTATATCGCGGATGCCGCCGCGCTCCAGCTTTACATCGATTCCACTGGGCCGCGCGCGCCGGTTGGCCTGACGCGCAGCCAGCTTTTCGTTCAGGCGCTCGCGCGTGGCGGAAAGCTCTTCGATGGCGGAGAAATCCAGGCTGGTGGAATAAATCCGGGGTTCTACGAAATCCAGGAGCGCGCGCCCGGTGGGGCGATGGCCCGCGGCTACACGCGCCTTGATCAGCATCTGCAGCTCCCAGTCGCGCGCACGCTTCTCGTAATAATTTTGCGCGCCGTCGACCGACAGGCAAACCTCGCCCAGGCGTCCATCGGGGCGCAGGCGCAGGTCGACGCGATAACACATCCCTTCCGCGGAATAGGCCGAAAGAAGCCCCGTGAGCTGATTCGACGCGCGTTTGAAAAATTCCTTGTTGGATATAGGCGCGGGTCCTGCGGTCTGGCCATTGGCCGAGTACAGAAACATCAGGTCGATGTCCGAGCTGTAGTTGAGCTCCTGGGCGCCCATTTTTCCGAGAGCGATTACTGCAAAGTGTGCCTCATTTCCCTTAGACGGGTCCTCAGACTGCGGCTTGCCGTGGTGCGCGACCAGATCCTGATAGATTCGCTCGTAGGCGACCTCGACCAGAACATCGGCCACGGCGCTCAGCTCGCCGGTGATCTCGGGTAGCGTGCCCAGACCTATCACGTCGCGGATCATGATCCGCAGAATCTGGCGGCGTCTGAATTTGGCCAGCTCCAGAGGCGGCGGCAGGCCCGGAGGGAGCGCGATCTCCAGGCTGGTACGAAGATCGTCGGCGGAGACCACCCGCTGCAAATCCACCGGATCGAGGAGCTGCGCGGCCCAGTCAGGATGTTCCAGGATTTCTTCCGCAAGGAATCTGCTGTACGTAAACACGGTCACCAGATACCGCAGCCCGATCGCGGAGCGTGCCAGGCGATCGAATGCGGCCGGGTGCTGCTCCCGCAAGCGCGTGAAGTAATGCAGTCCCTGTTCAGGCGCGGGCGAGCCCGCCAGCAGAAGATCGAAGCGATTCTGAACGGCGGGGGGCAGATGCGGCGCCAGACTCGCGAGCTCGCGCGTTGCGCGGGTGCGGTCCCGGTAGGGGAGGCTCGACAGACGATGCATGACGAACTACGCGGTTTCGTCCAATAGTTGGATCGGATCGCCCGGGCGAATGGCGCCCGCCCGCAGGACAGACGCGTAGAATCCGCTCAAGCCCCACAGCGGCGACGCCGAGTTGCCAGCTTTCACTTCTTGATCATAGATCGCCTTCTGAATGCCCGGGCCGTACACGCTCAATGTTTCGCAGGGCGCGCGGACCTTGGTAATCTCGACGGTAATGTCGCCGATACGGTAGCGCTGGCCGACGCGCACGGAGCGCCGGTTCAGGCCGAGTGTCGTGAGATTTTCGCCCAGCGCGCCGTGATACAGCGGGAATCCCTGTTCCTTGAGTTCGTCGATGCCCTCGGAGGTGATCAGCAGGATCGCCTTGCGCGGCCCGCCGTGGATCTGCGGATGGGCGTGGCCGTCGCCCGTAATACCAAGTGGAGTGACCATGCCGTCCGGAATCGGACGTTTGGGCACCCCCCCTGGGGAGACGTTGATCTGGAGAACCGACGCGGAGGACACCCTTTAAATATCGTAATAGAGTGCGAACTCGTAAGGATGCGGGCGCAGACGAACGGCGTCGGCCTCATTCTTGCGCTTGTAGGAGATGTAGTTTTCGAGCAGCTCCTCGGTGAACACGTCGCCCTTCAT
>JAOAPR010000240.1 GCA_025463005.1 Bryobacterales bacterium | reverse complement strand
TATCTGAATGTGCCAAAGGGCTTCGAAGCTCTGATCCCATTCCTTCGCGAGAGCCGCGATTTCCGCGAGCGTTTCTTCAGCCGGGTGAAAATGTTCTACTACGCCGGCGCGGGATTGTTGCAACCGGCGTGGGACGCGCTCGACCAGCTCGCGGTGGAGACATGTGGCGAGCGCATCATCATGTTCACCGGTCTGGGGTCCACGGAAACCGGTCCCGCGGCGCTCTTTCCGGGAAAGGATCTGCGCCGGGCGGGAGAAGTCGGCCTGCCCGCGCCCGGCGTCGAGCTGAAGCTGGTCCCCGTGAGCGACAAGCTCGAGGCCCGGTTGCGCAGCCCCAGTATCACGCCGGGCTACTGGCGACAACCCGAGCTGACTCGCCTGGCGTTCGACGACGAAGGATTCTATAGCCTGGGGGATGCGCTGCGGTTTGTCGACGCGAACGACGTCTCGCGCGGCTTTATGTTCGACGGCCGAATCGTCGAGGATTTCAAGCTGTCCACCGGAACCTTTGTCAGCACCGGGCCGCTGCGCGCACGATTCCTGAGCCACTGCGCGCCTTACGTTCACGATGCGGTGATCGCGGGGCACGATCGGGATTTCGTGACCGTGCTGGTTTTTCCCGCGATCGACGCTTGCCGCGAATTGGCGAGCCTTCCCGCGACCGCACCCGCCGCGGACGCCATCGCGAACGCTACCGTGCGTAGTAAGTTTCAAGCTTTGCTGAACGAGCTCGCGGCGGAGGCGACCGGCAGCTCCAACCGCATCGCCCGCGCGATTCTGATGTCCGAGCCGCCCGCGATCGACGCCCACGAAGTCACTGACAAAGGATCCATCAATCAGGGCGCGGTGCTGAAGAACCGGGCCGCGCTAGTGCTCGATCTGTACTCGCCGCGTCCATCGGCGCGCGTGATTTCTATTCAGAAAGGTGTTTAGGTGAAAATCCAGAATCTGGTCGCCATCGATACGCACGTACATGTGGAATCCGAACCTGCGGGGAATGCCGCCGACGAAGCCGCCCGCAAATACTTCGGTAACACCGGCGTGTCTTACAACCGCAAGGACCTCGCTGAATACTATCGCTCGCGCAACATCGGGTGCGTGGTGTTTTCGGTCGATGAGCGCCTTACGGGACGTCCTCCCGTGCCCAACGAGGAAGTGGCCGCCTTTGCCGCGGAGAACAGCGACTTCATGATCGCGTTCGCCAGCGTGAATCCGATGCGCGGAAAAGACGCTGTGGACGAAGCGCGCCGGCTGATCAAGGGGGGCGGAATTCGCGGATTCAAGCTGCATCCCCCGCTGCAGCAGTTCCACGCAAATGACAAAACCGCGTATCCGTTTTACGAAGTAGTAGCCGAGGCCAAGTTGCCGGTCATCTTTCACACCGGGCACAGCGGGATCGGAACTGGCATGCCGGGCGGCGGCGGCGTTCGGCTGAAATACGGCAATCCGATGGACATGGACGACGTGGCTGTGGATTTTCCGGATATGCCGATCATTCTGGCGCACCCTTCGTTCCCCTGGCAGGATGAGGCGATCTCGGTTTGCCTGCACAAGCCGCAGGTGTACATCGACCTTTCCGGATGGTCGCCGAAATATTTTTCGCCGGTGCTGATTCAGTACGCCAACACGCTGCTTAAACGAAAAATGCTGTTCGGCTCGGACTATCCGCTGCTTACGCCGGATCGCTGGATGGCAGACTTCGGCGCGATCAACATTAGGGACGAGGTTCGGCCGCTCATTTTGAAGGAAAACGCGGCTCGTCTGTTCGGGTTTTCCTAAGGCCCGCTGAGGGGCAAATTGGGGACAGTCACGAGTGTCCCGCGTGAAATCGCCATTGATAAACTAGCTTCCTGGACGGGACACCGGTGGCTGTCCCCAATTTGCCGGCGGGGCGAGGCATGCCTCGTCCGAATTCCGCCATGATGGTCATAGAGTGCAGGGAAAAGTTCGCACCATGGCCGGGATGTTCTGGGAAGCCCTCGAACGCTGCCTGAAGCACAACACTTCCCTGCTGTCGGGCGCGCTCGCATTTTATGCGCTGCTGTCGTTGGCCCCGGCACTATACTTCGTGGTTGCGGCCGCCGGAGTAGTCATCGGCCGGCGGGCGGCGAGCGGTGAGGTGATCGCCTGGGCCACTCAAATGATCGGTCCCGCTGGAGCCCGCTTCATTGGCGGGGTTCTGGACCGGGACCGCGCCGGAAGCTCGTTTACAACCGTCGCCGGCGTGGTGTCTCTCTTTTTCGGTTCCACCGGCGCCTTTGGCGCGCTGCAGGATGCGCTGAACCTGGTTTGGGAAGTTCCGCCCTCCGTTCGCAGCTATATCAAACAGTTCTTCTTCAAGCGCCTGATATCTTTCGTCGCCGTGATGATTGTGGGCGTATTGCTTCTGGTCGCGCTGTTGGTCGGCGCGGTCATCTCGTTCGCCGGGATGTTCATACCGCAGGCGGCGCCGGCGACGGATTTCCTGTTGCAGACCGTTGGCTTCCTCGTCACACTGGTTCTGGTGACGGTGTTGTTCGCCATGCTCTATCGCATCCTGCCCGATTGCTCGGTCGCCTGGCAGGATGTGTGGACCGGCGCTGCCGTCACTGCGCTTCTGTTTTCGATAGGAAAGACGCTGATCGGATTGTACCTGGGGCACACCACCACCACCTCACCGTATGGCGCGGCCGGATCGGTGGTGGTGTTCCTGCTGTGGGTGTACTACTCCGCGCAGATCTTTTTGTTCGGTGCCGAATTCACTGAGGTTTACGCCACCGCGCGCAGAACCAGGGGCGCCGCTATCCCGGCCGTACCGCTGCCACCGCCGGACGCGCTTCCCGATCGGGATCATTGACGTGCTTGCGATCATATATACATGCCCACTGCCTACATTTGCGAAGGTGTCCGTACCCCTATCGGGCGATACGGAGGAGCGCTGGCGACGGTCCGCGCCGACGATCTGGCCGCGCATCCTCTTGCCACGCTGAAACGCCGTTTTGAAAACAGCGATTGGGAATCGATCGACGAGATCTACTACGGCTGCGTTACACAGGCCGGCGAGGACAATCGCAACGTGGCGCGCATGGCGTTGCTGCTGGCCGATTTCCCCATCAGCGTACCGGGAGTAACCGTGAACCGCCTGTGTGCCTCCAGTATGGAAGCGGTCGCAGTGGCGTCACGCGGCATCATCGCGGGCGAGCTGTCGCTGGCCATCGCCGGCGGTATCGAGAGCATGAGCCGATCGCCCTGGGTGATGCCCAAGCCCTCCGCCGCGTTCCCGCGCGATCCGCAGATTTACGATACGACGCTGGGCTGGCGTTTCGTCAACCCACTGATGGAACAGAAGTACGGCACCATCTCGATGGCCGAAACCGCCGAAAATGTGGCGGAGAAGTACAACATTGATCGCGCATCGCAGGACCGTTTCGCATTGGGCTCGCAACAAAAGGCCGCGAAAGCCAAGGCTGCGGGGGTGTTTGCGGAGGAGATCGAGCCGGTTTGCATTCCGGGCAAAAAAGGCGCGGTCACCATGGTGGCGGAAGACGAGCATCCTCGCGCCGATACTACACTCGAAGCGTTGTCCAAGCTGCCGACGCCGTTCAGGAAAGGCGGCACGGTGACGGCGGGGAACGCGTCGGGAATCAATGACGGCGCGGTAGCCATGTTCGTCGCTTCCGAACAAGCCGCCGCGAAGTTCGGCCTGACGCCGATCGCGCGATTCGTCGGCGCCTCCGCGGCCGGGGTCGATCCCAACTACATGGGGATCGGACCCATTCCCGCGATCCAGAAGCTGTTGTCGCGCCTGAACATGAAGATGGACGACGTCGATTTTCTGGAACTGAACGAAGCCTTCGCCGCGCAGGCGCTGGCCTGCACGCGCGCGTTTGGGCTCGCGGATGACAGTGAGAAGGTGAATCCCAACGGCGGCGCGATCGCCTTGGGGCACCCGTTAGGCATGAGCGGCGCACGCCTGGTGCTCACGTCTGCGATGCACCTGAAGCGCACGGGCGCTCGTCGGGCGATCGCCTCCATGTGTGTGGGGGTGGGCCAGGGAATGGCCCTGCTGCTAGAGCGAGTATAGGCGGAACAACCCGGCCGCCATAATGGCCAAGCCTGCGAAACGCAGCCAACCTCGGGTTCTAAGCGAGTCTACGATCGGCCTGGGTTCGGCGAACAGGTCACCCAGCAGCGTGCTGGCCTCCAGGCGGTGTGCGTCGGCCATCAGCTTGTTTACAACACGAATAGAACTCGACGGATCGGTCAAGGTATACAGTCCCGCGTAGATGAACGGGACCAGCAGACACAAAGAAACAATGCTCTCAGGACTCATGTGCAGAATTCGCTATGTTAGCATGCGCCGAACGGTTGGCGCACATGTTCTGAATCGGCTGTTTCACGCGGTACTAGAACACTAGTTTTAACCTTAGGTTCTGGAACGGATAGTACCTAAGAGCCTACGTTCATAGGGGTCATTTGTCCAATTGATTCAGGTACTTCAATTGTTGTGAATTGATACCGCTATGCCGCATGCTGGGACATCGAGGCGCTATGACCACATCCTCCATGCGAAAGCAGAGCCGGCAAGACGCGGGCACGGTGAGGCCGGGGCCCATGGCGAAAAAACGGAGCGAGCGGGGCTTCAGCCTTATCCTGCTCACGGTGAGCCTGGTGGTTATGCTGGGCATGCTCGGCTTGGCGGTCGACGTCGGCAGGATGTTCATTTGCAAAAACGAATTGCAGGCTTTCGTGGATGCGTCAGCGTGGGCCGCTGTGGGCTATCTGGATGGTACCCAGGCTGGCGTACAAACGGCCAATGCCATGGCGCTGTCGTATGTTCCGTTAAATCCGTTCGCATAGGTGTTCGTCGGACTCGAGATTACTACAGTGCCGAAGTTGTAACCATTGGGCTTGGTTGCTCCGAGCGGGCCGGCTGTCGGAAACGGCAACAACGCCCGTACGACTAACCTGGGATTCGCCAATTTCTTTCTCAACACGACCTACTCAGGCACGTCGGGTCCTATTTGCGCCACATATATCGGTCCCGGCAATCTTAGCGGGGTTACCTCCGGCGGTACGGATGGAACCAAGATCTATACCAGCTTGCTGTACCAATAACAGGAAAACATGAACAGGCCAGGAAAAAAATCCGAACGCGGAAACGCCCTACTGGAATTCGCTCTGGGGTTTTTCGTGATCTGGGCGATATTCTCCGGCGTGTACCAGATTGGTTACGCTTTCTACGTATACAACTCGCTACTAGCCGCGGTTAACGATGCCGCGCAGCTAGGCTCTAAACTCGGTTACGACACGGCGAGTCCGAGTGCGTTCACAACGGCCGTTACGAACATGGTGGTCTATGGCGATCAGACGGCCGGGTCCAAGTCGTTGGTACCGAACCTGACCACCAGCAATGTCAGTGTGAGCGTTAACCCTGACGCGGCAGGGATGCCCACGAATGTCGAAGTCAAAATCAATAGCTATGCCATCAATGCGCTGTTCACGTCGTATACCCTCACGAACAAGCCGCGGGTGACCACCAAGTATTTCGGGCTGATCAGTTGTTCCACGTGTTGAAGGACTAACTTATGAAATCGACTTTCACAAGCCGGCGATCCAAGAACCAGAAAGGCGCCACCTTCGTAGAAACGTCGCTGGTGCTGCTTACCATGCTTGGAATGGTCATTTTCATCATGGACATGGGCCGCATTTTGCTGATGCAGCAATACATCACCGAGCGGGCTCGAACCACGGTGAGGAGCGCGGTTGTCAACGATTGGACTTCGACCGCAGCCGCGAACTATCTGGTCTACAACAGCACCACGGCTCCGAATGGGGGAGGCGCGGGCTTCATAGGCCTGCAGACTTCGCAGGTCTCGTATCAGAAACTCGGAATAGCCGGTGCCCCCGACTATCGCGTGCAAATCAAGGTTACGAATGTTCCTGCGCTGGTTTTGACTCCGTACATGGCGGGAACTTACACTCTGGCGCCGATCGTGGCCACCATGCCCGCGCAGAGTCTTGGCTCAACGAACTGATTTCACGCCATCCGTCCGTTACGCGGATCAGGCCGGCACTTCTAGCATCCGCGACCGCAGGAACGCCCGCGCCTCTGCCAATTCGAGACTGCTGACGATGTGGGGCCGCGAGGGATAGATCCGCAAGTCGACATCGGCCCCCAGTTCGGTCAGTACGCGCCCCGCCTCCCGCGTCTGCTCCTCCGGAATCCATTCGTCCACGTCGCTGCCGGTGATGAAGACGTTCATCCCGCGTAGCGTCCCGCCTCCCGCCGGATGCCAGTCCGTCCCCGCCGGACCCATCAGGCAGCCGCTGAACACGACGATCGCTCCGCAGCAGCCCGGATGACGCAGCGCGTATTCGATCGCGATGCAGGCGCCTTGCGAGAACCCGACGATGAAGATCCGCGACGGCCCCAGGCGGCCGCCGTCGCTCGCGTCCTCGACCAGGCGATGGCACCGCTCCACCGACCGCGTCAGGAACGGCTCGTTGGACGCGAGGGGTTCCATGAATCGTCCCGGATACCACAAGCCATTGTCAGCATAAGGGGCGATCCAGCGAGTACCGCCGATCTCCAGACCGGTGGCCAGGTCCAGCATTTCTTGTTTGGTGCGGGAGCGGCCGTGGAGCAGAATCCCGGCGCGTTCAGCCAAGCCCCGCGGCTGGCCCGCCTCGCGCAGGCGGACCACCTGGGTATGGTTTGCCACTGCGTACTGCCTATTTCAGTTCTGCGACTTGTCGCCGCCGACGAATTCGGCTTTGCGCCGCGAAACTCCTGCGGCGCTCGTGTCAACAGGTGCTGGATCCGGCATCGTGGCCGCGGCCACCTTCCTGGCATCCTTCGGAATGTTGCCTTCGGGCACCCGGATGGGATCGAGCATCGCCATGATTTCGGCGCGTTTTTCCTCGAACCATGGTGGCAGCAGCATGTGCGTGCCCAGCTCCGAGGGATCCTCGTCGCGTGCGAAAGCGCCTTGGGCCGTGGCCGCGCATTCCACCAGAATTCCGCCGGGACAGCGGCAGTAAATCGAGTGGAAATAGTTGCGGTCCTTGATCTCCGAGCAATCGGTGTAGCCCAGTTCTTCGTAGATGCCCTTCTGCTCGGCCAGCTTTTCGTCGCTCTCCAGATCCATCGCGACGTGGTGTGCCGTACCGGCGCCGAAGGTCCAGCTTCCGGATGGGCGATCGGGCTCGTGCAACAGCGTGATGGTCCGGGCAGGGCCGCCACCAGCGACTTCGAAGCGATGGAACTTGCCTTCCGTGCCGGTCTTCTTGAACCCCAGCGCATCGACAAAGAAGCGCTCGGTCTCATCAATTTCCCGCACGGAGAGTACCGGTCCATGGAAGCCGCGCATGGTCACGTCGCTGCTGACCTGATCGGTGGTCCAGCCGCGGCGTTTGTCGGAATCGTCTTCGATGACCTCAATCTGCAATCCGGAGGGATGATTGAAGCGCAGATACTTCTGCCCGAAGCGTTCTTTTACGCCCTCATTGGGCACATTGTGGCGCTTCACGTGTTCTTCCCAGAACTTGGTGGATCCCTTAGGTACGGCGTAGGCCGTGGATTGGATCTGGCCCGAACCGGGCCGGCCCTTGACGCGGTTAAACGGGAAGGTGGTGTATACCGAGCCGGGCTCACAGTCCGCATTCGCGTAGTACAGATGATAGTGCGCGAAGCGGCCGTCGAAAAGGACGGTCTGCTTGATCAGACGCTGTCCGCAGACTTGCGTCATAAAATCGATGTCTTCTTGGGCGCCTCCGGCGCATACGGTGATGTGATGTATTCCTCGCACTAAGGACATGTCCGTCCCTCCGGCGCGATTATAGCAGATCATTTTTAGACCGCAGCAGTCCAGGATTCAGGAGAGTTGGAGCCCCGGTACCGCCGCCCGGCGTGGCAAAATAGAAGGTCTGGCTCACCTGATTCCACTCTCAGAAGCGATCCGCCAAACGGTTCGCGACGGCGACACCATCGCCCTCGAAGGGTTCACGCACCTGATCCCCTTCGCCGCCGGCCACGAGATTATCCGGCAGGCCAAGCGCGATCTGACCGTCATCCGCATGACCCCGGACCTGATCTACGATCAGCTCATCGGCGCCGGCTGTGTCAAAAAGATTATCTTCTCCTGGGGCGGAAATCCGGGCGTGGGATCCCTGCACCGCCTGCGCGACGCGGTCGAAAACGGCTGGCCGCACCCGATAGAGATCGAGGAACACGCGCACGCCGGCATGGCCGCTGCATACAGCGCCGGCGCCGCGAACCTGCCATTCGGACTGCTACGCGGATACATCGGAACTGACCTGGTCAAGTACAACCAGCGCATCAAATTTATTAACTGCCCGTTTACAGGAGTGAAACTGGCCGCGATCCCTGCGCATCGGCCGGACGTGACCATCATTCATGCCCAGAAGGCCGATCGTAAAGGCAACGTCCTCATGTGGGGCGTGGTCGGCGTCCAGAAGGAAGCTGTGCTTGCGGCCAAGCGCGCCATCGTGACTGTGGAGGAGATTGTTGACGACCTGAATGCGCCGCCCAATTCGGTAGTGCTGCCATCGTGGGTCCTGAGCGCGGTGTGCGAAGTGAAAGGAGGCGCGTTCCCTTCCTACGCCCAGGGTTACTATCAGCGCGACAACGCGTTCTACAAAGCTTGGGACGTCGTCGCCCGGGATCGGGAGACGTTTAAGGCGTGGATCGACCGCCACGTGCTCGGCACCAAGGATTTCGCCGAATTCAAGCGCAGCATCGCTAGCTTCAACAACGAAGGGGCCACCAGCCATGTCTGATGCTGCTTACACCGCCGACGAGATGATGACCATCCAGGCAGCGCGCATGATCCGGAACGGCGTGACGCTGTTTGTCGGCATCGGACTGCCGAGCGCGGCCGCCAATCTGGCGCGCCTGACCCATGCTCCCGATACCGTGCTGATCTACGAATCAGGGACCATCGGCGCGAAGCCCACCGTGCTGCCGCTCTCAATTGGCGACGGCGAACTTTCGGAAACCGCGGATGCCGTAGTCTCGATTCCCGAGATTTTTTCCTACTGGCTGCAGGGCGGACGCATTGGACTCGGATTTCTGGGAGCCGCGCAGATCGACAAGTTCGCCAATATCAACAGCACCGTGATCGGCGATTACAACAAGCCCAAGGTGAGGCTGCCCGGATCGGGCGGCGCGCAGGAAATCGCGGGATTCTGCGCCGAGGTGATGATCACCCTGCGCCACAACAATCGCGCTTTTGTGAAGAAGTTGGATTTCCTCACTTCGGGCGGCTATTTCGAGGGCGGCGACAGTCGCCAGAAGCTCGGCTTGCCGGGTAAAGGGCCGACCAATGTGATCACCGACCTGGGGATTCTCACTCCGGATCCGGTAACCAAGGAGCTCACGCTGACCAGCCTGCATCCGGGCGTGACTGTGGAGCAGGTAGTGGCCGCCACGGGCTGGCCGCTGAAAGTCGCTGCTAAACTGGACTCCACCGCAGCCCCGACCTCCGCCGAACTGAGCGTCCTGAGAGATCTGAACGAGCGCACCGCGCGGGCCCACGCCGGCCAGGCATAGAGTTTTCAACAGTTCTCAACAAGGGGGAAAGCATGATCACCCGTCGAACCGCCTGCCTTGCGATGATCGGCGCGAGCACGGCATCGAAAATCGCTTTCGCGCAAAATCCGACGCGCACAATAGACGATTTCTTCCGCGATTTCACTGCCGAGTGGGTTCGCCTCAGTCCCAACCTTGCGACCTCGCTTCGCTATTTCACTGGTGAGGAGCAGGATCGGCTGGAGCGGCAGCTTACATCCCTGACCCCTGCCGCCGCTCGGGCGCGCATCCAGCTCGCCCGCAAGGGCCTGGCTGAACTCCGCACGTTCGACCGGACTGCAATGAAGGAAATTCAAAAAGTTTCCGCTGACGTAATGAAATGGCAACTGGAAATCGCGGTAGCCGAGGAGCCGTACTTCGACTACACCTTTCCGCTCGAACAGATGAATGGCTGGAACGTCGCAGCGGTCGAACGATTCACGGTCTCGCGTCCGGTGGCGAAGTTGAGGGACGCCGAAAATTACGTGGGGGCGCTGGGACAGGTTAGCGCGCGCATGGACGAGGCGATCGCCGAATCGCGCCGGCTGGCGGCGAAGAACGTGATTCCGCCGCGCTTCATCCTCGAAGCCACCGTCAAGCAGATGCAGGGCTTCGTGGACCCGTCGCCGGGCCAAAACCCGTTCGTGACGGCGTTTGCGGACAAGTTGGGCGCGGTAGAAGCGATACCCGCAGCGCAACGCGAGCAGCTTCGCGCCGAGGCTGAGAAGATCGTCGGGACACAGATTTACCCGGTGTGGAAAAAGGCTATCGCTACACTTCAGTCCCAGCTTCCGCGCTCGACCGCTGATGCAGGTCTGTGAAAGGCGGGGCCGAAGCGTACGCCTATTTCCTGCGGCGCTATACCACCACTAACCTCACCGCCGATCAGATTCACGAAATCGGATTGCAGCAGGTCGCGCGCATTGAGACACAGATGGACACTCTTCTGCGTCAGCTGGGCCGCACAGCCGGACCGGTCAAGGACCGGATTGAGAAGCTCAGACTCGATCTGCAATATCCCAACCCCACATCCGAAGAGAGTCGTGCGCAGATCATGCGCGATGCCGACGCTATTGTGCGCGATGCCGAAAGGCGCGCCGCATTGTTATTCGACGTGCGGCCGAAGGCGCCCGTCACTGTGCAGCCGTTCCCGCGCTTCCGCGAGGTCAATGCCGCGGCCAATTACAACGCTCCTGCACCGGACGGCTCCCGTCCCGGCACCGTCCAGATCCCCCGGCGGATCGAACGCATGACGAAATTCGGCTTACGCTCGCTGCTGTATCACGAAGCGGTGCCCGGGCATCATTTTCATATCGCCCTGCAAGTCGAGAACAAAGACCTGCCGCGCTTCATGCAAGTGCGCGCGCTGGGCGGCATCTCGGCCATCACCGAAGGCTGGGGACTCTACGCCGAGCGACTGGCCGCCGAATCCGGCTGGTACGGTGACGATATCGAAGGCCAGCTGGGCCAACTGGATGCGGAACTGTTCCGCGCGCGTCGTCTAGTGGTGGATACCGGCATTCACGCCAAGCGGTGGACCCGGCAACAGGCCATCGATTACGGGATTGAAGCGAGTGAAATAGAACGCTACACCGTGTACCCTGGACAAGCGTGTTCTTATATGATCGGCGAGCTGAAAATACTGGAGCTTCGCGATAAAGCTCAGAAGGCGCTCGGTGATCGTTTCTCGTTGCGGGAATACCACAACACCGTACTGCGTGCTGGTAGCGTCCCGTTGCAGGTCCTGGAAAGCCAGGTCGACGCGTACGTCGCCACTCATCTATAGTGCTGCCCTTCGTCTATGAAGCTCTCCCGTCCCGCGTCGTTTTCGGCGCAGGATCGCTTCAAAAGCTGCCGGAAGAGATCGACAGATTAGGCGCAACAAGGGCGCTGGTGCTGTGTACGCCGGAACAGCGTGCCATGGGCGCCGATATCGTCATGATGCTCGGCCCTCGATCTGCCGGCGTGTTCGACGGCGCCGTGATGCATGTCCCCGTTGAGGTCGCGGCCGCGGCGCGCGACAAAGCGCAGCGGCTGAGGGCCGATTGCTGTGTCGCGATCGGCGGCGGCTCGACCACGGGGCTCGCCAAAGCCATCGCTCTCACCTCGAAGCTGCCCATACTTGCGATCCCGACAACCTACGCGGGATCGGAAATGACGCCGATCTGGGGGCTCACCGAAGGCGGCGTAAAGAAGACCGGGCGCGATGTTCTCGTCCTGCCCAAGACGGTGATCTACGATCCTGTTCTCACGATATCGTTGCCCGTGGCGCTGTCAGTCACCAGCGGGATCAATGCCATGGCGCACTGTGTCGAGGCTCTGTATGCCCGGGACGCCAATCCGATCATCTCGCTGATCGCTCAAGAGGGCATTCGCGCGCTGGTCGGCGGTCTGCCGAAGATCGTGAAGCGGCCGGAGGATCTCGACGCCCGATCCCGTGCGCTCTATGGCGCATGGCTGGGAGGCGTGTCGCTCGGCGCCGTCGGAATGGCGTTGCATCACAAGCTGTGCCACACGCTGGGCGGAACGTTTAATCTCCCACACGCGGAAACCCACACCGTGGTTTTGCCGCATGCGGTGGCTTACAACACTTCCGCAGCGCCCGCGGCGATGGCGCAGGTTGCACAGGCTATGGGGGGAATCTCAGCTGCGCAAGCACTCTACGATCTCGCTGCGTCCCTGGGCGCGCCCTTGTCGCTGCGGGCTTTGGGGATGCGGCGCGAACAACTGGATCAGGCCGCCGAACTCGCCGTTCAGAACCCGTACTACAATCCAGCTCCCGTCACGCGGCAAGGGATCTGCAAGCTGCTCGACAACGCGTTTGAAGGTCGCAGACCCGCCTGAGCTTTCAGTAGTGCGCGTAAGCTTGGTTAAAGGCTGTATGGGGCTTGCCATGGATGAACGCGGCCACATCGTACGCGTCCTGTGCGCTCAAGCTACCCGGTTTGTCTGCCGGCATGTTGTGCTGGGCGAATGCTGCCATATTGGCCACGTTGTTCATACCAGCTCCGTCGTTGTAGGCCCCAGGCCCCCACACAGGAGGTACCGCCGGCGGCATGCCAGCGCCGTCCTCCCCATGGCACCCGCTGCACTGTTGCGTATAGACTTGCTCGCCGTGCTGGACGTTGGGAGCCAGTTCCGGCAAATGAACCAAGCCGCGTCCTGGAAACGCATGCCCGGCCTGTTGCCCTTGCGACAACCATTGCATGTACGCAATCAGGGCTGTCATTTCGGGTGCGTCATAGGGCAGCGGACGGCCGTTCTCGCTGCGCACAAAACACTCCTGAATTCGCTCATCAAGTGTGATCACGCGATTGGCCCGCTTGTCAAACATCGGGAACAGGCCCGGTAAACCGACCACCGGCGCAGCGAAAGGAGCGGTGCCGGCCGCCAGGTGACAATGGCTGCAGGACTGCTGGTTACCGACGTACGGGCGCGCGTATTTCGGAGTTTGCGTGAAGATCAGTCGTCCGAGACGAATGCTGTCGCCCAATGGTCCTTGAGGAATAGTGTCCGGACTCGGCGGCTTCCACGGTTGCGATTGGTCATCGGCGGCTCGCGTGCCGTAAGCGATCGTTAACAGTGCCAAAGCGACAATACAGAGTGTTGCTCTCATTAGTTGTCTCCCACTGCCGGAGCGACGATAGCAGTCTTGGCCAGTGTGTCGAAGAGAAGGGCGCGAGGCAGGTCCAGGGTCGCCCCTAACGCGACCGCTTCGGCAACTACTTGCATGCCCACTCCCAAAAGGATATTCACCACCAGCCAGCACACGGTCATTTGCTTCTGATGTGAAACATCTCAATCATCAGCTTCGGCATATCAACGGCAGTCGTAGTGTGGCCCAGGATGCGCGGGTATCTGAACACGGGCTGAGGAACCACATGCCCACCCCCCTCGATCTTGTAAAGGGCAACGACCGGAGAAGGAGCGCTAGGCCACAGGAATCCATCCGCTGAGGTGGGGTCTCCGCTCTTCTGCGGATCGAGGTGAATCTCTTGAGGGGCAGAGGTCACACCGAGTCGCTTCGCAAACGTCTGCGCGGTATCGAACGCGGAGAGCGCTCGGCCTCGGTAGCCGAACCCAAAGATTGTGACTCTGCCTCCATCAATGGGATTGATGGGGTCTTTCTCTCCGTCAACGACTAGCAGGGGCACGGATCCCTGCTCCGAGCATGAGGAATCTTCTGGAACCGGTAAGCTGGCGCCAGCTATGGCGATTCCGGCGACTTGCTCAGGGGCTTGCAACGCCAACCGAAGCGCCATTTGACCGCCATTGGAATAGCCGAGGACGTAAACATGTTTTTCATCAATCTGGCGCTGCGCGACTTCGCGGGCGATCAGACCCTTGACGAATCCCATATCGTCGATGTTTTCGGTATGGGCTGCGAAGGTGGCTTTCGAATGGCAGTCATTCCAGTTGTGCTTATAGCCATCTGGGTAGACGACCACGAAGCCATGCTGATCCGCTAGCTGGTCGAATTCGTAGCCAGTCCACGCACGCATCAACTTAGCATCCATCAGCGAGCCATGAAGCACAATGACCAGCGG
>JAOAPR010000200.1 GCA_025463005.1 Bryobacterales bacterium | reverse complement strand
CGTGTTCGCGCTGGATGGGAACGCGGAGTTGCCGAAACCTGCTCGCCACCTGCTCCGCGCCAGAACAACAATAACCCGCCCCAGCCGCCGGCGCCGGGAGCGGCTCCGGAGTTGCAGCAGCGCTAGGTCCTTAATTACGTAAAGGCTATCTGAGTTGGGGATGCTGACGGATTGCAAAAATGCAGATCACCGCGACAACCAGGACGGCAACGCCGAATCGCAACGCGAAATAGGCGATTCTCGTCCGTCGATCCTTGAGGTCTCGGACCCGCGACCACCATGCGCGATTTGGAAGTAGCGCATCAAGTAGAATCTGGCTCATCCCTTTCAGTTTAACCCTATAATGTCCGCTGCACCTAGGCGCCGGGCAAAGCGATTTTAGCGAGCTACGGGTAAGGGATGCGTTCCGGGTGTGTCGGGAGTATACTGTAACAGCGCAATAACTATGTTCGTTTCAACGCGCAGGACGTTTTTGAAAGCCACCGCGGTGGGTCTGGCCGCGCCGTTTGCCTTCGCCCAAGCCCCGAAAATCGAGACTGCGCAACTGGGCGACAACCTGTACCTGCTGACCGGGGCCGGAGGTAACGTAATCGCGCGTACGGGCGCCGATTCAGTCGTGATGGTCGACGGTGGGCTCGCGCAAAATGCCGGCGCGCTGGCACAGGCTGTGGCTGCGCTACCGAATAGCGGTCCTGTGCGGACGCTCTTCAACACGCATTGGCATCCTGAGCAGACCGGTTCAAACGAGAAGCTCGGCATGGCCGGCGCCACGATTATTGCCCAGGAGAACACTCGGCTCTGGCTGCAGCAAAACATCACGTGGCCCTGGAACGGACAGAAATTCAAGAAGCTTGCCAAGATCGCTCAACCCAACAAAACTTTCTACGATAAGGGCACTCTCGATTCCGGAATCCGGTACGGATACATCTCTGACGCGGCGCACACGGACGGCGATCTCTACGTTTACTTCCCGCAACAGAACGTCCTTGCGGTGGGCGACGCCGCCTACGGACAAGGCTGGCCTGTGGTCGATTGGTGGACCGGAGGCTGGATTGGCGGCATTGTCGGCGGACTTCAACGCATCCAGACGGTCGCGAATCGCGATACGAAGATCATTCCCGCGGTGGGTCCCGTGCTCAGCTTGACCGATATCGCCGCGCAGGTCGAAATGTACGGCACGATTTACGATCGTCTGAATCAGATGCTGAACAAAGGGCGCGGCCCATCGGAAGCAGTCGAGGCCAAGCCGGCGAAGGAATACGAAGCCAAGATGGGCAACCCTGATGAATTCATTCGCCGCTCTTTCGAAAGCCTGTGGGCGTATCTTTCTCCCGACGCTTAATAACGATGCGACATATCAAAAACTCGATTCCCCGGATCGCCGTTATCGGCGCCGTCGTCAGTTTGGCCGGCGTCTTTACCGTCTCGCGCCCGAGCCAAGCGCAGGATTCCGCTGACGCGCAACTGGCCACCGTCAAGCAATACTGCTCGGGCTGCCACAGCGACAAACTCAAGACCGGCGGCGTCAGCTTTGAAGGCATTACGGCCGCGAGCATCGCCAAGGATCCCGAACTTTTCGAGAAGGCAGTGCGCAAGCTGCGCGGCCGCGTCATGCCGCCTCCGGGCGCCAAGCAGCCGGAGGGCAAGGCTGTCGACTCGCTGGTCTCCTGGCTCGAAGATTCGCTCGACAAGGTTCCAAGCCAGGCGTACATCACCGACAGCCAGGTGCTGCATCGCTTGAATCGTAAGGAGTACGAAAACGCTGTCCGCGATCTGCTTCTGGTCGAGGTAAATGGCGCCGAATTGCTGCCGCAGGATGACACCGCACAGGGCTTCGACAACATCGCGTCCGCATTACAGGTTTCGCCTTCCTTCATTGAACAATACGTCAGTGCCGCCCGTAACGTCGCTGTCCAGGCGCTCGGCAAGGGCGATGCTCGCGCGCAGGGCTGGACGTTTCGCGCACCTTCCGGGAATCAGCTCACACACGTTCCCGGATTGCCTCTCGGAACGCGCGGCGGCATTCTCGCGAAAGTGGATCTCCCTGCCGACGGCGAATACCGCATCAACATCGCCGACATGGCCAACGGCCTGTGGGGCAATCAACTGGAATACGAGAACCCCGTGGTGGTGACACTCGATAATAAGGTCGTCTATGAGACCGTGGTCGGCGGCGAAGCAGACACTAAGTTCTTCGATCAGGTGATGAATGGCGCGCTGGATCGGGTCAATGCCCGTTTGAAGAACATCAAGTTCCAAGCGACGGCCGGACCGCACAAGATCGGCGTCACTTTCCGGCGCCAGAGTTTCGCCGAATCCGACGATCAGTTGCAGATGTTTACGCCCGGCGGCGGGCAGGATCGTTCTTACCGCGTGAACTCGTTCCAGCTTCTGGGCCCCTTCGATGCACGAGGCCTCAGTTCCACGCCCAGCCGCGACCGTATCCTCACCTGCAACCCGGCGAAGGATAAAACCAAGACGCCCGAAGCATGCGCGAAGGAAATTTTCTCGACGCTGGCGAAGCGGGCTTATCGTCGTCCCGTAACAAGCGACGACATCGCGGAACTCATGCAGTACTACGCTGACGGCGCTAAGGAAGGCGGTTTCGAGTCCGGTATTCGCGCCGGCATCACGGGAACGCTGGCTAGCCCGTTCTTCCTGTATCGCGGCGAGCGCGTTGCCGCGGGGTTGAAGCCGGGCGAGAAGTACGCCATCACGGATCTGGAACTCGCGTCGAAACTTTCGTTCTTCCTGTGGAACTCGATTCCCGACGATGAACTGCTCGATCTCGCCGCGAGGAACAGACTCAGCGAACCGGCGACGCTCGACAAGCAGGTCCAGCGCATGCTGGCCGATCCGCGATCGAAGACGCTCGCGAGCGATTTCGTGCCTCAGTGGCTCGACATGAAGCGGCTCGACGACATCGTTCCGGATAGCGACGTCTTCCCGTACGCCTCCGGCCGTATGGACCCGCGTCAGGATTTCCGTACCGAGCTCACGCTGTTTGCCGACAGCATCTTCCGTGAAGACCGCAACGTCCTCGATTTGTTGCGCGCGAGCCACACGTACTTGAATGAGCGTATCGCGCTGCACTACGGGATTACCGATGTGAAAGGCGATCATTTCCGCCGAGTCGAGCTGAAAGACTCCGTGCGATGGGGCTTGCTGGGCAAGGGCGCCATTCTGATGGCGGCCGCCTATCCCAACCGCACGTCCCCCGTGCTGCGCGGATCTTTCATCCTGAACCACCTGCAGGGAGTTCCGCCGGCCAACCCGCCGCCCGGCGTCCCGGCCCTGAATGACAAGGACATCGGCACAACTAAAGCGCTCACCGTCCGCCAGTTGATGGCGGCGCACCGCGCGAGCCCGACCTGCTCGGCGTGCCACGCCGTCATGGACCCGCTCGGCTTCGCGCTCGAAAACTTCGACGCGACTGGAATGTGGAGGGACAAGGACCGCTATGCCGGCACGGTCATCGATTCCGCGGGCGAGTTGCCCGACGGCACGGCGATCAAGGGACCCGATGACCTCCGCAAGGCCCTGCTGAGCCGTCCGGATCAGTTCGTGCAGACGTTTGTTGAAAACCTTTTGACCTATTCGATGGGCCGCACGCACGAGTACTACGACATGCCGACCGTCCGCAAGATTGTGCGTGACACGGCAGCGAAGGATTATAAGTTTTCGGCCATCGTTCAGGCCGTGGTCAATAGCGAGCAGTTTAAGATGCGCCGCGTACCGCAGCAGCTAGTGCAGAGTGCGAGTAAATAAGGAGACGACACATGTTCATAACCAAAAAACACATTCCACGCCGTACAGTCCTCCAGGGAATCGGAACCACCCTCACACTGCCGCTCCTGGAAGCTATGTTTCCCGCCGCAACCGCGTCGGCGCAAACTCCCGCCGGGAAGACTCCGAAACGCTTCGCCTTTGTGGGCTTCCCTCACGGCGCGATCATGGATCGCTGGTCGCCGAAGGAAACCGGCACGAACTTCACGATGTCGCCGATCCTGCAGCCCCTTGAGCCGTTCCGCAAGCATCTGACCATCGTCTCCGGATTGCGCAATAAGCCCGCGGAAACGCCCGAGCCCCACGGCTACATCGAGCAAGGATGGTTGACCTGCGTGAAGCCCTGGGATTTCGGCAAGGCCGGTCCGGAATCGGGCGTGAGCTGCGACCAGCTCGCCGTTCGCTACGTTGGACAAGACACGCGTCTCCCGTCGCTCGAGCTCACCACCGCTCAGGGCGGCGCCCGCCTCGCATGGCGTACGCCGAGCCAGTCTTTGCCGCAGGAAGGCAACCCGCGCGCGGTCTTCCAGAAACTCTTCGGGCAAGGCGACACGGATAAAGAACGTGCCCACATCCTTGCGGAAACCGGCAGTATCCTCGATCGCGTGAAGGCACAGGCACAGCGCCTGCAGGCCAGCCTCGGCGTGCGAGACCGCGTGGTTGTCAGCGACTATCTCGACTCCGTTCGCGAGATTGAGCGCCGCGTTCAGATGGCTTCAAAGCAGGACAACCCCGAGTTGGTTATCCCGGATGCGCCGGTCGGCACGCCGAACGATATCACCGAGCATTTCAAGCTGGTGTTCGACCTGATGGCACTTGCGTTCCAGGCCGACATCACGCGCGTGATTACGTTCTCGATGGATCGCGAAGCCAGCATGCGCACGTACACGAACCTGAACATTGCGGAGGGGTTCCATCCGCTGTCGCATCACGGCAACAACGATCAGAAGATGGACAAGCTGGTGCAGATTCAGAAGTACCATACAGAAGTGTTTGCCGGATTCATCAAGAAGATCGAGGCCGCGAAAGAAGGCGACGGCACGGTGCTCGATCATTCCACGATTCTCTTTGGAAGCAACATGAGCAACAGCGATCGCCACAACAACGATCCGCTGCCTTCCGCGATCCTGGGACACGCCAACGGAAAGATCAAAGGCGGCCAGCACCTGAAGTATCCCCAGGATTCGCGTCACGCCGACCTGCTCTTTACGCTGCTGCAGCGCAATGAAATCCCGGTGAAATCCATCGGCGACAGCACCGACGGTCTCTCGGAGGTCTAGGTGCGTAATTTTTTAGCTTCAATCGCAGTCCTGCTAGCCTGCGCGTCGATGATAGTGGCCGCCGAGAGTACGACGCTGCTTGACATGGCGGAATCGGGCGACCACGCAGCGGCCATGCGCCTGGTGAGCGCAAAGGGCGCGAACGTTAACGCCACCGGCGCCGATGGCAGCACCGCCATCATGTACGCCGCGGCGAATGACGATCTAGAGCTTGTACGCGCGCTGATCAAAGCCGGCGCGAATGTCAAGCTGAAGAACCAGTTCGGCACGTCGGCGCTCACCGAAGCCGCGATCATCGGCTCTGCGCCCATCATTGACACGCTGCTCAAGGCCGGCGCCGATCCCAATTTCAAAAATCCTAATGGCGAAACTCCGCTGATGGCGGCCGCGCGCAGCGGCAAGATTGACGCTGCCAAGGCACTTCTGGATGCGGGAGCCGACATCAACGCAAAGGAAACCTGGGGCGGACAAACCGCGATCATGTGGGCCGCCGCGCAAAGCCAGGCCGGCATGGTGAAGTTCCTCGCGGCGAAGGACGCGAGCCTGAACGATCACGGCAAAGTCAATCAGTGGGAGCGTAAGATCATCGCGGAACCGCGCCCGAAGGACCTGAACAAGGGGGGCTTTACCGCGCTGCACTATGCGGCGCGTGAAGGCTGCGTGGTCTGCGTCCAAAACCTGCTGGCCGCCGGCGCCGATCCCGATTCCGAAGATCCGGACCGCGAGACGCCGCTGCTTCTCGCGCTGGAGAATATGCATTTCGACACGGCCGCCGTACTTGTCACTTTTAAAGGACCGCAGGGCGGCGCCGATCTCGATAAGTGGGATCTCTTCGGCCGCTCGCCGGTCTACATGGCGGCCGACGTCAGCACGCTGCCGACGAAAGGGAACGGCGCGAGGGCCGTCATCCCGAGTGCGGACAAGCTCACTGCCGTCGATGTCGCAAGAATGATGCTCGAACGCGGCGCGAAGCCGAACATTCAATTGAAGCGGCGTCCGCCGTCTCGCGACGTCCCGCAGGATCGCGGCGGCGACAGTATGCTCGCCCAGGGCGCCACGCCGTTATTGCGTGCGGCGCGTGGCGGCGATGACAAGTTCGTCGCTCTACTGCTGGAGTACAAGGCGCTTGTCGATTTGCCGAGCAAGGAAGGCATCACGCCGTTGATGGCCGCCGCCGGCGTCGACTACGGCGCACGCGTCACGCGCGGACGCAACCGTACCGACGAAGGCGTGCTCGCCAGCATGGATCTCCTTGTCAAAGCCGGCGCTAATGTAAACGCCCGCTCGCTCGCGGACCGCGGTCCCGCGGGTGGTGGTCGTGGCGGTGGAGGCAGGGGTGGCGCTCCCGCTTCTGCTGCCCCCGTTGCCGCGCCCGCTGCCCCTGGTTCCGCAGGATACAGCGCCTCAGCGCAAATCGCACTCGCCTTCCGTCGCGGCAGTCAAATGCCGAGCGCGAACGCCGTCCCGAACCAAACCGCGTTGCACGGTGCAGCCGAACACGGCTTCGATAAGTTCATCGAATTTCTCGTAGCCAACGGCGCCGACCTGACGGTCAAAGACGCCAGCGGCCGCACGCCCCTTGACGTCGCCCGCGGCGCCGGCGGTATTCGCGGCGGGGCAGATGCGTTCCCGAAAACCGTCGCATTGCTGGAATCCTTGATGAACGCGAAGGGGATCCCAGTTGCGGCAGTTCCGGCACGGTAAGAAAGCAATAGGCCGTGCAGCAATCACGGCAACCGAAACGCGATCATCGTCTCCTGCGCCGCGACCAGAACATACTGTTTTCCGTCCTTGCCCAGATATGTGATCGGATTGGCGAACGCATTCGCTGGCAATTGCGCCTCCCACAGGAGTTTTCCCGTCTTGGATTCGTAAGCGTGAAAGCGCTGATCGTCCGTGGCACCGATGAATAGCAGGCCGCTCGCTGTAGCTACGGAACCACCGATGTTGTACGATCCCGTGTTCATTACGCCGATCTTTTCCAAGGATTCGACACGTCCAAACGGTATCCGCCACGCGACATCCCCGGTATTTACATTGATCGCGAACAGTTCACCCCACGGCGGCGACTGGCACGGCCAACCCGTAGCCGGATTCGTGATCGAGCCCACGTTCCGCCGAACGAACGGCATTTGACTCGAATCGCCCGCTCCGCTGATCTTCGTGGGGCGTTCCTTCGCCGGAACTTGCGCCACCATCTTCTGAACTCCGCCCTTGTCGTGCGAGTTTATAAAGTAGTAGCCCAGCTTGGGATCGTAGCTCCCCCACCCCAATTGAAGCCGCCATCCGGACCGGGAAAAACCACCGTATCGGTCATGCGCACGGGGGCATAAGGGCCATCGTTCTGGGCATTGTTGAACAGCTCTTCGCAATACTTCTGGTGTTCGGGAGTGAACTTCGCGATCTCGTCAGGCTTCCAAGTCGCACGCGAAAGCTGCGGCGGCTTGAGAGGAAATGGCTGGGTGGGCGAGTACCATTCGCCCGGAACATCGCCCTTCGGCACGGCCCGCTCCTCAAGGCCGAAGATGGGTTTACCCGTTCGGCGATCCAAAATAAACACCAGACCCGTCTTGGCCGCCTGGACTAACGCCGGGATCCTCTTGCCATCCTTCACCACATCGATGAGCGTCGGTTGAGGTGGCAGATCGTAGTCCCAAAGGTCGTGGTGCACGGTTTGCAGATACCACTTCATTTTTCCCGTCATCGCATCCACGGCGACAAGCGAGTTCCCGAACAGATTCGCTCCGGGCCGGTCTCCCCCGTAGCGGTCGTCGCTGGGCGACCCGATCGGCATCAGCAGGGTCCCGGTCTCCGCGTCCACGGTGAACGTACTCCATACATTTGTGCCGGACCGGTTCTTCCAGCCGTCGTCGAGCCAGGTATCGTGCCCGAGCTCGCCCGGTTGGGGGACCGTGTGGAACGTCCAGACCAGTTTCCCGGTAGCCGCATCCCAAGCACGGACATCGCCGCGACCTCCATAAGAACCGTTGTCCTGCAAGTGCGATCCGGTGAATACGAGATTCTTGTAAATCGCGGGAGCACCGTTCAAGCCGTAGGGAGCATTCTGAAGCTCGGCGTCCTTCATTCCGGGTTTCAGATCGAGTTCGCCTTCATTGGCAAAACCCGGCACTAACTTGCCGGTCCGGGCGTTCACCGCAATCAGGAAGCCGTCTTCGGCGCCGAAGAAAACTGTGGGAGGAGCGTTTCGGTTTCCCGGCCAGTAGGCGATCCCGCGAGAGGCGCGCGCGGCATGTTGGTGATCGAACGTCCAGAGGGTCTTGCCCGTTTCGGGTTCCACGGCGACCAGGCTTTGATACGGAGTGACGAAGTACACGACGCTATTCACCATGAGCGGCGTCGTTTTAGAAGCCTGCTGGGCCTTGCTGACGGAAGGAGGGTGCGTTTCGTACTTCCAGGCCTGGATTAATGTGGATACGTTGCCGGTGTTGATTTGCGTGAGAGGCGAGTAGCGTTGAGCCCCAGGGTCGCGACCGTAAGCCGGCCAGTCATTCTGCGCAATTGCCACCTGGACCGCGATGACGGCCAATCCAATGTTCGAACATATCAGCAAAGTTCGGATTCGCATTATTCTTCCCTCGGCACCGGACATTATACCGATCTATCCAGTAGCGCAATCTCGGAGTACAGGTAGTCGCGGCGGGTCAGTCAGCAATAACGTCTCGGTGTTGTCCCGAGATCCGCACTATACTAAAGTCGTCGTCCGCCCTGCCCTGGTGCTTGGTGGAGGAAACGAGGTGATTCGGAGCATCTCGATGGACGCCTCGCGAACCTTACTTCTGACCTCGGTTCTCGCGCTCTGCGCTCTGCCGATGCACGGCCAAACAGCCAACACCGGCGCGATCGCTGGCACCGTGGGCGACCCGAGACGTGAAGACTGGAAACGCTGCAACGCGTTCCGTGTCGCCTGTCCCCACACGCCGATTATCATCTACTACTTGGTTGCAAAGACGAATGGGTGGAGATCCCCATTGATCTTCGTCGGGAAAATCCGGAATTCGGTGTTCTTAAACCCCACCTCGGACAAGAACGAGCGCAGCGATTCGATAGGATACGGCGTTCGTCTCATGGTCTTCACGCCTGCTCGCCGCTTCACATCAGCGCGAAGCCTGCCGAGCCTCCGGTGCAAGGCGTAAATGGCCCGGATGACCGTTCCCGTGGCTCCATCGATTGGAAACTGATACAGCGGCATGTGGACCATGAGCGTTCCGCCGCCGTCCAAAACTCGATAGAATTCGCGGAAATAAGCGAAACCGAGATCGACGCTGTCCAGATGCTGGAGGACGTGCGCCGAGAAGAGCGCTTGGACCGAACTGTCCGATTGCGGCAAGGCCAAGCCATCGGTCACGGCAAATTCCACGTTTCTGACGTCGAGCCTGCGCTCGGCATACCGGATCATGTCTTCCGAGACGTCTACGGCGTAGACCTGATCGAATACCTGCGCCAGTTGCCTGGTGAAGCGCCCGGCGCCGCAGCCGACTTCCAGGCAGCTCCCAAGGTGGACTCCGTAATGCTGCCATTGCTCAAAGAAATCTCGCCAGTTCGAAGCGCCGTGGGCGTAGAACTCGTCGTCCCTCCAGGGCGATTCGCCGCCTTTCTGTTTGTTGGCACAGGAGGCGACTCCCCACAATGGGTCCTCCCTGCCCCACTGTCTCCACTCAATGTTTGATTTCAATCGAGTCACTTACGCGACCTCCGCAGGACAAGATTGCGCCGGGCGCGGCAGAGACTGTTTCGCCCGGAACGTCCTTGAGGTAGACATTTCACCGCGGCGAACGTTTCGCCCGAACCTGGTGTTGATTGTCAGGCCCTCGAAATGTGTAGCGAAACCGTTTGCGGTCGGGCGCATCTGAGAAGCCGAAGCCCTGCACCTCGGGTGCGACCAACATGGTAAACGTCGGCTGGCGCGGGAGGGGTGCGCCCGCCGCGGAGGCAGATTCACAGCGGGCGCGTACGGGAGTTAATTAAGCCGTTGTACTATCGGGGAATTGTTCTTGAGCGGCAGAGGGCGCCAAGGAGAACCGCGATCCTTTGCCGAATGAAAAGGTCGCTCCGGCACAGGTGGCTGCGTTACAAAAATGGGGCGCCCCGGCGAAAGATCCCTATGCTTACCTGAAGAAGATCACTCAGCCCACGCTGGTAGTGAACGGCAGCAACGACGCGATTGTGTATACGGTGAACTCTTTCATCCTCCAGCAAAACCTGCCGGACGCGCAGCTCATTTTGTATCTGTTGAGCACGCCACCCATTCCTGAAGGGCTGAGCATCAGCAGAAAGGGAGACGAAACATGAACGAGAAGCAGGTCAGGCTTCCTGGTCCGGATCATCCGATTTCCATCCAGCGCAACCCCGCCCGCGTTGTCGTGTCCGTCGCGGGCCGTGTGGTTGCCGATACCCGCAACGCTCTGACGCTCCGCGAAGCGGCGTATCCGCCCGTTCAATACATTCCAGGTGAGGA
>JAOAPR010000194.1 GCA_025463005.1 Bryobacterales bacterium | reverse complement strand
GGATTCGGAATCGACGTTCGCCGTCCGGGGATGCTGTACGCCTCGCTCGAGCGCTGCCCGGTATTCGGCGGCAAGGTCGCCAGCTTCGATGCGACCAAAGCCAAAGCCGTGCCCGGCGTGAAGAACGTCGTGCAGATTTCGAACGGCGTGGCCGTGATCGCCGACAATACCTGGAGCGCGATGGAAGGCCGCAAGGCCCTCATCATCAAATGGGACGAGGGCAAGTGGGCCAACGTATCCACACCGGCCCTGCGGCAGGAATGGGCGGCTCTGGCCGCCAAGCCGGGCCAGTCCGTGCGCAAAGCAGGTGATGCCGCGGCCACATTTTCGAGCGCTGCCAAGAAAGTCGAAGCGGTCTACGAAGCGCCGTATCTCTCGCATGCTCCCATGGAGCCGCTGAATGCGACCGTGCAGGTGCGCCCGGACGGTTGCGATATCTGGGTGGCGTCGCAGATTCAATCTGCCGCCCAGCAGGTCGCCGCGATGGTCACAGGACTGCCCGCCGAGAAGTGTCTAATCCACACCCAGTATCTGGGCGGCGGATTCGGACGCCGGGGCGGAGCGGATTACGTCGGCGAAGCGGTGGAGATCGCCAAGGCTGTGTCGCCGACGCCCGTACAACTCACCTGGACCCGCGAGGACGACCTGCAGCATGACACCTACCGTCCCGCTTCCTACGTGAAGTTCGCGGCCGGGTTGGATGCCCAGGGGTCGCCCGTATCGTTCAGCGCGCGCATCGTCTGCCCGCCGTTCGGCGGCAACAACACGTCGGTGGAAGGCATTCAGGATATGCGCTACGCCATTCCCAACGTGCAAGTGGACTACACGGCTCCCGACACCGGGACGCCGGTCAGCTACTGGCGTTCGGTCGGCTATTCGCAGAACACCTACTTCATGGAGGCGTTCATCGACGAGATGGCCGCGGCGGCCGGAAAAGATCCGGTCGAGTTCCGCCGCGCGCTCCTGGCGGGCACTCCGCGCCTATTGGGCGTGCTGAATCTCGCCGCCGAAAAAGGCGATTGGGGCAAGCCGCTGCCGGCCGGACGCTTCCGCGGCGTTGCCGTCGTGAACAACATCGGCAGCTTCAACGCGCAGGTGGCTGAAGTTTCGGTGAACCAGGGCAAGGTGAAGGTGCATCGCGTGGTTTGCGCCGTCGATTGCGGGCAGGTGATTAACCCTGCCATCGTCGAGGCCCAGATCCAGAGCGGAATCGTCTATGGCCTAAGCACCGTGACGAAGCTCGGCATCACGCTAGACAAAGGGCGCGTGGTGCAGAAGAACTTCAATAATTACGACCCGATCCGGATCGATGAGATGCCGGTGGTTGAGGTCCACATTGTCCCCAGCCGCGAGAATCCCGGTGGCATCGGCGAGGCTAGCACACCCACGATCGTCCCTGCGGTGGTGAACGCGGTGTACGCCGCTACGCAGAAGCGCGTGCGGATGCTGCCCATTAAGGCCGCAGACCTCGTTTAGGATCTAGCCGCGATAAACGCGAATGAACGCATATCGGGCGCTGGCCCTGATAGAGTGGTCGATATGCAGCGACTCAACCTGACCGCGGTGTTCATGAAGGTGCCCGAAGGTTACGTCGCCTTCATTGAAGAACTGCCTGGGGCGAACACGCAGGGAGACACTCTCGAAAAGGCCCGCGAGAACCTCAAGGAAGCAGTGGCTCTAGTTCTGGAGGCCAACCGGGCTCTGGCCGAACAGGCCATTGAAGGATCGGAGGTTATTCGCGAGTCGTTTGCTCTGCCCACGGCATGAAGCGGATCGATCTGATCCGTCACCTCGAACAGCACGGATGCGAGTTCTTACGGGAAGGCGGAGAGCACACGGTCTACGTGAACCGCACCGCTCGCAGATCTTCTTCCGTCCCGCGACATCGCGAGATCAATGACTTTCTGGCGCGCAAGATCTGCGACGATCTTCAGATCCAGCGTCCGAAATAGCTACTGGGCGGGGGATTCCGGTAAAACCAAGCAATTCTTTGCGTTCATTTGCCACTTACTTCGGAAGATCGCCTTTGCTGAGAACCTTGAAGTCTCCTTCCACGGCTCGCACGGTAACGAAGTCGATGGTGCCGCCGAACGCAGAGAAGGTGGTCGCCGACTGAGCGGCTAGCGGGATCTTTGGGCAGGCGCCTCCCAGCTGGAAAAACAGTTGATCGCCCTCTGCCAGAACGTGAAACATGATCGGCTTGCCTTTGGGATCTTCGGGATTCTACATTTCGTAGACCCCCGCATATTTGGAGAGGATCTCCGAGGCGAGTTTCACATTGATCCGGCTCCGCTTCCGGTCTTCTTCCGTATGGGGGTGACCGGCATCGAGCCAACTCAGGTCATTGAATCCGGCGCTCTCGACGACCAAGGTGTCTCCGTCCCAGTGCCCGACGGAATAGCCCTGCCAGGTAGGGTTGGGATCTGCCGGTAGCGGACGGCCGTCGGTGAGGACCTGGCGATACCCGCCGGCCTCGGATAGAAACGCGATAGCGCCAGGAGTCTGGAGAATTTTGTACATACCGAAGTTCACGTACGGACCGATACCCGGCAAGCAGCGGTAATTAGGATGATCCTTGCCCAGGTCTTCGAGGCGAAGCGTTTCCGCCCACGGCTGGATTTCGGCAGGCTTCAGCTCCGCAGGCTTGCCGTCCGCCATTCGCGGAATGCCGGGAGTTTTGTATTTGAGCCATTGCCCCGCCGCGGGTATGGACAGACCAATAATGGTTGCCGCAAACCAACGCAAATGAACGCCCGTGTTACTTACCTACTAGGTGTCCTAAGTCTTTCTCATTCTCATCGCAGACGTACTCGATCAGCTCGCTGTCGGGAGTCGCGGTGAACTCAAGATTCACGGTCCAGGGTTTGGTGTAGGCTTTCGGATCGTCTACGGTGATCTGAAGGTCAATGTGACCGAAGTCGCGGCGCCGCAAACGTTCGGTCAAGCGCATGGCTTCCGTTCCCATGTGGCCGCCGTTGTCCAGCCAATTATTGCCGACGAAGCCCGAGGACTCTACTACCAGGGTGTCGCCTTCCCAGCGGCCAACCGAGTAGCCCATCCACGTGGGATTGGGATCCTTGGGAAGCTTGCGGCCGTCCATAAAAATCTGCCGGTAGCTATGGAGCGCCTCGTAAAGAATCACGATCATGCCGGAGGTGTTCAGGATCTTGAAGGGATACGGCACCACGTGCTCCCGGGGCACGCCGGAGAGCACGCAATATGCCTGTGGATCTTCTTTGCCTTGCGTTTCCTGACGGTGCTTGTACACTTCCGCTGCCCACGGCTGGAAGGATAGCTCGCCGGGCTTCAGATCCTTGGCGATGTTCCCGGTGTAGCCGGCGCGTGTGGTCCAGATTCCCGAGAGGTCGGGCTTGCCGTCCGCGGTCTTAGGCGCGGGCGCCGCGAGATTCGGTTTGCCGTTCGGCAGCCGCGGAACTCCGGGGGTCGGGTACTCGATCCACTGTGCTGGCGCAATCACTGCCGCTACGATGAAGCTCGCTATGGTCTTCCTCATGCTATTTCCCCACGAGATGCGGACCGTCCTTCTCGTTTTCAACGCAGTAGTAATCGAGTAGATCCGTATCAGGCGCAAGAATCTGCGTCAATTTCACCGTCCACGGGCTGGTGTACGCCTTCGCATCGTCCACCGTAATCTCGATTTCCAGCTTGCCGAAGTTCACGCGCCGGATACGCTCCGTAATTTTCCCGGATTCGGTGAGAGGGCTGCCGCTCGCATCCAGCCATAGCCCCTCGCGAAAGCCGCTGGTCTGGATCACCAGCGTATCTCCCTCCCATTTACCCGTCGAGTAGCCGACCCAGGAAGGCTGCGGATCAACCGGCAAAGGTCTGCCGTCCGTGAAAATCTGGCGATAGGTCACCTCGCGCTCGTTCAGGATCACCAGCAGTCCCGGCGTCTGGATGATTTTACGAAACAGCGGAGTCGTATACATCCTGACGATCCCGGTCGGCAGACAATGCGAATTAGGGTCCTTGCTTCGGTCCGTTTGCGTCCGCTTGACGATCTCCGCCGCCCACGGCTGATACGGCAAGCCTCCCTTCAGGCTCCAGCCGATATCGAGAAATTCCTGGGGAATCCACATGTCGTCGCAACCGTTCGCGGGACAAGGCCGGTTGTGTTCCACTTCCCAGACACCAGTGAAGTCTGGTTTGCCATCCGCGGCGCGCGGCGCCGGTGCCGAGAGATTCGGTTTGCCATCCTTAGTGCGTGGAATGGCGGGCGTCGGGTACTTCAACCACTGTCCCGATGCCGACGCGGCAATCGCGAGTGCTGCCGCTATCGCGAGCCGGTGGATGTGCATGCGCCCTCCTATTTTGCTTACCGAATCTACTTCACCAGGTGTTCGTAATCCTTGTTGTTCTCGTTGCAGACGTATTCCAGAAGCTCGGTGTCCGGAATCAGTCGCAAATCTTCCTTGACGGTCCACGGTTTGGTGTACGCCTTGGGATCGTCTATCGTCAGCTCGATATCCATGTGCCCGAAATCGCGCCGCCGGAAGCGCTCGATCAGGTGAAGCGCATCGCTATGCGGCCGGCCGGCGTTGTCGAGCCACGTCGATTCGCGGATACCGATCGTGTTGACCACCCAATCGTCGCCTTCCCACTTCCCGACGGAGTATCCGAACCAGGCGGGATTCGGATCTTTGGGCAGCTCGCGCCCATCCGTGAAAATCTGGCGGAAAGTGGTGAATCCCTCGAACAGCATCATCACCATTCCTGGTGACTCGATGATCTTGAATGGGTACGGAAGAGCGTCGAGTTTCGGCATCCCGGGGATGCACCTCGCCGCTGGATCGTCCCTGCCGCCCGCCCCATTCCGCCGCGAGTTGAAGAGCTTCTCCGTCCAGGGCTGGTACGGCACGTCCCCAGGCTTCATGTCCGCCGCGATGTCCTGAAGATATTTCCCGTTCATCTGCCAGATACCGTTGAGCACCGGCTTGCCGTCCGGTCCGCGCGGCGCGGGCGCGGAAAGATTCGGCTTCCCGTCGGCCGTGCG
>JAOAPR010000283.1 GCA_025463005.1 Bryobacterales bacterium | reverse complement strand
GGTCGTCCGGGTGAATGTGACTGACCCAGAAATCCGGCTCCCGCAGCCACCGCTCCACGGGATAGCCCAGCAACCGTTCTGCCTGCTCGCTTACAAAACTGAACTCGCCCGTCCGGGCATCGCCCTCCCAGACAATCCCATCAATGGAATTGACCAGTGCACCGTAGTTCTGCTCGGTTTGTTCCAGGGTCTGTTCCGCCCGCCGCCGTTCCGAGATGTTCAGGATGGCCGTGCGATAACACGGCGCCCGGCCACAGCTGGTGAAACAGGCGCTGACCAGCTCCACGGGAATCGTCGGGCCCTCGTGCGTTTGCAGCAGCAACTCCGTCGTCACCTGCCTTTGCGAGGATCGGCACAGCCGCAGATGCTTCAGAAAATCCGGCAACGCGTGTTTCGGCACGAAGCGGGTGAATGATTCGGTCAGCAACCGCTGTCGTTTGTGATGCAATAGCGCCGCCCCCACCTCGTTGATTTCCAAAATCGTCCCCACTGAGTCCAGCACCACGTAACCGATCGGCGCGGAGTTGAAGAGATTGGCATAATGTTGAGATGACTTTTCCACCTCGCCTTGCGCGTGCCGCAACTCCTGTTCCTGCATGCGCAGTTGCGTCAACTGCAATTCCAGTTCCCCGATTAATCGCTCCCGGTCCGCATAAAATTCCTCCCGGTCCACGGCAAGGGACGGCGGTGGCGACGGCCGGTCAGGCTTCGTCACCCGTCTTTTCTTCGATACCAGTTTGTGCGTTCTCGGCATCAGGCTTTTTTGGGTGGATTCAATTTAATCTGACCGCGCGATGGTGGTGCTGCCCAATCGCACCGGTACTAGCGGTGCCGTTATCGCCAAATGCCAGTGACAATTTGCGGCCAGTGGCCACCTCGCATTTGCGAGTAATTGCCACGCCCAAACCTTGCGGTTGATTTCCAAGTTTGCACTCATATGTGCTTCGGAACCATGGCTTCCGGTTTCCCTTTAAACCGGCGTCACATCCTGGATGGCCAGGAGAATAAACTTATTCCCGCGCCCATCCTCGGAATAACTGCGCGCATCCAGCCGCATCAATCGCCGGCCAATCTTTGGAAACTCAGCTTCCATTTCAAAATTATTCACTTCATGTTGCCGGGTCAGAATTTCCTCCAGCAGCGTTCGCAGCCGCGGAATGTTCCACTGACCGTTGCCCAGATCATAGATGTAACGGTTCTCCGTCTCGTCCGGCGCGATCTCAAACATCCGGTAAAACGCCTTGTTGGCCCGCTTTACCCGCAGGTCAGCCTGCAAAGCGATCAACGGGTTTTTTACCGCCGACATCACCAGTTCCACCGCCCGCTTATGTTCATCGATATCCACCAGCAGCAGCACCGCCCCGTCAATCTTGTTTTCCCGCGTCCGGTAGGGCCGGATGCGCAGTGAATACCACCGCCCATCCCGGTCCTGCACTTCCCGTTCCACGGACGTTAAATTCTCCACCACGCTTTCGATCGATTCATCCAGATCGGGCACAATGATGTTGCGGTTCAAATCACTCAGCCGCCGACCCGCATCCGAGGGGATGAGGTTGAAGATACGCTCCGCCATCGGCGTGAACCGCCGGATGGTCCGGTCATTGCCCAACATGATGATCGCCACGTTCACGCTGGCCAGCAGATTGGTCAGGTCGTTGTTGACCTGGCTCAGTTCGCTGTTCCGTGTCTGGAGTTCTTCATTGAGCGTGGTCAACTCCTCATTGGTGGATTGCAGCTCCTCCTTGGCCGTCTCCAGCTCTTCGTTGGTGCTCTGCAATTCCTCGTTGCTGGACTGAATCTCCTCGTTCGCCGATTTGAGCTCCTCGTTCGTCGCCTCCTGCTCCTCGATGATGGCCTGCAGCGATTCCTTGCTGTTGGCCAGTTCCTGGCGCAGCTTGTTGTGTTCCCGCCGCTCAATCTCCTGCCGGCCGCGGGTGCTGGCGGCTCCGGTTCGTTCCCCGTGAATTTCCGTCACTGCCGGGATTGTTTCGTCAAACAGCACCAGGAAGAATCGCTCGCTGGCCGGCGTAAGCTGAAACGGCAGGACCTCGATCTTCACGAATTGCACCCGGTCCTCGCGCCGCAGCGTGGCATTCTCCTGCATCGCGGGGGCATCCTGTTTGATGGCCTTGGAAATCACCGTCCGCAAGTCCAGCACCAGGCTTTCACGCGCCATCTTCAGCAAATTCAGGCTCGCGCTCCCCGGCGCATGCTCCAGGAAAGACCCCGTCCGTCCGCGAAATAACAACACGTCCATGTGCGCGTTGATCACGACTGCGGCCGGACTCCACCGCGATAGTATCAGCCGGTCCACATACTGTTGCAGGTCCGGTACCTTGGCTTCGGCCTTAAACGGGCCGGCTTCCGGCCGGTGTCCCTCTCCTTTTTCCATGGCTGTTTTGGTCACACCCGTGAACACGGTGCGATGTTGGCCCGCTTTCTTCGCGTAAAACTTGTGCTTCTTATCCATCAGTGAAAACAAATCCGTGGATGACCCGATCGCCTCCGACGCTCCCAGCATCAAATAGCCATGCGGTTTCAGGGCATAATGAAACATCGGCATGACTTTCT
>JAOAPR010000333.1 GCA_025463005.1 Bryobacterales bacterium | reverse complement strand
TTAAAACCCGCCAAGACTGCCAGCAATCCGAAAGGCGCCGGGCGCCCCAAGGGTAGCAAGAAGCGTGCAGGCAGATGGGTTCCCTACATCGGTTCCTCATCCCAATCGCTATCTGGCTCGGACCACTCGATCTCAAAGTTCATCAGGTCGGCAAACTTCCTCCTGCACTCCTTAAGATGCGGAAAGTGATAGATGCCGCGAGCATTGATCAGGTCAGGACCGACCATCTTGCTCAAGAATATGCCTAACGCGGTTTCCACCGCCTTGCGCTTGACTCCAACCTGCTCAGTGCGCCGAACGTAGCTGTCATACAGACAGCTTGAGGGGCAGTGGGGGATTTTCGTTTCGTCCTTCTTGACGAGCATCCTTGGTAATTGTCCACGGCGCAGCGTGTCGAACCACCAAGTATGCTTATCATCGAACGACTCGACCTTCTGGTCAAACAACGCGGGCGTGTTCGGGATCACTCTCAAGTTGACCGAGCGGAGGTCGAAGTTCATCAGATAATGGACCAGGGCCTCAAGGCCGCCGTTAGCCATCTCGTGCTCAATGGCAGCGAAGTAGGGGTGGTCCTGCTTGTGTTTTTCACCGACGTCCAGCGTAGCGAACCGCCGCTCGTCATACCCAGCAGGGACGAGCCAGTTTTGGTTGCCAGTCACTAACAGCCTCACGTAATTTGCGACATATATCGGGTCAATGTGCTTGAACTCGATGGGGTGCTTTTCACCCGTGACCAAGTCTCTCAGGATGCCTTCTGACTTCTTGTCGCCGGCCCAGAACGCCTCGTCGGCGTGGAGCAGGAGAAGCGACGCCATGTGAGCGTTGAATTGCCCGGTGATGTAGCGCGAACTGCTGACGATATGATAATGACTCCCGACTGCTTGGCCGATTGTCTTGCCAACTATTGTCTTGCCCACCCCCTGCGGTCCGCGGAGCGCCAGCGAGGTGCCAATCTTCACTGCCGGTTGCTGGAAGATTTGTGCGAACCAGCCGACCACCCAATTGTACAGATCATCATTGCCCTGAGCGACGTTGTCGCGAAGGTGGGCCAGGAACTTCGAGCAGTCGCCCTTTCGCGGCTCGGCGGCGAACCCTTGCCACATGTTATAGTAACCTTTGCGGCCCCCAACCGGCGCAAACTCGATGTCCTGGTACTGACGCCGCTCATCGTGCTTGAGCCACCAGTCGCCAATCGCCGCGCGCTTATATTTGTCACCGTCGCGGATTATGACATGTTGGTTGGAGTACCACTGCTTGAACGCGCTGACCAAGAGCAGGCGAAACTCTACCTCGCTGTCAAATCTCATCACCACGCCCTTGTTGCCGGCCAGAACAAACGCGTGGGTTTTGTTGATCTTGGCCACCGTCGCGGCTTTGGCCTTGAAGTAGATCGTACCGGCGCCGACTCGCTCGGGCGGACAATTGTCAAGCGCACGCCACTTCGCCTCCGTCTCCGCAGGTTTGTTCTTCTTGCTCTTAGCACTCCATTCCATAAACAGCTTCAGGCCGTCTTGACTCCCTCCGGTGGCCGCGTGGAGGGCCATGGCGATGGTATTCCACTCATCCCAGCCCGCATCGTCATTCGGGATCAGGCCCATCGCGTCCCTGAGAAGGTAAAGATCACCGCCTTGCGGTTGTTCGAGACCGTCGCCGGCTTTGGCTTTTGGCGCTGCATCGTCCTTGGTATACCCAAACTCACCAACCAGTAGGTTTGTGGCATCTTTGACCAGCGTTTCCGCCTCAACCTGCGTGATCTCGGGCAACTCCTGCCGAGTCACCTCACCGGGCTCACCGCCGGTCCACGTGTACGGCTGCTTGGTGTCTGGATGAATGCCACCGGAAATAAACTGCTGGCCGTCGCAGAGGAGTTCAAACTTCTGTTCCCCAGCAAAATTGATTGTGATCTTTTTGAAAGGCTCCGCCGTTCGAAACGGGATCAGGACCTTTGGAGCCTTTCCCGTCCGCTGCAGGATGCGGCCGCGATCCCTAAACCGCTCCTTCACAAGATTCACAACCGCCTCAACCGCCTCGGCTTTCAAGATGTCGATGTCAAACGCGGGCGTGCGGCGGGTTACGATTCCGGTATTTGTCTCTTCCCGCCGTTCTTCGGCCCAGAGCTCGATCTCGGATTCGGGGACGTCGAGACATTTTTGCCAGCCCTTGAGGAATGGTTTCTTTCCGTTCGCGGGGATCGGTGAAAACCCTGCCGCCTTCAACCCCAGCCGGTATGCGGTCGGGGAGTGCGGATGAAAATCTGAAGACGGTTTGTTCATGACCCACCCCCAGCCAAGCTGACCTTTCGCCTGGGATGGTCCTTGGGGAGGCGGGCGATCTGGCGCGCATCAACCATCCGCTCCGCGTGGCGGATCTTCTCCAGCGTTTTGATCTTCGCACTGATGACGCTGAGGGTCGAATGGTTCACGTCGGTCATCACGCCACCTCGGGATCGACCGTCCGCTTTTTCAGATACTCGCGGAGGTCGCCCATGCGATAGCGAACCAGCCGGGACGTGACCTTGATGTACCTAGGTCCGTCGCCCTTGCAGCGTGCGAGCTCCAGCCATTGATGACTGACGCCTCCGAGCACGACCGCAGCGGCGGCGGTATCGAGCAGGTCGTCATCGTCGTAGTTGATAAAAGTGACCTTCGGAGTGGTTTTTGTTTTGGTCATAGCGGTTCAACCTCATCGAGTGTGAGCGAGCAAAAGATGCTGGCTGTGTGATGAAGTGAGCGCCTGGCGCCCGGACCGTCACAGACGACACCGCGAGTGTGCCCTGTCCTGCCCTTAGCCCTGGCTCTTTGATCAGGGACCAATCAACGCCGGAACCTCTTAGGCTCTAAGAACCCTAGCTGGGCTCAACGGACGACCTACCTATAGTAATTAGTCCTTTCTAAAAGTACAGGGGGCTAAAGAGACTTATCTAAGAGCCGCGATATTCTCGCCCTCGGGCTTCGGTATGTTGCAAAGCTGCCGCATCCTGTCCGCGATCCTCTGCGCAGGATCGCGCAGCCGCTCCACGTCGATGGTGATGTAGCCGCTCGTGACGTCCCTGGGGGCGGCGTGAATGACGAGTGCCTTGTACGCGAGCGGGCTGAAGTCTAAGCTCTCGGCGATCGTCAGGAAGGTCCGCCGCAGATC
>JAOAPR010000184.1 GCA_025463005.1 Bryobacterales bacterium | reverse complement strand
AAGTCCGATCATAAAAAAGAAAAAGGACCACGAGCGATCGTGGTCCTCGTACTTGGTCTCGGGCCGGACGGACCTACGCGGTCATCGGCTTCGCGAGCAGCTCGCCCAATCTCACTTTGGCTTCGGCGGCCATCGGACCGGTCTCGTCCTTTGCCAGCTCGGTCCAGATAGCCTTCGCCTCTTCTGTCTTTCCGGCAGCCATATAGTCTCGCGCTGCATACGCCTGATACTGCGCCTTGTCCGCCGGAAATTTGGTTTCCGTCGCCGCAACCTTGTATTGCTCGGCGGCCGCGACAAAGTCCTTGAGCTCCTCGTAGCCGGCCGCCTCGAGCACGTGGATCGACGGGCGGAAGTCCGCAGGCGCCTTCGCCTCGGCCTTCTTCAGTGCGACGATCCCCTCCTTGAATTTCTGCTGCTGGAAAAGCGCCTGGGCCAGGGTCATCGAGGCTTGGGCGCCGGCCCGGGTTCCCTCGTAGCGGGTCGCGACCTTCTGAAGGTCTGAAACGGCCAACGGCAGATTCCCCACCGCGGCCGACTGGCGAGCCTGGAAGTACGCGGTCTCGGCGCGCTGTGCTTTAAGCGCCTGTGACCGCTCGTAGTACCAGTAGCCCACGACGACTATCGCCAAGGCGATAATTGCCCACGACACCTCCCGCTTGTGGAGCATCAACCATTCAGTGAATGACTCTTCGTCGGCGCCGAGGCGTTTCGTCGGAATGCTGGGGTTTGTCATTGCTGGATAAATTGTTGGAATTGCGGCCCTTCGGAGCGCTGCCTCAAGCAGAATCTCGCCATAAAAAGTGCGATTTCATAGGGAAATTAGCGAAGTCGCGGCAAATTCGCTTGCAATCCCTTGCAATCTTTTTCAGATATTTGCAGCCGATTCTGTCCAGCTTTTTGTCCACTGTGAAAGGCTGCGGTCGGTGGCACCGGTGGGGACTTTGGATAGTTTGCGCAAATCGCGACGACGATGTCGTACTACCAACAGTCGCCGGTGCATCTTCGGCGGGGACTCGTGGAGAAGCAGGAAAACGCTAACGCACTTGCCGGCGCCGCGGGGCACGCAAGTTGAGCAGAGGGAGACGCCGGCGAGCTACGTCGGCGTCACCTTCCCCAAACTGGAGAGGATAGTCGTCATTTGACACACGATATTCTGGGCTTCCCCGACGTTCTTGTCGGAGCGTTCTTCGGTTGGCTGCTCGGGATGTTGAGCCTGCCAATCGGCGACGAGATTAGACTCAGGTACGAACGTGGTCGCTTGCGCAAAGCGATCATCGGCGAGCTGGTTGAACTGCGCTATACGATGGCGATGGTTGCGTCCGATATGCGCGATGCGACTGGCACGCAGGATGACGCCTTCTTGCAATGGTTGGAGCACACGATTGCTGACTACAAGGGTGCCGATCAAGAGCAGTTGAAGTACCTGGACGCCATCCGCCAACTTCGTTCCCAACTGGCAGGGGCCGTTCTGCCGAAGAGACTGTCCAACCGCACTACGGTGAATTTGAAGGCCTATCAGCTACCGTTTCTTAACGCACAGATAGGAAGACTCGCCATTTTCCCGACTGACTTCCAACAGCAAGTTCTCCAGATCAAGGCCCAACTCGATAACTTCAATTCGGACGTGACCTATCTAGCGCGGCAGTCCGAACTAACCTTCAATCCTGCAATAGGCGCCGACAATCGCGCCGCAATTCAAACAAATCTCGACGCCGGATACGCGAAGCAGGGACGCACCGCGATACACATAGCGGAGCTTATCGCGAAAGTAGAGGAGCTAGCCCAGCCAAGCCATCTGAGAAACGCCAAGATTCTTTGAGGACGAATACACAAGATTCTTTGAGGACGAATACAATTGTTGTTGGGACATAGAACATTTCGCTACGCCCTCAGCCATCAGTCCGCAGCACTAGTTCCGTCTCTTTCGCTCGCAAGATCGGCTCGTCCCACACCTCAAAAGTGAACAGCCTGCGAGACTCCTCCGGAACAGCGACGAGCATTTTGTCAAACATGCTGTAGGCGGTGACCTTCTCCGGCCCGAGCTGTTCATCCGTCACGAGTATGAACGTGCAAGCGGTGTCTTGCCCCTGAGAGCACTCCGAGAGTAGTACACGGACATCCGCCATAGCCGTTGGAATTTCCGCTGCACTTGTCAGGCTGCGAATGTACCAGAACCCGGTGATATGCGGGCCGGCGCGCACGAAGTGAAGCTGAAACCGTCCCTGCACCGTCGGCAGCCGCTGTTCGACCTGGACCCCGTCTGGCCCGTTTTGCGTAAACCCTCCTGAGAATTGCTGCTTGGCGTTCAACAGTTTGAGGATTCGTCCGAGTCGAGTACTCAACGACTCGCCCGAAATCAGCTTATTGAGCGTCGCAAGAGAGTCGGGTGCGCTCGCTTTCGGTGCGAGTCGAGCTGACACCTTTACGTCGCGCCGACCGGAGACGATGACGATCAAGTTGACAAGCGAAACGGTTGCCTCAATACAAAACGCGGCATCCCTGTACTGTGCGCTCCGCCTGTGTTGTAACTCAACCGCGAGTCCGAGCGATGCCTTGGCGTACTTCCTGAGCACCTCGTTCGACGCTCCCTTCAATTCATGGCTGATAAATCCGTCGAGCATCCGGTTGGCGTCGGTTATACTCGGTTTTACTCCGTCCGACGGCTTGTGTATGAGCGGGTCGTAGACAGCTTGGCCGAGCGAGATGATCACTTCACGACAGAGCAACCCGACGCCCTGAAAGTCCTCCGCGTTCTGCGCGGCGTCGAACCGCTTCACCGCTGTTTCGAGCGCGCGATCCACGCGATCCCAGCCAGTCGGCTCAACTGTTCGTTCGACCGATGCACCGCGTCCACGCGCGTCGATCTGGTCAAGCACCGGCTTATAGAGCGCTCCGATGAAGAGTCGCCGTTGCTGGTAGTGTTGAAGGTCAGGCTCCTGCCATCGACCGTACCAAGCCCACAGGTCATCAAATGGATTGGGATCACTGAGTTGTCGCTCGGCCAGAGCTGCGGCGATAGCTGCTCGGCGCTCGATATAGGCCGCGTTGACCGATGCGATGCGAGGGCCGGCGGTCGCCACCGCGATCATGAGCGCCTTCTGCGCCGCGATTTGCCCCTTCAGCTCATCGTCTGTCATACCGGGCGATTCGGTCGCCGCCTAATATCGCCTGTCTCTGTTGGCTGAGGGTGTGTCATTGGTGGGCTGGTACCTCTCGGGATGCCGTGCAAGCTCACCGTTGATGGTCTGCCACGTTATGGGTGTCTTACCTACCGAGATCGTTTTCACCCGAGCACTGTCCGTTCCGTGCAGCACTTTGAAAGTTGCCATGTAATCGGCAGCCGTCGCGGAACGCAGGACGAAACTGTAGTACGGGACGATAACGTCTGCGATGCGGGTAGTGTCCTGCATGTTGCGCAGGTTCGTTTGGAGGTCTTGGAAGGACTGCGCGTAACTGTCAGTCGCGAGCGCCGCTCCCCTTGTTTTCGCGTACGCTCCCTTGTCGAACTGCCCCGCGAGCGGGAGCGAATAACTCGTCACTGCTGCATTGCCGATGTCGAAGACAAGGATCGTTGACGCCCACTTGTTCGGCGCCGTTTCGACAGGTTTCGTCGCGACTATGACGGCTTTGGCGGGGCTTTTCACTTCCTGCTGTGCCACCCGCTCCGCCACCGATGGAATTGCAGTGGCGATTCGATTCACACGGTCTTTCGTTTCTGTCATGTTCGAGTCCAGAGCACTCACCTTGCCGTTCAGGCTGTAGGTTTGGAAAAGCAGCCATCCCATCAAGCCAATAGTGATGGTGAAGCCTGCCTCGATCATGCGTTCTCGTGTCACATTTGACCTCTGCTGCGGTAACGAAATAAGGGGCGGCGCTGCCGCTTAAAGGTAGCGGTTCAGCAGGCGAATCCTGGACAGTTTTGGACAGTTGGAAATCGCAACTGTCCACGCGCTGCGGCGGCTCAAAAATAGGGCAAGAAACGACGGGTTTTCGACGCGAAGTGTCCAGTTTCTGGTCCAATCGGCACGGACACGACTGGAAGACACGTTTAGCTCACCGCGCTAACTGCCGGATTGATAAAGACTTAGCAGAGTGCCCCCGGGGTGACTCGAACACCCGGCCAACGGTTTAGGAAACCGCTGCTCTATCCACCTGAGCTACGGGGGCAGAAATCAGAGTCCGGATCGTCCCAGCCCAAGCAGGCCGGCTGATTCACGGTCAATCTACTCGGCCGGGGTTTCTTCTAGAAGTGCCGGTG
>JAOAPR010000155.1 GCA_025463005.1 Bryobacterales bacterium | reverse complement strand
CGCGTCAGCAGCGGATGCAGATCCGGCCCGCCGCCGGCAGGATTCCGGGCGGCCTCTTCCAACTCCTTGATGTCTGCCCCGGCGATAAACGTCCGGCCGCCGCCGATCACGACGATGGCGCGTACGGAAGCGTCGCGCTCGGCTGTATCGAGAGCCGTGAGAATGCCTTCGGGCACGCCCGGGCTGAGCGCGTTCACGGGCGGATTGTCAATGGTGATCACGGCGACCCTATCGCTCGTGGAGAGGGTGCGCGTGGCGAGAGTTACAGGCTGGTTCATCGGAAATCTGTTACGCTTTCATACGGCGCGGAGGCAACCGCAATTTCTGATGATACCCCGCACAGCCGATGATCGCTCCGGAAGTGAAGCCAAGACCAGCACCGGTTATGCCTGGTGGGTGGTCATCGCCCTGACCGCCATCTACACTCTGTCCTTTGTCGATCGCCAGATCCTCGGCCTGTTGGTTCCTTCCATCAAGCGCGATCTGGGCGTAAGCGATACGCAGATCGGCCTGCTGCAAGGCCTGGCGTTCTCGCTGTTTTACACGCTGATGGGCTTGCCGATTGGGCGCATCGCCGATCGTTGGAACCGGCGCAACCTGATCGTCGGGGGAATCCTGGTCTGGAGCCTCTTCACCACTTTAGGCAGCGTGGCTAAGAGCTTCCTGCTGCTGTTTCTGACGCGCATCGGCGTGGGCGTGGGCGAAGCGACGCTTTCCCCCGCCGGCTATTCGATGCTGTCCGATTATTTCCCCAAACAGAAACTGGGTGTCGCGATCAGCGTGTTTTATATGGGCGTGTTCATCGGATCGAGCCTGGCGCTGCTGGTGGGCGGGACGACGGTGGACATGCTGGCTCGCACGCCGTTTATCGACGTGCCCGTGCTCGGCACTATGGCGTCCTGGCGGCTGACGTTCGTGATCGTGGGCCTGCCGGGCGTCCTGTTTGCGCTGCTGGCCTGGACCATCCGCGAGCCGATTCGCCGCAATCTGCTGGCATCGGCCGACGGGCGCACGACGCAGCTCAGTTTCGGCGAGGGAGTTGCCCAGATTCGCATACGGTGGCAATCCGTGGCCGGCATCTCGCTGGGAATGGTGTGCCAGGGGATGATCACGTATGGGCTCTTGGCCTGGATCCCCACGTTTTTCCAGCGAGTACATCATTGGTCTCCCGGCCAGTCCGGGCGCGCTTTGGCCGCGATCCTGCTGACGTTCGGGTGCCTAGGAATGTACCTGGGTGGACGGTTGAGTGATCGCTGGCAAAAGCGTGGCGTCCGCGAAGGACCGCTGAAAGTCGCCGTCATCAGCGCGATTGGAACGCTGCTGTTGATGCCGGTCGCACTGATGGTTCCGAAGCCGGAATGGACTTTGGCGCTGCTCGCGCCGGCGTTGTGCTTCGATGCCCTGGCCATGGGAACCTCAGTCGCAGCGCTCCAGCACATTTTCCCGAATCAGGTCCGCGGGCAGGTATCGGCGTTGTATCTGTTCATATTGAATCTGGGTGGAGGCAGCCTGGGTCCGCTGCTCCCGGGCGTATTTAACGACTATTTGTTCCACAATCCCAACATGGTGGGATATTCTCTCGCAATTACGATCGCCATCGGCGCCATCGGGATGCTGATTGCGTTCCGTTCGACGTATGGTGCGTATCGGACGCATTACGAGATGATGAAGGCCGCCTAAACCTGTTGCGCGCGCTACCATGTGGTTACCTCGAATGGTGGGCGCGATCAAATGGACCGCTCTATTCTGCCTGGCTGCGGCTGCCGTGGCGCAGGAGACTCCTATCCGCGTCAATACGCGTCTGGTCGAAGTGGACGTGGTCGTTCACAGCAAAGGCGCGCACGTGGCGGATCTGACCCAAGACGATTTTACGGTTCTCGATAATGGCAAACCCCAAAAAATCGCGGCCTTCAACGTTGTTTCTTCGCGAACTAACGCCGCAAAATCAATCCCGCTCCCGCCGGGAGTTGTATCAAACCGGCTCACCCCGCGGGGGCAGGAGCCGGCGGGCGCAACCATCGTGCTGTTTGACACGCTCAATACGGCGGCGGGGGATCAGGGTCATGCGCATGAACAACTCCTGAAGTACTTGGCAACACTCGAACGAGGTAATTACTTTGCGCTCTACACGCTCAACAAAACTCTGCGCGTGATTCAGGATTTTACGGAAGATCCGGACCGCTTGATTCAGGCTGCCCGCCGTCGAGGGGGCATCGAGTCTTCTGTCGATCAGACCGCCAACGATTTGGCGACCGATTTGTTGGCGTCCGCCCCGGATTTGGGCGACGACATCGCCAACGCCATGTATGTGAACTCGATCAAGGAAATGAAGGACGTTGCCGAGCAAAACCGGGCCGTCATCACCGCGGCGACTCTCGAATTGGTTGCCCGGCATCTGCAAGGCATGCCAGGAAGGAAGACGCTGGTCTGGATTTCGTCCAGTTTCCCGGCGCAGACCACGGACATCCGCTCGCGCAACGGCAAGCAGTTGATCGAACACAAGGAGTTCGGCCGGGAAATCGGTAAAGCCGTGCGCGCTCTGAACGATGCCAATGTTGCCGTCTATCCCATCGATCCACGTGACCCGTACAACGCGGGTTTACTCGCGGAGGGCATCGATTCGATGAACTTGTTCGCGGGCGGAACCGGGGGTCGGGCCTTTTACGGGATCACGGACCTGGCCGCCGCCATAAAGACCGCGGTCCAAGATTCCGAGGTCACTTACCTGCTGGGTTTCTACCCAGGCAACATCAATCTCGACGGCAGCTATCATTCGCTTTCGGTCAAAGTAGCGCGCAAGAGCGTGGATCTTCGTCATCGCAAGGGCTACTTCGCGACCGACCTGAAGCAGCCGACCGAAAAGCAGCGCCAGGAAACGCTGAACGAGATTTTCGCGACGCCCCTGGAGGCTACCGGCATCGGTATGATCGCTCGTCTGGAACCCTATGCCCGCCAAGCGGGTGTGTTCCAGGTGACCGTGACCTTCAACCTTCAGGAGCTTCACCTGGAACGTGAGAAGAACAACTGGGTCGCACTGATCCAGTTCGCCACGTATTTCCCTGCCGCTGCAAAGCCCAACGGAACTGAGGAATCGATCAAGATCACCCTCACCGAACAGCGGCTGCGCGAAACGCTGGCCAATGGCTACACCATGCAAAAAATGGTCATCGCGGGGAACCGCAAGGGTGATCTGCGTCTGGCGATTCAGGATCGTGCAACAGGCGTCGCAGGTTCGGTGAAGCTGCAGTTGGCCGGAGCCGGCCAATCGAATCCCAAGAACGGACAGTAACTGTTGTTTTTTAGTCCGGAACTTTTCAGGCGTACTCTCGTCTGTCTATCAGAAGCAAGATTCGGATGGCGGAATCGAAAGCGCAGGCGTAACGTGGATAATATGAGCAGCACTCCTCCGACCCAACGAATTCGGCAGGCGGCCGAGTACATTCAGGCCAACTGGCAGCAGGAGCTTCCGCTCCGTACGCTCAGCCGCGAAGCAGGGTTGAGCCCGTTTTACTTTCAACGATCGTTCAAGTCTCTGGTTGGCGTGACCCCTAAGCAATACCAGGAAGCCTGCCGCCTGCGGGCCTTGAAACAGGAGCTTCGCGCTGGGGACGACGTTTTACAGGCGATCTTCGCGGCGGGGTTCGGATCCACCAGTCGCGTCTATGAGCGAGTGGATACGCGCCTGGGCATGACGCCTACGGAATACCGCGCGGGAGGCGCCGATGTCGGGATTACACATGCCACGATTCGCACGCGGCTGGGGCTGCTGACGATTGGGGCAACCGATCGCGGCTTGTGCTTCGTGCAGTTCGGAGCGTCGGAAGCAGAGCTGATCGAGGCTCTCCGACGGGAGTATCCTTCGGCGCCACTGGCGACCGTGCCCAAGCCCTGGCCTGAGCCTTTTTGGGACTGGGTTCGCGCGCTGCAGCAGCATCTGGAAGGTGCACAGCCGCGGCTCGATCTTCCGCTCGATATCCGCGCCACGGCGTTCCAGATGCGCGTCTGGCGGTACCTGCAATCGATCCCTTACGGAGAGACCAGGTCTTATCGGCGTGTCGCGGAAGGAATCGGCCAGCCAACCGCCGCGCGCGCTGTCGCCTCCGCCTGCGCGCGGAACCGCATGGCCCTGGTAATCCCCTGTCATCGCGTGATTCGAGGAACGGGCGAGCTGGGCGGATACCGCTGGGGATTGAAACGGAAGCGCGCGTTGCTCGAAGGCGAGCAAACGAAACTGTCCTAGAGGGGCAGCGAGCCCGGATCTGTAATAGACTCTGTAGGAAACCTCGAAGGGAGATTTCCTATGTCCAAGTGGTTCCTGCTGCCGTGTCTGGCGGGGTTCGCCGTAGCGCAAATCCAGCCGACATTCCGGGTCGGAACCAGGCTGGTGCAAGTCGACGTGGTGGTTCGTACGGACAAGACCACTGTCCGAGGTTTAACCAAAGACGACTTTACGGTTCAGGACAAAGGAAAACCGCAGAACATTGCCGTTTTCGCCGTGACCGAAAAATCCGCCCCGGGCCCTAACGCAGCGCCACTGCCTTCTAACGTCGCATCGAACCGGATGAACAACCGCGGTGAGACGGCCCAGACGGCCACCGTAATTTTGTTCGATCGGCTCAATACCCCGGAGCCCACGGATCAGGCGAATGCCCGCACGCGTATTCTGGCCCTGCTGCGCTCGCTGAAGCCCACGGATAAGATCGCTTTCTATTCTCTTTACGACAGTATCGGTGTGGTGCAGGAGTTCACAGATTCGGCAGACCAATTGGCACAGGCCGCCACGCGCCTGAGCGCACAGGGAGCTAGCGGCGCGGCAGACCCTTTGCAAACAGCGCTGCGGGATGCGCTGAATCCGACCCAACCGCTCGACCCGGTTACGCGTGTGCGGACCACAGCAGCCGCGTTCCGTTCGATCGCGCGGCGCTTGGGTGGTGTTCCGGGACGTAAGAATCTTCTGTGGCTGACCAGCAGCGTTCCGTTGACGTATGGTTCTGGATCCGAGCGGCGGAGCAACGATGAGGCGGAAGTCGCCACTTTCATAAGAATCCTGAGCGAGGCCAACATCGCCCTTTATGCAGTGGATCCTCGCGGCGCGGGTTCCAGCTTTTCCCAAGCCACCAGGGACACGCCGGTTGAAGGCGCCTTGATGCCGGGGGCGGGCAAGGGAAGCGTCAACGTTGTTGCGAGCCAGGCTGTAAATACGTTGTCTGGAACCCAGGGCATGCAAAAGATGGCCGAGGAAACCGGGGGCAAAGCGTTCATCAATGTGAACGACGTCTCAATTCCATTGCGCGAAGTGTTGGACTTTACGGAAGCCACTTACACGCTCGGCTTTTACGTGGACGATAAGGCGCTGGATGGGAAGGTTCACGACTTGAGCGTGAAAATTGCGAAGAAGCCGGAGACCAACGGAGCGAAAGTGTATGCGCGGAAAGGCTATCTGGCCGCCAGCGTGCAATCGCCCGCGGCTCAGCAGCAGCGCGCCACCATGACGGAGTTGTCGGTCGAACAGTTGGACGCCACGTCGATCGGCGTCATGGCAGCAAGCGCACCGGATCCTTCCAGGCCGGGCATTCATCGGGTTCAAGTTCGCGTCAGCGCTACAGATCTGCAGTTCGAGCGTCGCGGAGATAAGTGGTCAGCCTCCTTCGACCTGGGACTCGCGAGCGAAACCGGTGGGCGCGGGGGGAACGGCAATGTCAGCGTGAAGACCATCAATCTCGACCTCAAGGATGACCAGCTTAAGCAGGCGTTTGCAGGCGGGTTGGACATCGATAATACGGTTCCGAGCCCGTCACAGCCCGCTCGGCTTCGCGTAGTGGTGCAGGACAAGGTGAGCGGCGCGGCGGGATCCGTTCGCATTCCGATCGCACCGAAATAATCGCCCCGCCTTTATACCTGGATTCTCGAAAACAGGTAACCGCCCGCTCCCAACAGCGCGGTAGTGATGAGGCACAGCACGACGGCATCCATTGCCACGCCGAAGTGACCCACGCCCAACAGCGCAATCCGCAGCCCGTCCACCCCGTATGCGAGCGGGTCGAGGCTCGCCACTACCGCCAGGGTCTTAGGAACGTTGGTGAGAGGAAACAGCGCGCCGGAGAGAAAGAAAATCGGCATCACGAGAAAATTCATAACGAACTGGAATCCTTGGAAATCGGAAAGGACCGACGCGATTGCGGTTCCAAGCGCGGTGAACATCACCGCCACCAGCGCCATGAAGAAAAAGGCCAGGGGCAGCTTGGCGTAACTGGTCACGCGGAATCCGACCAGCAGGCAGATCACCACTACGATCAATCCCTGCATCATCGCCACGGTGGCTCCGCCCAGTGTGCGGCCGATCATGATCAGGAGCCGCGGCACGGGCGCCACCAGAGTTTCCTTGAGGAAGCCGAACTGCCGGTCCCAGATCAGCTCGATGCCCGAAAAGATCGCGGTGAACAGCACCGTCATGGCGATCACGCCCGGCGCCAGAAATTGGATATAGTTGCCCTGCCCTGCACGTTGAAAAATGGGGCCGAATCCGAACCCGAGCGCCAGCAGAAACAACAGCGGCTGGCCCAGCGACGCTACAATTCGCGGCCTGGACCGCACGTAGCGCTTGATCTGCCGCAACCACAAAATGTAAATCGCGCTCATGTGTTCACTTTTGCCTCGGACGGAACATCCGCGCCATGTTGCGCATCTGATCGGCCGAGCCCGCGCTTTCTTCCCGGATGGTGGTGCCGGTCAATGCTAAGAACGCCTGCTCCAGGGTTTCCGAGTTGGTCTGCTGCTTCAGTTCCTGCGGAGTTCCCTGCGCGACGATTTTGCCGTGATCTATGATCGCGATCCGCTGGGCCACGCGCTCGGCTTCTTCCATGTAATGGGTGGTCAGGAACACCGTCACGCGCTCCTCGGCATTCAGTTTTTTCACGTGGGTCCAGAGCTGGTTGCGAGTTTGCGGGTCGAGCCCAAGGGTCGGTTCATCAAGGAACAGGATTTTCGGGGTGTGCAACAGGCCGCGAGCGATTTCAAGGCGGCGCTTCATGCCGCGTGAGAATTGCTTCACGGGATCCTTGCGGCGATCCCACAGCTCGAACAGCTTCAGAAGTTGTTCGATCCGCTCGGACCGGATCCGCTTGGGCACTTTGTAGAGGACGCCGTGAAAATCCATGTTTTCATAGGCGGTAAGCTCGTCATCCAGGCTGGGGTCCTGGAAGACAATCCCGAATCGTTTGCGGGCCTCGTTAGCGTGCGTGGTGGGATCGAGTCCATCGAGCTCCACGTGGCCGCTGGTGGGTTTCAGCAGCGTGGTGAGCATTTTGATCGTGGTAGTCTTGCCGGCTCCATTCGGGCCGAGGAATGCGAACATCTCTCCGGTCGCCACTTCGAAGGAGATGTCCGCGACCGCGGTGAAATCGCCGTAGCGCTTGATGAGGTTCTGAACGCGAATCACTTGGAGCGTTTCTTCAGTCCTGGGCCAGAACGATCGCAGAGGTCGTGGCTGCCAACAGTGCCCAAACCAGCCGTTTGCGGATCGGCATAACGCACGAAGTGTAACAAATTCCCGCTCCTACCGATAACTAAGGGGATGAGGCGCATTCCACTCCTGGACGGTTGGCGCGCGGTAGCCATCGCTCTGGTGTTGGTGCACCATGTGGCGCAGGGCTTCTATCCCGCCCAGGACAGCTACGGCGCCGACATCACGCGCTACGGCGCGTTCGGAGTCGACATCTTTTTCGCGCTGAGCGGCCTGCTGATCACACGGCTGCTTCTCGAAGAATGGAATACCACGGGCAGCTTCCAATTGCGCCAATTCTACGTGCGCAGGACATTTCGCATCCTGCCGCCGGTGCTGGTCTTCCTGGCCGTGTATACGGCGGCGGGTCAGTGGAAGTCGACCATGGAAGCGATATCGAGCCTGCTATTTTTTCGCAACTACGTGCCCTCGCGTCTTACTGGATTCGGAACGGGCCACTTGTGGTCGCTGGCGATTGAAGAGCACTTCTACCTGATCTGGCCGGGACTGCTGGCATTCCTGGGCCCGCGGCGCTCCCGGCACGCGGCAGCCTGGCTGGCCTTGGGCTTCGGTCTGTGGCGCATGATCGAATCGCAGTATCCCGTGCCGCTATTCGCCGAAGTGCCTGCGCATTTTCGCACCGATCTTCGTCTGGACGCCTTGCTCTGGGGCTGCGTTACGGCGTTCCTCCTGAACGGAGCCAAAGAGTGGGACAAGCTCGCCCGCCAGACTCGGCTGCCCTACTGGCTGGCTGCGGTGGCGATCACGATCTGGTGTGTGCGCTACTATTCCCCGCTCACCAGCGTGGCTGTGGCAGTGCTGATTCCTGCCATTCTCGCCGGGACGCTGGTACATCCGAACTGGTGGATCAGCCGCGCGCTGAATTGGGGACCGTTGGCATGGCTGGGCAGGATTTCTTACAGCCTATATCTGTGGCAGGAGCTTTTCATGACACCCGGCTGGGAGCCCGCGACGCAGTGGTGGCGGCACTGGCCCTGGAACTTGCTCGCCTCGCTTGCGGCGGCGACGCTCAGCTATTACATGGTAGAGAAACCGGTGATCCGCCTGGGGCGACAACTGGCTGCGGGACTATCCAAGAATTCTACGGGTAGCGTCGATCTTCAAGTACAGCGCCGCGGCGATCAGGCACAGCCCGGCGGTCATGAGAAACGGCACGTTCCAGCCGTAGTGAGCCGCGGTATAGGTGACAACGGCGGCCGCAACCGCGCCACCGACATTGCCGAGCATGTTCATGACCGCGGAGACTGAACCCGCATAATCGCCGCCGATATCCAGCGGCACCGCCCAGGAAATACCGACGGTCCACTCCAGTCCGAAGAAGGCGACGCAGTAGCACGCCACCGATATTTTGGGATCATGCGTCAGTACGGCCGGAACCGTCGCCGCTGCCGATAGCAAAAATCCCGCGATCGCAACCCATCGCCGCGCCAGATTGACGTTGCCGGTGCGGCGCAGAACGATATCGGAGAACCATCCGCCCCCCAGATCGCCAACCACGCCGGCCAGCAACGGAAGGCTGGCATAGAATCCCATTTGCTTCAATGTCATGCCCCGGGACTCTTGCAGATAAATCGGAAACCAGTCCTGGTACACATTTAAGTTGTAGTTGTAGAAAAAATACATCACGGCGAGAACCCACAGGTTCCCGTGCGAGAGGATCTTCCGCCACGGCACCGGGCCGCTGACCTTGCGCTGAATGCCGCCAGCGATCAACTCGCGCTCTGCGGCGTTCACACCGCCGTGTTTCTCAGGTGTGTCGCGATAGTAAAAGAACCAAACGGTGGCCCACACAACACCTAGAACACCGAAAGCATAAAATGCGGCGCGCCATCCAAAGAACGGCATAATTGCGAGCGCAACAATCGGAGGTGTGATCGCTCCGCCCAGACGCGATCCCGCGTGAGTAATGCCTTGCGCAAATCCACGTTCCGTGGGCCGCATCCAGCGCGAGAGCGACCGAGTGGCAATGGGAAACGCCCCGGCTTCGCCCAAGCCGAAGAAAACCTGAATCACGATCATCGAAGTCGCACTCCAGGCAAGCGCTGTGAGCGCCGTGAAAGCGCTCCACCAGGTAACAACAATCGCCAGCGCGCGCCGCGCTCCGATCGTGTCTCCCAGCCAGCCCCCCGGAATCTGGAACAAGGCGTACGCCATGCGGAAGCCGAAGGTCACCCAGCCCATGGTCGCCAGCGTGATCCCAAGGTCCTTCATGATCACCGGCCGCGCTGTCGCCAGGATCTGGCGATCCATGTAGGTGATCATGTAGGCGATTACAGTCAGTCCCAGCACCACGTAACGTACGTGCGTGGGGCGTGAGGCGCTTGCGGTCACAGGTTGAGCCATTCTACTTCATCAACTCGCGAATAAGAACCGCCGGGTGGTGCGCCACCACTCCGCTCAGGTCGGCCACTTGGTGACGGCAGGACGTACCCGGCGCGGCGAGCACGTCCCCCGGCCCCATCGTCTTCACCGCCGGAAGCAAGCGTCGGTTGGCAATCGCGACGGAAACATCGTAATGCTCGCGCGTGTAGCCGAATGAGCCCGCCATGCCGCAGCAGCCCGCGTCGAGATCCACCACTGTCGCGCCAGGGATGCGCGATAGCAGAGCTTTCGACGCGTCCAACAGGCCCATCGATTTCTGATGGCAATGGCCGTGCAGCAGAATGCGCTGCGGTCCGGAGCGCAACGGAAGATCGAGGCCGGACGCGAATTCTTCGAACAGCAGACAAGCGGCGGCGACCGAGCGCGCGTTAGCCTGCTGCTCGCCGCGCAGCAGCGACGGAACATCGTCCTTCACGGCGGAGAGGCAGCTAGGCTCCAGAAACAGAATCTTTCCGCCGCGGCTGGCGATCGGGAATAGACCGTCGACGATCTTCTCGGCGTTCGCGCGCGCGCCGGCCAACAGTCCCTGCGAGATAAGCGGGCGTCCGCAGCACCCGGGGCGCACAACATCTACGGAGCATCCTCCGCGTTCGAGGACTTCGACGGCCGCGATGCCGATATGGGGATCGTAGTGATTAGTGAAGGTGTCGTTAAAGAGAGTTACAAGCGAGGCTGAAGCCTCGCGCGGGCTCAAGCCCGCCCTCCGCGAGCGGGCAAACGTCTGGCGCTTCCATGCGGGCAGTTTGCGTCGGCGATCGATCCCCATCATCCCCGCGACCGCGCCTGCGATCCAGTTGGACACGGGAGCGAAGCGCGAACCCCATACGGAGGCGCGTGCGATGTCGCCCAATGCTCGCGCCTTGAGCGGCGTCCCATGCCGGGTCCAATAATCCGCGAGGAATTCGCTCTTGAAGCGCGCCACGTCCACTCCCACGGGACACTCCGCTTTGCAGGCGCGGCATTCCAGACACAAGTCCAAGACTTGGTACACTCCCTCGTCGCCCAAACCCGACTCACCTAAGCGACCCGACATGGCCAGTCGCAGCGTGTTGGCACGGCCCCGTGTCGAATCTTTCTCCTCGCGCGTCGCCATGTAGGACGGACACATGGTTCCTGAGAGTTTTTTTCGGCACGCTCCGACGCCGCTGCACATCTCGACCGCGCCCCCGAAGCCGCCGTATTCCGAGTAATCGAACCACGTTCGAACGTTCGGCGTCTGGTACCCGGCGCCGAACCGCAAGTTCGCGGTCAAAGGGGGCGAGTCGACAATCTTGCCGGGATTGAAAATGCCTTGCGGATCAAAGGTCCGTTTGATCTCGCGGAACGCTTCATACAGCGTGTCGCCGAACATCTGGCGCATGAACGGGCCGCGGACCAGGCCATCGCCATGCTCACCCGAAAGCGCGCCGCCGAATTCGAGCACCAGATTCGCCACGGACTTGGCGAGGCTTTCGAATTTGGCGACGCCCTCTGCGGTCTTGAGATTCACTACCGGCCGCACGTGGAGGCATCCCACGGACGCATGCGCGTACACACCCGCTGTGGTCCCGTGCTCGCGCACGATCGTCAAAAACCGGCCGATGTACTCGCCGAGTTTTTCGGGCGCAACCGCCGTATCTTCGACAAAGGAAATCGACTTGGCATCTTCCTTCATCGCCATCGAGAGTCCCAGCGCGGCCTCGCGCAAGCTCCAGACGCGTGCCTGGGCGGCCGGATCGGTCTCGGAGTGATAGCGGTAGCCGAGCTTCCGCGCCCTCAGATCTTCCTCTAATGCGACAAGTCGCTGCGGCAGGTCTTCTTTCCGATCTCCGTAAAACTCGACGCACAGAGTCGCCGCGGGATCCCCCTGGATGAACGTTTTTCTGATGCGATCAAGGTTAGCGTTCTGGCGCGTGTTATCGAGGATCGACTTGTCCATTACCTCAACCGCGGACGGCCCATGGCGCACGATCACGGGCGCTGCAGACAGCGCTTCGAGAAGATCGGCGAACTCGATCACCATCACGGCTTTGGCTCTCGGCAACGGAACCAAGCGTAGTTTCGCTTCGAGCACCACGCCCAACGTGCCCTCGGAGCCAACCAGCATTTTCGCCAGATTCACTGTAGGTGAATCCACAAACTCGTTCAGGTTGTAACCGCCAACGCGGCGAAGAATTTTCGGATAACGGCGGTCGATTTCCGCCGAGTGCTCGGCAGCCAGGCGCAGCACGGTCTCATAGCAACGGGCTTCCATTGTGTCCCCTGTGGGGACTTCATCGCGCGGGATCTCGCGGAACTCCGCGATACTTCCATCCGCGAGCACCACCGTCTGCTCCAGCACGTGATCGATGGTCTTCCCGTACAGCACGCTGCGCGCGCCCGCGGAATTGTTCGCCATCATCCCGCCGATTGTCGCGCGGCTGGCGGTAGAAATATCCGGCGCGAAACGCAGGCCCAACGGAACAAGCTGCGCGTTCAGCTCATCCAGGACCACGCCTGGTTCGACGCGCGCCCAGCGCTCTTCCGCGTTCACTTCGAGCACGCGGTTGAAATATTTCGAGGTGTCTACCTGCAGGCCTTCGCCGATCGCCTGCCCGGCCTGGGACGTGCCGCCGCCACGCATTGTCAGAGGGCACCGCAGGCGTTGGCAGATCTGGACGATTTGGATTACATCTTCGCGGCTCTTCGGAATCACCACGCCCAGGGGCCGGATCAGGTACACACTGGCGTCGGTCGAATACAGAGCGCGGGAAATCGTGTCGAAGCGGACCTCGCCCTGGATATGGCTCTCAAGCTCACTTTGAAGAGCGGCGATGTCGATAGCCGGCTCTGACGGAGCCTTCACCTGCACAAGTTTCAACGAACCGAGAATAGCATTTTGCATAATGGGCTGGTGCTCACGAAGCAGCAGCTACCCACCCCGGCGCTTCTCCTCGACCTGGACAAGTTCGAGGCCAATATAGCCCGCATGGCCGCGCGCATCAAGGAATCCGGCAAAGTCTTGCGACCACATGCGAAAGCTCACAAGTGCGTCGAGATTGCCAAGCGTCAGATCGCCGCGGGTGCGATTGGAGTATGCGTGGCCACGGTCGCTGAAGCCGAGCTGATGGCCGCCGGCGAAATTCCCGGCTTGCTGCTGACTTCCCCGGTGGCCGATCCGCTGAAGATGGCGCGCATAGTTGAAACGGGAGCGATGGTGGTGGTCGACCATCTGCAACAGGTGGCCTGGTACGACCAAGCCGCTCAAACCGCCAATCGAATACTGGATGTCCTGGTGGACCTTGATGTTGGCGATCATCGTACCGGGGCCCGATCCCCTGAGGACGCCGCAGAAATCGCAGAAGCCGTGGATCAGGCCGCCAATTTGGAGCTGCGCGGACTGCAGGCATATTCCGTGCTCGGATCGCACGCCGGCGGACTGGAAGATCGCAAGCGTGTGTCAAAGGAATCTTTCCAAATTGCTTCGCGCGCTCTAGGCATCATGCTGCGCCGCGGACTTTCGACCGAAATCGTCACCGGAGGCAGCACAGGAACGTGGGAGATCGACACCACTGTTCCGGACCTCACTGAGCTGCAGGCCGGATCCTACGTGTTCATGGACCTGGCCTATCGGCGCGAGGGCCTCGATTTCGAGCACGCTCTCACCGTGCTGGCAACGGTCGTCAGCGCAAATCATCCAGGATTCGTCACGGTGGATGCAGGCTTCAAAGCATTCGCGACCGATCGGGGCTACGGACCTGAAGCAGTCGATCTACCCGGCTCAAAATACCGCTGGGGCGGCGACGAATTCGGCTACGTGGACCTCGCGGAGGGTCTTCCGAAGCTAGGCGCCCGCCTCGAATTCATTCCTCCACACTGCGACCCGACGGCGAATCTCTACGACACCATTTACGCGTGCCGCGGAGAACAAGTGGAAGCCCTGTGGCCCCTCAAAAGAGGGAGTTCAGATATACTGCGAAGCTAGGACGGGAGCGAACCATGAACACACGCCTTCTGCGGATTTATGCCATTACGTTGCTCGTATCGGCAAGCCTTGCGTTCGGTCAGGAGCACTGGGTGGCCACCTGGGCGGCGTCGCCCATCGCGACGAACATACCTGCCGCTCCGGCTAAACCCGTCGTCGCCGGCGCTCCCGCTGCGGCTCCCGCAAAACCTGGACCGGCCCCGCTCAGAAGTTTCAACAACCAGACCATCCGCATGGTGGTGAACACCAGCATCGGCGGGCGCAGCGTACGCGTGGAGCTTGCCAATACTTTCGGCGCGGATCGGCTGAAGGTTGGCGCGGCCCACATTGCCCTGAGGGATCACGATTCCGCTATCGTCCCCGCCTCGGATCGCCCGCTGACTTTTAGCGGCCTGTCGTCGGTGACCATTCCCGTCGGAGCTTCCATGATCAGCGATCCAGTAGAGCTCGCGGTGCCCGCCATCGGCGACCTGGTGGTCAGCATCTACATTCCGGGCGACTCCGGTCCGCCCACGCAGCACGCCACGGGACTGCATACGACCTATGTGTCGTCCGACGGCGATTTCACCGGCAGCCCCGATTTCACAGCCGCGCGGACCACCAACTCGTGGTATTACCTCTCCAGCGTCCAGGTGCAGGCGCCCGCGGATACGGGACTCATTGTGGCTTTCGGAGACTCCATCACTGACGGCGCGACCTCTACCAACGACGCTAATGCCGCATGGCCGAGCGTGCTCGCCAAACGGCTGCATGACGCTGGAGTGACCAGTCTGGCCGTGGTCAACCAGGGCATTTCGGGCAACCGCGTCCTGACCGACGGAGCAGGCGTGAGTGTGCTGGCGCGCTTTGAGCGGGACGTCCTGACTCAGCCGGGAATCAAGTACCTGGTCTTCATGGAAGCCATCAACGATATCGGAGGAGCGGCCCGCGCAGGCGCCAGTCCTGTCACGACCGAGGAAATCATCGCCATTTACCAGCAGATGATCGAACGGGCGCACATGCGCGGGATCAAAGTGATCGGAGCCACCTTAACGCCGTATGAGGGCGCGGGCTACTACAGCGAAACCGGAGAAGGAATCCGCAGCGCCGTAAATCAGTGGATTCGTACCACGAATATGCTTGATGGCATAGTCGATTTCGACAAGGTGACGCGGGATCCCGACCATCCTGGACAACTCCTGCCATCCTTCAACATTCGGGACCACCTGCATCCCAACGATGCCGGTTACAAGGCTATGGCGGAATCGATCGATCTCTCGTTGTTTGGAGTAAGGGCGAAAAAGCCCTAGGAAGCGGTCCAGCCGAGGTCAGTTAGCGCGGATTCCAGGTATGCGAGTCCCTCCGCGAGAGTTTTGCGGTAGCGCTCATCGGTGCAGTTTTCCAGATCGTGCAGTACGCGAGTCCGGTGGAGCAGCAGGGCATCGCACTTGCGCGCGACCTCCATCTGTTCAGGTGTCAGGCGGGCTATGCTTTGGCCATGGCGGGCTTGAGCCGCTGCGATCTGCTCTTGCACCGACTTACTTTCCCAACCACGAGCCACGAGTCTATTCTATCGTACTTTCCGGCCCCCTGGGGTTATTCCCAGCCTGACCGCATGCGGTAAGGCCCGGATTTTGCCGTTCTCGTCCCGAGTCTCATCCTGGCCTAAAACGTTGTGCTGAAAGAATCTACTGCTGGGGAACGTAGGGGCTCTTCTGCCCGTAGGGCAGGCTGACCATCAGCGCTTCGACCTTGCGGATCTGGCCGTCCTTGATGCGGAACAGCTCGGCGACGTCGACGCTAAACGGCCGCGTAGCAGCGGCGCCCATTTCCCGCCGGGTGCCGTCGGCGTTCTTGATCCAGGTGATATCGCCGGGGTGGTTAAACATGAAGAATCCGAATGCCAGTTGCCGCTCTTCGTCCACCACCACGAAACGCCGCGGGTAGATCTTCTGGATGTAGTCGAAGATGTGCGTATCGAGCTGTGCTGAGCAGCCTTGCGGTCCCGACGTCAGGGTCCCGTTCTCGAACCGGTTGCATTCCTTGTGAAAGGGAGCGACTCCGCCGTTACCCTGCTCGATCGCTTCGAAATACAGATTCGTGGTGGCTATCAGCTTGGTCCGTGGAAGGCGCTCCGCTACCGGAACGGTCTCGGTCAAGACTGGATCGGGGGTGCCGGCGCGTTCCATGTTTGTTGCGGCGCCCGCACCGCGCAGAACCAGAGTTTCGATCTCGCTGATGCGGCGGTTCTCGACCTTTAACCTCAGTACGAGCGATGCCGGTCGGCCATTTTCGCGAATAGTCCCGAAAAATCCCACTTGGCCGGTTTGAGTGTCGGCGAAGTACAGCTTGTAGGTGCCCAGGCCGCTGGCGGTTTTCCACAGGGCTTCGCCCGGCTTCAACGGCACGTCGTTCTCGCTGAAACGGACATCGGGAGTCATTTGCAGACGCGTGGGATCGTGCGCCACCAGTGCTTCCAGATACTGGTTGACGAATCCTTCCAGACACGCACGATCGCAGGGTCCCTGAGGACCGGCGCGCCCCTGCGCGAATGCTGCGACCGCAGCTAAACCGGTAAGAAAGAGTTTTCGCAGCATGTGATTCCTATTTCTTTGGCCGGCGCCAATCGTCGTTAAAGAATGGGTTCGGTGTGCCGTATGGCACGGCTAATGTCAGCGCTTCCATTTTGCGAATCTTGCCGTCTTTGATCCTGAACAATTGTGCGACCTCGGTAAACCCCGGCTGGGTGGCGGAATCCGGGAATTTGTAGTTTCCGCGTCCCGGCGATTCTACGGAAAGCAGGTCGCCCGGCTGCTGGAACATGAAAAATCCGAAGACCAGTTGCCGTTCCTCGTCCACGACGACAGGACGGCGCGGATAGACCGTTTGGATGTAGCTCAGTACCTTGGAATTGATCTGTTCAGCGCAGTTGGGCGCTACTTTCACTCCGTTATCGACACGATTGCATTGCGGGTCGAAAGCGGCCGCGGGAGCGTTTCCCTGCTCGATCGCGTCGAAATAGGTGTTAGCGCGTTTTACCAGTTCCTCGCGCGAAACGCGCTGATCGGCTGGCACGATCTCGAGGAATACCGGATCCACCTTCATTTCCTCCAGCGCGGCGGCGCCTGTCGGCGGAGGTGGTGGAGGAGGCGGAGCCTTCGCATCGCCGCTACGCCCTCCGCGGCCGCCCGGAGGGGGACCGGCGCTCGCTCGATACACCAGTGTCTCGATCTCGCTGATCTTGCGGTTGTCCACTTTCAGCCGCACAGCAAGCGCCGTCGGCCTGCCGTTCTCCCGGACCGTTCCGAAAAAGCCAACCTGGCCGCTCTGAGGATCGCTCACATACAGCTTGTAGGTACCCAGATCGGTGGTGACGTTCCACAGCCCGTCGCCAAGATCGAGAAGCTGGTCATTCTCGCTGAACCTGACCTTCTGAGCGAGCGGAAGCCCGAACGCGTTGTGCGCCACCAGAGAATCCAGATATTGGTTGACGAACCCTTCGAGACAGGGACGATCGCACGGGCCCGGGGCCGGGGGTGCTGCGTTGCCTCGGCCTCCCCGGCCTTGGCCGGCCACGCTGCTCGCGAGAACAAGTACAGCGGCCAGCCCAACGCTGGCGCGCATTACTGTTTCCCCTTACCCTTGGTTTCGAGCTCTGCGGCCTTCTTCATATGGCTGGGATCGGGATTATTCTCGATGCACTCGTACTCCTCGACCCGCACGCCGATAGGCGCCCGCAACACGCCGCCCGTGACATACGGCGCTGCCAGCGCACCTGGATCGTCCACCTTGGCTTCCCAACTCATGCTGCCGTCGTCGTTTAACGTGTAGCGCTCCACCACGTGCATTCGCTCGGTGTGGGTGGTGCCGGTGCCGGCAATCCAAGTTTTATCGTTGAAGCCGATGGTGTCCACCACCAACGTGTCGCCTTCCCATTTCCCAACTGAGTCGCCCATCCAGGTGGGCGTGATGTCATCCGGATGCTTGAGGGTGTCGCCGATCGGGATGCGGCGCCAGGCGCGGAAGGATTCATACAGGATCGCGATCATCTTGGGAGTCTGGACGAACTCCATCGGCATGGGCATGCCCACGATGCGCGGGATACCGGGCAGCAGACAGTACAGCGTGGGATCGTCGAGCGTGGTGTAATTCTTGGCGTTGCGAACCGCGTCGAACTCAGGCTTATAGGTCAGAGGCTGGCGGTTGACCGGATGGTTATCGATCGGAGGAAGCGGATTCAGCGGGGGAGCGCCGTCTTCGCCGGTGATGCTCACGCCGCCGCCCTGCCATGTGCCGCTCAGGTCCGGTTTGCCGTCCGGCATGCGCGGAATGGGTTTGTGAACCACGGCAGTCGGTCCCTTGGGAGCTGCGCCCTTCCCTTTGCCCTTTCCCTGGCCTTGCCCGAAACCCGGGAGCGAAATCAGCAGGCTGGCGGCCGCAACCGCTATGAAAGAACTAGCGAATTTTGTCATGGAAACCTCAGATGGGAGCAGGGCTTAGCGGCCGACGGGCCCAGCGAACTTCTTGCTGCCATCGGGGAAAGTGACTTCGCGCCCGGCGCCGGTATTCGAACCGTCTTTAGATTTATAGGCCGTGATCGTGATGGTGTCGCCTTCCTTCAACACGTCGCGCGGAAATCCGGTCCGTTTGAGCGTGTTTGGCGGATAGCCTTCGAGCGCCCAGGTGATGACTTTGCCGCCCTCCGGAACATCGATATGGATGTAGATGTGGGGGTTAGTCCACTCCACTTTGGTGATTTTGCCGGTGAGCGTGATCAGCTGGTTCGAATCGTATTCGGCTGCGAATGAATGATGGGCCCAAGTGGGCGTTGCGACAAATAGCACGCCGATGCAGGCCAATGCTGCCCCCAGATATCCTCTTCTCATAGCACACACTTCTGCCTTTAAGCGTTGCATCGCCGGTATCGTACCGCGCTGAAGGAGCGAAGTCAAACACTGAAAGAGTCCGGAGAAGGCCATCAACAATACAGGCGATTTCGAGCGGATCGCTTACAATGAAGGCTTGGATTTTGCAGCTTCATGACGGCTGTTTTAGAGTTCCAGGGCGTATCCAAGTACTTCTATCGGCACGGCGGCCGGATGCTTCTGCGCGACCGGCTAAAGCACGTGTTGCGCCCGGAGTCGCGCGAGCGCTTTTACGCGCTCCGCGATGTGTCGTTCACGCTCGAACACGGTGAGAGCATGGCCGTGGTCGGCTCCAACGGCGCGGGGAAGAGTACTCTGCTCAACATTGCCACCAGCCTGTGCGATCCAAGCGATGGACGTGTCAGCATCGGCGGGCGCGTGGAGGCCTTGCTCGAGCTCGGATCGGGCTTCCATCCCGACCTGACCGGAGCCGAGAACCTTCGCATTAAAGCCAGCCTGTTGGGGCTGACCCGCCGCCAGGTGAGGGAACGATTCGACCAGATCGTGGAATTCTCCGAACTGGGCGGGTTCATCGACGAGCCGCTGCGAACCTACTCCTCCGGCATGGTCATGCGTCTGGCCTTCTCGGTGGCGATCAATGTGGACCCGGAGCTGTTGATCATCGACGAGGTCCTGGGGGTCGGAGATCAGGATTTCTTCAGCAAATGCGTGGAGAAGATTATGGAATTCCGGCACGCGGGCAAGTCCATCCTGTGCGTGTCGCATGCTCTCGACACTCTGGAACGCCTGTGCGACCGCGGCCTCTGGCTGGATCACGGCCGAGTGGTGAAGATCGGCAGCGTAGCGGAGGTGCTCATGGCCTACCGTAACTCGGCCTCCGTTACGGCGCACACCGGCTGACGCGATTATTTGTGACCGTCGTGCGCGGCGGCTGGCGCAGTTCCCAGATTGGTAGCCGTTCCGAGCTTGATGGAATGCGCGACTTTGGTCTTGCTGTCCTCCGGGACGTCGACAATTACGCGAACGCCCGGCTTCAAATCTGACGATTGAGCAGGTTTGTTGTTCCGGGTGATCTCGGTTTTAAAGTCCACTCGAACCGCGACGTCTCCCTTGTCGGTCTTGACCGTCAACACGCTGTTCTCCAGCTTCACGACCGTTCCGGTGACGTGTTCGAAGCCGCCGTGCGCGAAAATCTGCGCCGCGCAGGCCAGCAGCAGGGTCAGCAAACTAGTGATGATGATGTTCCGGCGTTGAATCATGACTTTCTTCTCCTCTTAGAAACCTTTCTTCTTCCTGTTCTTCCCGAAGGTCATCCGGACTCTTTGGATTCATTTTCTCCATGGCCTTCTTTTCTTCCAGCGTAATCTGCGGAAGATGCCGGATGAAGTGTACCAGCTTCCAGGAGTCCTCTTCGTCGTGTGCAGATCCGCTTCCCCAGGCCGGCATTCCCGTGAGGCGAATCCCGTTCTGAATGATGTAGAACAGCTCTCCATCGGTGAGTTGCTGGGTCGTGGGCAGACGCATATCGGGAGCCGGCGGATACAGATGCTTTCCCATCACCGTATCTCCGCTGCCGTCATTGGCGTGGCAGGAGAAACAATGGTCGCACCAATGCGCGCGAGCCTCTTCGAGCGCTTCAGGGCTGTTAGGAATGGGGTTCATCCTGGATTTCGCCTCCGCAGGCATCGCCAAGGCTCGGGCTTGCCGGGCGATCCAGCGTTCCATGGCCGTGGGTTGCTCGCGTGCGCTGAATCCTTCGCCTTGGCGAATCAAGACCAGGCCGATAAGGATCGCTACTGCACCCACGGAGAAAACCCCGAGAAAGAACCAGCGCAAAGGGTTCACGGGTTCACTATACTACCTTGCGCGGCGCTCAGAACGTAAACTTCAGCGCGAGCTGCATCAGTCGTGGCGGTGCGGCCTTGACAACCTGTCCGAAAAGACCGCTGTCGAAGTCCCCGTTCACCGCCGAGGGACCAAAGAACTGTGCGTGATTGAACGTGTTGAAGGTTTCCCACCGGAATTGCAACGTTTTCGATTCGGTGAGCTTGAACGATTTCATCAAGGAGATATCGAAGTTCAGCATCCCGGGCCCATGAATCGTCCGCCGCGACGCCGATCCGGGAGTGCCAAGAGTCGCCCGGGTGAAAAGCTCGGTATTGAAATACGGGAGTCCGTTCCGCGGATTGCCGTTTAGATTGAGATTCCCCGGAGTATAGTCCGGCAAGTCCATGAAGTGGTTATTCACGCCATTGGGCGAGCTTCCCTGCAGAGAAGTGTCCTGATCGCTGGATATTGTAACCGGGAAGCCCGAGCTGATCCGGGTGATACCAGAGACTTGCCATCCACGCGTAAGAGGCTTCATCCGGTTCGAGAAACGATCAAAGGGAAACTGATAGGAATATGTTGCTACCAGATTATCGGTCAGATCCCATGCTGAAAGTGCGCGTGTCCGCTTGTGGTTGAAGGGATCAACCGGGTCAGAAATACTCGAGGCCTGGTCCAACGATTTACTGTAGGTGTATGCCAGCATCAGATCGAGTCCGTTGGCGGAGTGACGAATGCTCGCCTGCAAGGAATTGTAGCTGGAGTTTCCAAAGCTGCCTTGAAAATCGTTATTGCTGAAATTGGGGCCGAATGGTCCGCGGGTGCCCTGGATGGTCCTACCGTCCACGGTGTGATATGTCGTATCTTCGCCGTCCAGTCCACATGTCGGAGTGCCGGGAAGAACAGCGCTAGGCTTGCTCAGAGCCACGCAAAGAGCCGGATTCCCGGGGTTCGCCGAGTAAACCAGCAGCAGGTGATGAGCCTGCGATCCGACGTAGCTGACGCTTGCGAGGGTGTTCATCCCCAGTTGACGCTCGATCGCGAAGAAGTAGTTCTCGTTATAGGGGTAGGTGTTGCCGCGGTACGGGGTGGTCATTCCAGCCTGAGGAAGGAAGCGCGAAAAATCGATGCCCTTGGTGGGATTCGTAACAGTGGTGTTCAGCGGCGGGAACACCAAGGGAAACGGCTGGGTGTGAACTTTGCCATCCGCCGCATCGATAAAGGGGGTCGCGAAAAGTGTTCCGCTGCCCGTGTAACTCAGACCATACGGCGGCTGCGGTTCATCGATCGCAATCGTGTTGCCCTGAATCACCGTGTAAAACATTCCGTACCCTGCACGAATACTGGTTTTGCCCGGTCCCCCGATGATCTTGCCAAGGAGTCCGCCTGATGTGGACGGTGAGTAGGCGATTCCGAAACGCGGGGCGAAACGGTTTCCTTGCGGGACCAAGGTATTCGGAACTCCCTCGTCGGTCGGATAAACCAGGCCCCTAGGCGCGTCAGGAAAGACCTTCGACTGCTGACCCAGATTAAAGGTCGGAATCTGGTTGTACTTTTCTGACCAGTACTGCATCAGATCCCATCGAAGCCCAAAATTCAGGGTTAGACTTGAGGTCGCCCGCCAACTGTCTTGGTAAAACGCTGAGGCGTACTTGTGGCGCCCGTAATACGTCTGCGAATCCGCTTGGTTGTATTTGGTCGAAACTCCGATCAGGAAGTCGGCGATATCCGAACCGGTTTCTGATCCGTAGAAAGTGAACGCGCCGTTGAAGGTCGGATTCGGATTGACATTCACCTGCTCATAGCTCAACTGGAAACCGGTTTTCATGGTATGGGCGCCGAGAACCTTGGAAAAGTTGTCCGATGCCGCGTAGGTATTGTTGGCCTGTGTCAAATTTGTGGTTGGCGTTCCGAAGGTCACTGAACTTAAAGTGACGTTCTCGATGCCTTCGATGTCGGGCGCGAGCGGAACAATCCCTGGAGTCCCTGAACTCGTAACAAAACCCTGTGAGGCCAAGCTCGGACCGACTCCCCCGACGGGCTTGCCGACATTGTTGAAGCTTCGCATAAAGCTCAGACGGATTTCATTAACGGCGGTGGGCCCGAAGGTTCTGGTCTGAGACAGGTTGATGAGCTGGGAGCGTCCTGCGTTCAATGCGGAAAACCCGGGGACATTCGCCCCGCCCTGACCAGTGGGATAAGGATTATCCAAGTTATAGTTGTCGAGGTAGTAATATGCTGTCAGCTGTCCCCACCGGTCACTATTACCATCCACGCGGCCGCTGCCTTTGTTATCGTGCAGAATCTTTCCAAACGCGCCGGTGGCAAAACTGGAATCTCCGATGTTCGGCTTCGGGATAAACGCCAGGAGGTGCTTGGCGGGTTCCGACCAGACGCGCTGCGGAATGACGCCGTTCGGGAAAACGCTGGAGTACGGCTCGTTGGCTGTGACGGTGTATCCGAGTTTTTGGGTGAGGAGGTCGGCGAGATACGGGCCACTCACTTCGCCCGTCAAGCCGGGGATGATTCCGTTTCGCTCATCAAGGGTGGGAACGGCAATCAATCCGGTATCGAGCCCCTGGCTCTGGCGGGTGCCCTGATAGTCGCCGAAGAAAAACAGTTTGTTCTGTTTTATGGGCCCTCCCAGTGTCCCACCGAACTGGTTCTGGCGATAGAAGCTGCGCTCAGGTGAAAAGAAGTTGCGGGCATCCAGGGAGGTATTGCGCAGGAACTCAAAGCCGCTACCATGAAGCTGATTGGAGCCGGATTTGGTGATCACGTTGACCACTCCGCCCGCGTAATTTCCATACTCGGCGTCGAAGTTGTTCGTTAGAATCCGGAATTCGGCGATGGAATCGAGATTCGGCACTACCGAAGTTCCACCGTTCATTAGTTCTTTGACATCGCCCCCGTTGACTAGAAACCCATTCGAGTCCTCGCGTTGGCCACTAATGGACTGGTTGCCAGGATTGAGCGTCCCCGAGGGCTGGATCGCCACCGAGGCTCCTGCCATCACGATCGACTCGGGGTCTTGAGTGGTCGTGGGCACGATACCCGGCTGGAGCGCAAGCAGATCGGTGAAACTACGGCCGTTCAGGGCCACCGTGGTCATCTGCTTGCCCGTGACGACATCGCCCAATTGCGTGCTCACAGTTTCCACGTGAACCTGTTCGGTGGTATCCGAAACCGTGATCTCGTCTGTGTGTTGGGCTAACTCCAGGGTTAGATCCAATTGGACGGCAGCGTTCGCGTCAATCACCAGGCCGATTCGCTTCTCGGTGCGGAAACCGCGGGACGCACATTGGACCTCATAGTTTCCTACCGGGAGGCTGGGGAACGCATAGTCCCCCTTGGCATCCGTGGTGGTCTTGATTTGGACGTTCTGAGCGGTGTTCGTGGCGGTCAGCACGGCCCCGGGGATCGCTCCACCACTGACGTCCTTTACGGAGCCTGTGATTCGTCCCGTTACGGCGCCTTGAGCGAGGGGAACGCAAGTAAGCGCAACGGCGAAGAGCCAGCGAATCATTCCTGAGCCTTGGACAAACGACGGGGTGATGAACATGGGGAGGACGCTGAGAGTCGAGCCCCACCCTAACACGTGAGGGGGCGAATCCGACATAGAGGAAGGTCAAGTGGCAGTCACTGACTGCCCCAGTTGAGTCAGTGACCGCAGATAACAAACGGGTTACATGCGGATCACTCGCTAGTGGTTCCGCGCTGTGCCGGTTGATATATAATCCTTGAAACTATGACGACATGTGACCGCCGGACCTTTCTCACCGCCGCAGTGGGCGCCACCGCGGCACTTTCGGGACACGCCCAACAAGTTGCTCAGCAACCCGCGGCTGGAACCCCCGCGCCGCGCGACTGGTCCGGACAGACGCCGGTGCGCTATCCCGACCCCGATATCGTTGCTGTGGATAATCGCTTTCGCCGGTACATGATCGGCAACACCACCATAAAGAGGATTTACTTTGGCACGCTCTGGGCGGAGGGTCCGGCTTGGAACGGTGTCGGCCGTTACCTCCTGTGGAGCGACATCCCCAACAATGTCCAGATGCGGTGGACAGAGGAAGACGGACGGGTCACGGTGTTCCGCAATCCTTCTGGTTACAGCAACGGCAACACGTTCGACTTCGAGGGGCGGCAGCTTGCCTGCGAGCACGGCAACCGTCGGGTAGCGCGCTACGAATACAACGGAACCGTCACCGTGATCGCCGATAAATTCGGAGGAAAGCGGCTCAACTCGCCGAATGACATCGTAGTTCATCCGGATGGAGGCATCTGGTTCACCGATCCTACTTACGGCATCAACGGAGACTACGAAGGTTTCCGTGCGACACCGGAGATCAAGCAAGCGGTCTATCGGGTGGATCCCAAGTCCGCGCAAATAGAGAAAATCACGGACGAGCTAGACCAGCCAAACGGCATCTGCTTTTCGCCCGACTATAAGAAACTGTACGTGGCCGATACCGGATCCGGCCGTGAGATCAAAGTGTGGGATATGGAGGGCAACAAGCTGCGCAACGGAAAACGGTTCGTGCAGTTTTCAAACGGAGCGGCCGACGGCATGCGTTGCGATGTAGACGGAAACCTGTGGGCAGGAGCGCCTCCGGGCGTTCAGATCGTCGCCCCCAGCGGGGAACCCATCGGCATGATCCGCCTGCCGGAGAACTGCGCGAACGTGTGTTTCGGAGGCACCAAGCGGAATCGGTTGTTCATGACCGCCAGCCAGTCGTTGTTCACGGTCTACGTGGGCACCACCGGCGCCCATATCACCTAAGGGATGAACTGGTAGCTCACGAACGCGAGCCGCTTGCTGTCGGGAGACCATGAGGACACAGTGATGGTCCCCTGCCCGCCGAAAACGTTCGCCAGCACGGTGACGCGTAGATCATTTAAGGTCATGATCCGTAACATGACGTCCTTGTTTTCCGGGTGCCCGATAACATCTTTCCCATAAGTGAGAAACGCCATGCGCCGGCCGTCCGGGGAAATGTGCGGGAACCAATTGTTGTACTCGTCCGAGGTGACCTGTTCCTGCCTGGATCCGTCCGGCCGCATGCGCCAGATTTGCATCGTGCCGGTACGGTCGGAATTGAAGTAGACGTAGGCGCCGTCGGGCGAGAATTCCGGTCCGTCGTCGATCCCCTCTGCCGTGGTCAGGCGAGTTTCGTCGCCGCCGTCCACCGGGATCGTGTAGATATCGACGTTCCCGTTGCGGTCGCCGACGAACACCAGCGTCTTGCCGTCCGGCGACCAGCCGTGCCAGTACGAGGGCGATTCCTTGGTGATGCGTGTGGGCGGGCCGCCCTCGATCGGGACAGTGTAGATCAGCGAGCGCCGCTGCTCCTGCGACTGATCGCTGATGGCGAGCAGCGTTCCATCGGGGGAAATGCCGTGGTCGTTGGTCAGGCGAGTGGCGAAATCCGTGTCGATCAGTTGCACGTCGCCGCCCCCCACGGCGATCTTCTGCAGCCGGCCGTTGCCATTAAACAGGAGTGAGGCGCCGTCCGGGGTCCAGTTGGGCGCTTCGATCCGCCCCGGAAAAACACGGACCACGCGGCGATCGGTCGAGGCCACGGTAATCGTTTCGAGCGTGCTGTAGAACGCCGGCTGACGGACCGGCCCTGGCTGCGCGCCAGTCACCAGCTCGACTTTCGAGAACACAGCCGTCTCGACGACATCCTTATTGTGGGCGCACATACCTATTCCGACGAAGAACGGCTCTTCCAGCTTCACGCGCATGGATCCGCCGGCGAAACGGAGATCGTCGCCCGCTCCGGACACGGACATGTAGAAATACTGGCCGATTTTCTGTAGACGGATGCGTTTGGGTCCAGAAGTATTGGACTGGATTTCGTGGGTAGCCGCACCTTTCTCGTCGCGCGCCTGTAACGAGGTGAGTCCGTTGCCGTGCAGCGCCACATCGGCGTAGGCGGAATCCGGGTCCAGGCTCTGGCGAATGATCAGGACCGCCTTTTTGTGCGGATCGCCGCCGCTGTCGGGAAATGAAATATCCGCCGCCAGCGAAACGTCGCCCGAGACCTTCTTCCAGACGAACTGAAATTCATCCGCGGTGGACCACATGTTTTCGCCGCTGCCGGTGAGCGTGTAGATGCTCTTTGCCGCATCGTGGACAGCCGAGCCTTCGTGCAGCACCGCGCCGACATCGCCGTGCGATTCGAACAACCCGAATGCCGCCGGGGGAGTCTGACCGAGCGCGCTGATTCCCAGGATCGCGAAAGTTGCGACGCATCCTGAGGGTTTCATGCGCCCATTGTATGTTAAGCGTGCAGCGCAGGGTTTCGGCCTGTGCGAGGTCTGGCGCGATTACCATTAGGCCGCACTCCGTGATCCTGCTTAGTACCTGAAGTTTGGCAACCGCCATGTCGATCTGTTCTCGACCAATGTATTGCACCTTCATTCGATCTCGCGCCAGCGGCCGATTGAGACATTCTGGCCGAGCGCGGCGCGACGAACTGTCGCACTCCATATTCCGGCTTCAATTGCGAAAGATCCAAGGGGCGCTATCCGCTTACTTCGAAATGAGCTTAACCGGTTTATGAGCACGCTGCGTGATGGCGTGCGACGTGCATTTAGTGGATCACCAGTGAAAACTCCTCCCAACCACCGACAGGCGTTGATGGCGGTCTATATCTGCGCAGGGACCGCCGTCGGCCTGATCAACCTTGCTCAGGCGGATGCGCGCCATCTAAGCGATTTTCTCTATTACCTGCTCTGCGCCATTATTGCTGCCCTGGGGCTGAAACTCACTACGCATCGCAACGCGATTCCCGCCGGTTTCCTGGTGATGTTGCTGGCCATCCAAGATCTGAGCCTTCCGGAACTGCTGTTCATCGCCAGCGTGGTTTCGCTGCTGGGCCAACTTCAGGAAGCCGGAAATACTTTGCCGCGCCCCACCACTTTGGTCTTTTCGCTTGCCAGCGGAACCATCGGCATCGCCGCGGCCCAGACGGTCCACCAAGCCTTCTCAGTGCTCAAGTACAACGCTCTGTTCCCGGCGCCTGTCATCGCCAGCTCGCTGGTGCTGCTGCTGAATTGGGGTCTGGGACGGACGCTGAGTAAAGACAGCGCTGTTTCGCTTTCCGATGTGCTGCGCAAGGAGTGCCGGCCCTTGTTGCCCTGGTTTGTGGGAGTAGCGTACCTTGCATATCTGATCCGAAGCGCCGCCATTCTCAACGGGCTGAATGCGGGTCTGGTAACGCTGCCCATGCTGTTTGCTTTGGATGCCGCGTTTCGCGCCTGGTTCAATTCAAAGGCGAAGCATCGCGAAGAGCTGGCTGCCTTGCAGAAGCGAGGCTTAGAAAAACTGGCGGCGCTGCACCAGCGAACCCTGGAAACCCTGGCAGTTGCGATCGACGGGCGCGACCACACCACCCACATGCATCTGCGCCGGGTTCAATTCTATGTCCGGGCCGTGGGGGAAGAACTAAAACTCAGCGAGGAACAACTGGAGCACCTGAATGTCGCCGCCTTGCTGCACGACATCGGCAAACTGGGGATTCCCGACCACATCCTCCTCAAGCCTGGGCCGTTATCGCCGGAAGAGTGGGAAAAGATGAAAACGCACCCTTTGAGCGGCGCGGAGATGCTCTCACGCATGAACTTTCCCGATCCGGTGCTGCAAATCGTCGCCACGCATCATGAAAAGTGGGACGGGACGGGTTATCCGCGGGGCCTCAAAGCGGAACAGATTCCAATCGGCGCGCGAATTCTCTCAGCCGTTGATTGTCTGGATGCGCTGGCCTCAGACCGCCCGTATCGCGGCGCCCTGCCCATCGATATGGCGATGGCTAGAGTCTCTAAAGAAGAAGGAAGAAGCTTCGATCCGCTGGTGGTTTCCGTGCTGCAACGGCGCTATGTCGAACTCGAGCGAACGGCCTGGGGCGAGGTGATGAATCGCGGCAAGGCTGACGGAGCTGACGCGCAGAGCAAGGATCTTGGAAAGCTGTCCACGACTCTGAATGCCGAGTCCAGGACCGGCGCGAATTCGATTCTGGACCCGATTGTATCCGCGCGGCAGGAGACACAGCTATTGCAAACGCTGGCCAACGCCCTGACGCACTCTTTAGGGGGCAGTGAAGTCACCTCGGCGATCCATGAGCGCGTGAAGCAGATGATCGCGCACGATACGCTAGCGATTTACGTGAGCCGCGGAGATGAGCTGGAGCCGATCGAGATTGTTGGTGAGAATAGCCACCTGTTCGGCCGTGATGCATTCCCGATTGAAAAAGGACTGTCGGGCCGGGTGATCCAACATGGCACTTCGATCATGAACGGCGACCCCTGCATGGAATTCGGTTACAAGAACGATTCGGTGGTGGTTTATAAGCTGCAGTCGGCGCTGGCTGTCCCGCTGATAGGACCCAAGGGTATGGCGGGAGTTCTTACGCTCTATCATACGGATCGCCACGCGTTTAACCGCGACCACCTGCGGCTTCTGGAGGCGGTCAGCCAGCAGGTCGCCCCGGCCGTCGAAAGCGCGCTTCGCTACCACGACACGGAAAAATTGGCGGTCACCGATCACCTCACGGGCGTGCCCAACGCCCGCTCGCTGGAACTGCATCTTCATCGTGAGCTTTCTCGCGCCCAGAGGGATAACACCTCAGTGGGAGTGCTGGTATGCGACCTGAACGGATTTAAGCAGGTCAACGACCGGTTCGGCCACCTGAAGGGCAACGAAGTGCTGCAGGCGGTTGCCAGAGGATTGCAGGAGGTCTGCCGGAAATCCGACTACGTGGCCAGAATGGGTGGAGACGAGTTCGTGATCGTGGTGCCGGGCTTGCGCGAGGAACTACGCTGGTCCTACGTGGAGCGGCTGCAGAACGTGGCACACGTGGCTGGTTGGAATGTGTGCAGCGAGCAATGTATTTCCATGAGCGTGGGCACTGCGATTTATCCCTTCGACGGAGCCGACGCCGAAGTCCTCCTGGCCGAGGCCGACCGGAGAATGTACACGGTAAAACAGCAGACCAGCTCGCTGGCGATGGCGTCGTCTAATCGAGGGGAGCCGGTAGTGGAGCAAAGCGCTTCTTAAGACAGCGCTCCATGGCTGTCGCGGTTCGGTAGGCGGGGTTTATTGTTGCGACGAAGACATCTCGTCGGCTGACTTCTTGACCATCAGAAGCACAATCGTCGCACTCAGGCAAATTATAAACGACCCCACATAGCTGGTAAACAGCGCCACCACAGTCAGCACTGCGGAGAGTATAAACATCACCGTGACCAGCTTGCCGAATTTCTTGCGGAAGTCAGTCTTCTTTTTTACCGGCGCTACCGATTCTCCACAATTAACGCAGGCCGTGTCGCTCTTGGCGATGGGGGTTTCACACTGTTTGCAACGTTGCATAGTTGCCTGGAGGACAGGCAGCCTCAGAATACAGGGCTTCCCGGACACTGTCTATTAGCAGTTCACCCGATCCGGCCTAAGCAATCCACTCCCGCGCCGTGACCTTAGAGTGCGGTAAACTACGCTGTCGGTAGACCTTGAAGGAGGGCGACATGACCAGGACGCTACTCTCGATCGCATTCGTTATCGCACTTATAGAGGCGGGACTCATGACTCCCGCGCGGGCGCAAGTCCAGAATTACAAGCCCGTCACGCAGGAGATGCTGACTAATCCCAGTCCGAATGACTGGCTGATGTTCAGCCGCACCTACGACGCGCAGCGCTACAGCCCGCTCAATCAGATCAACAAGCAGAACGTGGGCCAGCTCGGGCTGTCGTGGACCCGCGGCCTCTCCAACGGCACTATGGAGAGCATCCCGCTGGTGCATGACGGAATCATGTACGTCATCGCTCCCCCGGCGTCGGTTCTCGCGCTGGATGCCACCAATGGCGATCTCATCTGGGAGTACAAGCACCGCGCGGACAACGTCCAGGGACCATCGGGCCGATCGAAGGCCATCTCCATCTACCAGGACGTGATCCTCTATATGGCGCCGGACAACTTTATCGTCGGGATTGACGCTCGCACGGGCGCGGCGCGCTGGAAAGTAGCGGACGCGCGCGGACACTCGTCGGGTTCCATCGCCATGGACGGCAAGTTTATTTCGGGCGGCACGTGCACCGGCGGATTGCGGGCCAATTGCTACATCGCGGCTCACGATGCGGCGACCGGCGCCGAGCTTTGGAAGTTTTTCACCGCCCAAGGACCGAACGATGTGAATCCCGACAGCTGGGGCGGCGCGCCGGAGGAAAAGCGAACCACGTCGACCTGGGGGTTGCCGGGCACCTACGATCCGGTGCGCAAGGTGATTTACTGGGGCATCGCGAATCCCACGCCGAACACGCGCCTCGACCGGCACGCCGGTAACATCGATGCGATCCCGCGCGTTTCGCCCTCGGATCTCTATAGCAATTCTACGGTCGCATTGGATCCGGAGACCGGAAAGCTCAAATGGTATTACCAGCATCTGCCTGGCGACGACTGGGACGAAGACTACACCCACGAACGGACGCTGCTGAGAACGGCCGTGAGTCCCGATCCAAAATTCGTGAAGTGGATGAATCCGGATATCCCGAAAGGCCAGCAGCACGATATCGCCGTGATGGTCGGTGAAGGCGGCGGCGTGTTCGCGATGGACCGCAATAACGGACAGTTTTTATGGGCGAGTCCGTTTCCCTATGACACCCCCAACTTCCTGATCAAAAATATCGATGGGAAAACCGGGAAAACGGAAATCAACTGGGACCTGGTGTTCAAGGACAAAGGCGAAAAGAACCACACCATCTGCTTCTACAACACCAGAAGCTACTGGCCCACTGCGTACAGTCCGAAGACCAACTCGCTGTACGTGCCCTATAACGACAACTGCCTTGACATGGGCGTGAGCCGGGGCCGGACACCAGTTTCCGGTCCGAAATCTGAGCCGAACAAGATGGCCGGCGTGGCGAAAATCAACATGTCGACGGGCGAGATCCAGCCATTTTACTTAGGCCACTCGCTGACCAACGGATCGGTAGTGGCGACCGCGGGTGACCTGGTGTTCTGGGGCGACTTAAATCGGCGGTTCATGGCGCTCGATTCGGAAACCGGGAAGGTTCTGTGGGATACGATCCTGGGCGGGTCGATTTCGGTGAGCACGATCACGTACGCGGTGAACGGCAAGCAGTACGTCGCGGTGATGACCGGAGACGGCGCGCTGACCGGAACCCTCACGGCCATGACTCCGGACCTCAAGACCATCAAAGGGTACAACTCGATCTACGTGTTCGCACTGGCGGATAAGCGCTAACCCTCCGGATTGAGGAGTTTTCATCAAATCAATAACTTGAGTCCGTCGGATCGATTCTTTTTATTTGACGGATCGCACGCCCGCCATTAGCATGGGGTGGCAGAGTTCCCCCGTCCGCTGCTCTCCTTCATCCCCGCAGATCTGAACACGCTGGAGCGTTGTCGTGCCGATCTCGGACGCCTATATCGTTCAGTATCTTTTGGACGGAACCTCAGAAGTTCCGGCGGAGATCCATTGGCGCGAGAAGGATGCGGATCAGATCGGGTACGTGGCGACGCTCGACCAGGTGGACGTGATCCTGGAACCGGTGTACTCACGGGCCGGTTCGCGCCTGATCTTGCGATTCCGCAACGATGGAGAAGAATTCAGTATTTGTGAACCTGCGCACCGAGGCTGGCTTGGCAAGAAGTTCTCAAAAGAGCACGAGCGCGATCTGGCCAAACTCTTTAGCGACCTGATGAGCGCTGTAGTATTCCAGTGCGCCAGCAGGAGGCGGCGCGCTGCCGAGAATCAGGAGCAGATCCGAGAACGGATCAGCCGTCGACTGCTATTCGGGGAGCCTCAGGAAGTTCGCGGCAGGAGCTTTATCTCCGGACCACCGTAACTAGCGCGTCGGCGGATTTGGTTGGATCGGAAACACTCACCGCACTGACTGTTACGACCGCTCCCGGCGGCACCGCGGACGGAGCCTTATAGGTCCCCAGGCTGCTGATAAAACCGACCGTGGAGTTCCCGCCCGTAATGCCGTTGACCTTCCACGTTACGGCTGTGTTGGATGTATTCTGAACCGTCGCGGTGAAGGCCCTGGTTCTGTTGATGCGGACCAACGCGCTGGCGGGCGTGACGGTCACAGTGACGTTAACCGTTGTGGATTGCCGTGCCTGGCCGGAATCGGGCGCAATCATGAGCCCGGAGACGTCCACGACTTCAAAATCCGATCCATGCACGGCTCCCAGATTGTGCAGGTCCGCGTTATCCCACCGCGCATCGTGCGTGCCGGAGATGAACCATTGCGCGCCGTTATCGATGATCATCATCCCGTACTTCTTCAGTGCGCGCAGGATGATCTGGTTGGTAGGCGAAAAGCCGGAGATATCGAAATTCGCGCGGAGGCGAAAGCGGACGCCCATCGGTGGATATTGCGCCCCGGTGAGGGGAGACGCGAAGTGCCGCGCAGGCCAGACGTAAGCTTGTTGGGTTTGCGGGACGGTGAACTCAAGAGCATGCCGGATCTCGCCCGCAAGAATTTCGTCATAGCGGACCAGGCCTGGAAACATCGGCAGGCCAGCCGCGGTCGCCGAAGTCCAGCTGGCCACTCGCAGATTGTTCGACAGGAGGTTATAAATAGCTCCCGAGACCGCCTGCCAACTCGCCGCTTGCGGGTAGGCCGCATACATCTCGTAAAGGATGCAGTGATCGACGTCTATGGAAATCACGTGCCGGTCACCGGTGCTCGCACTTCCACCTTGAATAGGAGCATTCAGGGGCACCGCGTACGGCCCGGGATCGCTCTCAGTGGGATAGAAGAAACTTACCGGATATTTGATCTGCGTGGCGGGCACCGTGACATACGGCATTCCGATGTCCTCTCCGGCCCACGAACCCGAGCCAAAGTCCGGATGAACTCCGACGCCTGGGCCGATGGTGTTGACGTAGGTGGAGGAATTTGGTGATACCGGCAGCTGGTCAATGGGAGTGTTCCAAATGTTGTCTGCTGGCAGAACCGGGCAACTTCCCAGAGAGGGAGCCTGGGCGCTGACGACGCTAGAAAGCCCCAATAAGATCGGAATTCCGGCCAGGTAATAAAGGCAACGCAATGGTAACTCCTTCGGCGGTCGATTATTAGTAATATCGGCCCTGCCACAGAATACGTGAGCGCGTACTCGTGGACAATTAGGTAGTTCCCCGAAAAATAAGTACTAGCGGCCTTACGGCAGTGCGAAAACGTAGATGGCGTTACCGCCCTTAGGCGGATTTAGCGAGGCTTCTCGCGCGCCCCGCAACCGCGAGATTATCCCGAAAGCAGCGATTGATATCTCGGTGGAAAATCAGATCTCCCGCGGGGCGCGTCGTAAGTGCGGCTGTACATCAGCCAGTCATTCGGGCTGGGGTTCAGCAGCATTTCCTGGGTGACCGGCTTGTAGTTCTGAACCTGCGCGAGGACGGCCGAGGCGAGTGCTAGAGCGGCGAACGGGGTCGTTTTCACGGCTCGCGTTATATCATCGTAAAGCTGAGGACCAACCTGAATGTTGAAGCTGAATGCGAAGCCGGAGCCCGTGGAAATCGACCTTGCCAAGTCGGCGGTTGTGGTGGTGGATATGCAAAACGCTTTCGCCAGCAAGAACGGGATGCTGGACATCGCGGGGGTGGATATCTCCGGCGCGCGGGCTGTCATTCGAAGTATTTCCGGCGTGTTGGAAGCCACCCGGCGGGCGGGCGTTCCCGTCGTTTACTTGCAAATGGGATTCAAGCCGGATCTGAGCAACAGCGGTGGTCCCTCCGCGCCGAATTGGCACAAGGAGCTGGCGCTTCGCCTGATGGCTTGCAGACCGGAGCTGAAAGGCACGCTCCTTATAGAAGGAACCTGGGACTTCGCGATCGTCGATGAGTTGAAGCCGCAGGCAGGCGATCTGGTGATCGTGAAGAGCCGGTACAGCGGCTTCGCAAACACGCCACTCGATGCCGAGCTGAAGGCGCGGGGCATCCGGTATCTATTCTTCACCGGGATCGCGACGAATGTGTGCGTCGAAACCACGCTGCGGCACGCCTTCGTTTTGGACTATTGGCCGATCCTGATCTCGGACGCCGTGATGCCGGCGGGTCCGCCCGCGATGCAGGAGGCGACTCTGTTTAACGTGGAATCCTACTTTGGGTGGACGATTCCCGCGAGCGAGTTTACCGAGAAGATCACCACTTCGTAGCTTGTCAGAATGGGACAGCCAGCAAATTTCCGCGCTAAGTTGAGTCGTGATTTTCGTGTCCTGCGGTCGCGGAAATTCGTAGGCAGTCCCTATGTTGACCGATAGGTGATATCCTGCGCCAGGAGGCAACTTCCATGGCACTCTCGCGTCGGAAAATGCTCAAGAACGCTGCGGCTGCAGGGAGTGTTGCATTGGTCCCGCAAGTCGTACCGGGACAAGCTCCCGCACAGCTCACCGGCACCAATACAGGTCGCAGGTTCAAGGCTTTTGTCCGGCACGGAACAGGCGCGTCGGTCGAAGAACTCAGGCTGCTTGCGATCCAGCCGCGCGAAGTCGTCATCCGCACGCAGGCGTCGGCCGTCTGCTACACCATCGTCGGGCAGGCTCTGGGGACCACGGCTGCCCGCCAGGCATCGATCCCGAATCATTCCGGAATGGGCGTAGTGGAAGCGATCGGGCCGCTGGTGAAGCGGGTCCAGATCGGCGACCGCGTGGTGATTCCCGGCACACCCCAATGCGGGCAGTGCTACCAGTGCCTGCAAGGCCGCTCCGACTGGTGCCAGTTTCTTTCCACTGCGCCGGCTCATCCGATCGCGGAGATGGCGGACGGCACGCAGGTGTTCGAGGGCGGCTCGCTGGGCGGCTTGAGCGAGATCATGGTGGTGCCGGAAGAGTATTGCTGTCCGGTGTTCACGGACGTCCCTTCGGCCGAGCTCACCCTGCTGGGCGACACTGTGGGCACTGGTCTGGCGGCCGGCCACAACCTGGCGCAGATCGAGCCTGGCGCCGACGTCGTGGTTCTGGGCGCGGGTCCGGTGGGCATGGGCGCGATTCAATCCGCGCGGATCCAGAGCGCTGGACAGGTTATCGTCGTCGAGCCGATCAAGTACCGCCGCGAGATCGCCATGAAGGTGGGGGCTACCATGACGCTCGATCCCAACGCGGAAGGTAACGGCCTGGTCGCCAAGATTCGTGATCTTTGCAAAGGTCCGACGGATCGCCGGTTCGCGGGCGGGCGCGCCTGGGCGGACCAGTTCCTGGCGGTGCCTAATGGTCCCGATTTCACCATCGAAGCGGTGGGCGGCGATACCTTCGCGCCCAAGACTGAAGTGGGGCCGGATCCGACTGGCGTTCTGCCCTTGCAACAGGCGTTCGACTTCACGCGCGCGGGCGGGCACATCGTGACGCTCGGGTTCGGTCAGCGCGGAAACGTCACATTCTCGGCCGTGCAGTTCGCGAACCGTGGCCGAACCTTCCACTCCGGCCAGCAAGGTGGGCTGAACATGCTGCGCGACATCCCGCGCTACGTGCGGCTGATCGAAAAGGGCGTGATTGATACGAAGTCGATGATCACGAAAACGTATCCCCTGGAACGGACGCGGGAAGCGGTGCAGGACGTCGCGGATCGCACGGTACTCGGCGCGGTAATCACGTTCTCCTAACGCAGGTCGTCATAGACGACCTTGCCGTCCACTACCGTAAGCACTGACTTCAGCTTCTTAATCGCTTCATCCGGAACCTTCGCGGGATCGAAGTAGTCGTCACTTAGCGCGATCAGGTCGCCTAGCTTGCCGACTTCGATCGAGCCGAGCTGATTCTCCTCGCGCAGGAACCAGCCGTTCTCAGCAGTGTACAACCGCAGCGCTTCCGCGCGCGTAATCTGCTGCTTATCATTGATCAGCGCGCCGGAGGAGTTCTTGCCGGTGACCATGTAGTAAATGATGAGCCACGGATTGAGCGTCGAGATCTGGGCGGAGTCCGAACCCGCGCCGGCGTGAATGCCGCTATCAAGAATCATGCGCAGCGGCGGCCCGGCTCCCGGGGTGCCTGCAAGATACCCGAACGGATGGACCGCTATCGCGGCGCCCAGAGCCTTGAACCGGTTCAGCGTCGCCTGATCGATGCGGGGCGCATGGGCGATAGACCACCGCAGATCTTTGATAGGTGTGACTGCGTTCACCTTTTCAAACGTCGCCGCAGTCAATTGATCCTCTGCGGGTGACAAGCTATGCTGCTGAAACGCCCAACCTTCCTTGGCGATCAACTGGAGCGCGGTTTCGTAGTTGGCCGGGGCCGTGACGGTCCCGAACAACGGCCACTGCGATGCGAACTCGCCGATTCCGGAAATCTTCAGCATGTCGTCGCCAAGGCCGGGGAACATGTTAGACATGCGCTGCTTCAGCATGGGCACGTCCGGCCGCGTATCCATGCTGAGAAAAAAGATGCGCAAGCGCGTGGTCATCTTGTTTTCACGATGCAGCGCTTGAAAAGCGTCGTACATGCGGAACGGATCCGCGGTCGCGAGACCGTCGAAGGTGAACGAGTCCTGAATATCCGCCAAGCCAGGAGGAAGGAAAGCCCCCATATCCACGTTGGTGGTCAACCCGACGCTGGCCGCATACGCCATGGCGTCCGCGGTTCCCCGCTTCTGATCTTCGAAAGTCTGCAAGGCGCGCAACGCATTCAACGCGGCGACGGAAGGCGCATTCGCGGCGATGCTGCCGGTATCGCTCACCGCTACTCCCTTACTGGTGAAAAAGGCTTTCCCGCGCGTGTTGACGGCCGCCGGTCCGGTGAACGCCTGATAGACGATCACGGGATGATTTGGCGCGGCGGCATCGAGCTCCGCCGACGTGGGCAGGCGTTTTTCCGCGAACTGAACCTGATTCCATCCGCCCATCGCGGTGATGAACTTTCCGGCAGGTACCGACTTGGCTCGTGCCGCGATCGACGCCTGGACATCTTTAATGGACGCAGCCGTTTCCAGGCGCGTGTCATAGCCCGGACGAATGCCCAGCAGCACAATGTGGTTGTGATTATCGATCAGCCCTGGCGTTACGGTGCGACCGCGCAGGTTGATCGTCCGAGTGCACGGGCCGACGCGTGCATCGCCAGTGCGGCCGACCGCGGTGAATCGCCCGTTCTGGATGATGACCTCGGATACGAGGGTGTTCTGCCGGTCCATGGTCATGATCTTGCCGTTGGTGAGGCGGAGATCACGCGAACCGGCGCAGCGGGCGTCTTGCTGTGTTGCCTGCACTTGTGCGTTAAGAAGTCCGACCCCGGCTGCTAGGATTAATAGGAATCGACACATGATCCGAGTATATTTCCTGGCTGCGGCTCTTGGAACCACTATGTTCGCGGCGGTGTCCGGCGAAGAAGTGTTCAAACAGCGCTGCGCCGGTTGCCACGAGCAGAACAATCCCCGAATTCCGCAAGTCGACACATTGCGCAAACTGCCCGCTGCGCGTATCCTCCGCACACTCAACTGGGGCGTGATGGGGAACGTGGCATACACGATGAGCATTGCCGAACGGGAAGCAGTGGCATCTTACCTGGGAACAGCCGCGCCTTCTGTGACGGTGGCGCCGGCGGCTTTCTGCGCCGATCGCGCCGTACGCTTCACGTCGGACGCTAAGGGCAAAACACCGCAGCCGCAGTGGAATGGCTGGAGTCCCGGCATCAACAACTCCCGCTACCAGAGCATTCAAGCTGCCGGCCTTACTTTGGACGGCGTGCAACGGCTGAAGCTGAAATGGGCTTTCGCCTATGACGGCGACACCACTGCGTTCGCGCAGCCGACCATCATCGACGGAAACCTGTTCACCGGCAGCGCGGGCGGTGTGATCCACGCGCTGGACGCAAAGACCGGCTGTATCCGCTGGACCTATGATGCGCGCGGTCCGGTGCGCTCGTCGATCCTGGCTGTTAATACCGGCAAGGGCTACTCGCTACTGTTCGGCGATCAGCTCGGATGGTTTTATTCGCTGGACGCCGCGACTGGACGCGAACTGTGGAAGAAAAAGATCGAAGAGCATGATGCTGCGCGGCTGACCGGCTCGCCAGTCGAGTACAACGGGACGGTGTTCGTGCCGGTTGCGTCGTGGGAGGAAAATCGCGCCATCAGTGCCGATTATGCTTGCTGCACATTTCGCGGCAGCGTCGCCGCGCTACGCGCTCGCGACGGCGCGCCGGTGTGGCACACGTATACGGTGGATGTTCCCAAGCAGATCGGCAAGCTATGGGGACCTTCCGGCGCACCCGTGTGGTCGGCACCCACCCTCGATATCGCACGCGGGCTGCTATACGTCACCACGGGAGACAATTATTCCCCGCCGGCGACCGCTACGAGCGACGCCGTCCTGGCCCTGGATTTGAAGTTTGGAAAAATCGTCTGGTCGCGCCAGCTCAGCGCGGGCGATATTTTCAGCGGCGGCTGCTCGCGTCAAGGTATCGCATGCGGGCCGGATTTCGACTTTGGTTCCTCGGCGATTCTTGTGAACACGGGAAATGTTCGTTCCGGAAACCGCGACTTGCTGCTCGCCGGACAGAAATCGGGCGTAGTCTACGCGCTGGATCCCGCGCGCAAAGGGGAAATCGTGTGGCAGATCCGCGTCGGCAAGGGAAGCACGAACGGGGGAGTGCAATGGGGCATGGCTGCGGACGGCCAAAATGTCTACGCAGCGGTGTCCGATCTGGCGCGGGCGGCGGTCCGAAGCAGCGACCCCGCGGATTTGCGCACCTCGAACCTCGATCCTAATGTCGGCGGTGGTCTGCACGCGATTCGGATCGTTGACGGCGCGAAGATCTGGTCCGCCGAGCCGCAGCACACTTGTCCTGAGAACAGGGCTGGCTGCAGCCCGGCGCAGCCCGCGGCGGTGACGGTGACGCCCGGCATTGTGTTTTCCGGCTCCGTGGACGGGCACATGCGCGCGTATTCTTCGGAAGACGGAAGGATCCTTTGGGATTTCGACACAGCCCGCGAATATTCCACGGTTAACGGCGTGAAGGGACACGGGGGCTCGATCGACGGACCTGGTGCGGTGGTGGTGGACGGAATGGTCTACGTCAACTCCGGCTACTCGCGCCAGAACGGAATGCCGGGGAATGTGCTGCTCGCGTTCGGAACCGATTAGTTGGCTGCCCGCACCTGCGCTTCGGGCACCGTAATAAACAGCTTCTTCGGATCGAGCTTCGCATCGGCGATTACCGAGAAGAAGCCTACGCTCATTTCTTCCCAGCTCTGGAATCCAAAGCGTACTTCCGCCTTGGGATCGGGATTGAATTTGTTGTTCGCCGAGTTGTCGAAGTGCGCGATCGCGAACAGGTGCGTGCCTTTGGGCAGCGTGAGCGGTTTGGCCATCTCATAGCCGAGCTGCCAGTTGAAATCGAACTTGGCCTTCAGCAAGGTTTCCGATTCGCCTGAAGGATAATAGGCGCGGATCTCCATATCCTTCCCGCGCATATGCATGTGCGGCTGCATCCAGACCAGTTGCACGTTGTCCTGCACGATCACTTCCTGGCGCACTTCGGAGTTATCGTCGCCCGGCTTGATCACGAATCCCATGTTGATGAGGGAATCCGAAGTAAAGTAGCGCAGTTTAGGCGGCGCTTTCGAGAGCTGGATCCCGACTTTCGATTTGTCCGTAGCTGGTTTGCCGTTGGGGGTGTAGTGAATTTCGAAAACGATATCGGAATCCTTGGGAATAAACTTCGCCGCGCTGTAGGATTCGAAGGTCTGCTCGTTCAAACCCGGATTCCACTTGGTGAGGATCTCGCGTGACATGTCGAGCGAATCGCCAGTCACCACAGCTCGCGCAGCAAGGTCCTTCATGATGAAGGGAACGCCCGGCACGGCCCCATCGACGTAGTGCGATCCCGCGGGCAGCACGTATGCGCGCATGTGATGCACCACCTGGCGATTTCCCGGACGCAGTTCGGCTGCGGAGGCCCACAGGTCTTCCTTGAAATTGGTTTTCACCAGAATGTACTGGTAATCGACCGCGCCCGTGGCGGGCAGGTGAACTTCGTTGGGCATCTCGACCACGATGTCCGGCGTGATGTTCCAGCCTTCGCGGAACGCCAGCGGTTTGGGACGATCCTTAACGTCGCCCTCGGGAGCGCCGTTATCGGCCCAGTCAGACAGCGCCTTGACGTCTGTCTCGCTGAGCTTTCGATCGTTGGCGAAATGTCCGTAGCGGTTATCGGCGAACCAGGGCGGCATCTTCTTGGTGAGCACCGCGTTCTTCATGGCCTTGGCCCACGGCCGCGCGTCTTCGTAGGTCAAGAAAGACATGGGCGCCACTTCGCCCGGCCTATGGCAAACCTGACAGTTCTTCTGCAGAATGGGGAGCACATCCTTGTTAAAGGTCGCCGAAGCCGCCATGGCGGCAACTCCAGTCAAAATGCCGAGAACCGAAATACGAAGCATCTTTTTTCCTCTGAATACCGCGAAAACATTATATCGTTCGCGGGTGTACAATTTGCCTGATATGATTCTCCGAGCCCTTTGGCTATTTGCCGCGGGCCTACCCCTGGATGCGCAGCTGATCAGCCGACCGGTTCCTCCGCCCGATGCTGTCGAACGCGGCCAGAAGCAGTTTGTCGCGCAGTGCGGATTCTGCCATGGGCCATTGGCCCGCGGCGGCGAGAGCGGGCCGGATCTGGTGCGGTCGGAAATTGTGCTCGATGACGAGCAGGGCAGCCTGATCGGGCCAGTAATCCGCAAGGGACGTCCGAACGAAGGTATGCCGGCGTTCGATCTACCCGATCCGCAGATCCAGGATCTGGCTGCGTTCCTGCGCGAGCGCACGCAGGCGGCGATCAATCGCAATGCTTATGCAATTCAGGACGTGCTCACGGGGGATAGGAAGGCGGGCGAGGCATATTTCAACGGCGCGGGACGCTGTAACACGTGCCATTCCGCTGCGGGCGATCTGGCCGGGATCGCAAGCCGATTTCAGCCGGTGCAATTGCAGACGCGGTTTCTTTATCCGCGCGGTGGACGCGGCGGCGCGCCCGCGAGGCCGACAATCGTGACGGTGAAGCCGGTCACAGGACGCGCTGTTTCCGGCACGCTCGAATTCATCGATGACTTTACACTTGGGCTGCGCGACGCGGAAGGTTACTATCGTTCGTTCCCGCGCGATTCGGTAAAAGTCGATATAAAGGATCCGCTCGCGGCGCACGCCCAGCTGCTCCGGCAATACACCGACAAGAACATGCACGATGTTCTGGCTTACCTGGCGACGCTCAAATGAAACGAATATTTCTCGCCTCGTTTGTTGTGGCGGCGGCATTGGCCGCGCAACCGCTCGATCCCGCCAAGCTCCTTCAGCCTCCCACCGACGCTTGGCCGACCTACAACGGCGACTACACCGGGCGCCGCTACAGCCCGCTCACGCAGATCAATCGGTCGAACGTGAACACGCTGAATCTCGCGTGGACACGCCGGTTCACGGCAGGTGCAGCGGTCCAGATTAAGGCTACGCCGCTCGCGGTCAATGGCATTCTGTACTTCGCGGTGCCGGATAACGCCTGGGCCGTGGACGCACGGAGCGGACGCGAGCTGTGGCACTACACATGGGAATCCAAAGGAGGGATTCATATCGGCAATCGCGGCTTCGGCATGTACGGCGACTGGCTGTATTTCGAAACACCCGACTGTTACCTCATTTCGCTAGACGCCAAGACCGGGAAGCTGCGATGGAATCATCAGATCGCCAATGTGAAGCAGGAGTATTTCTGCACATCCGCGCCGCTGGTCATTAAGAATCACATCATCATCGGGGTGGGCGGCGATTCGCTGGATCTGCCGGGGTACCTGGAATCGCGCGATCCGGAAACCGGCGAGGTGCAGTGGCGCTGGAACTCAACGCCGCGGCCCGGCGAACCCGGCTCCGAGACATGGCCGTCGAAGCTGTCGATGGAGCACGGCGGCGGTATGACGTGGCTCTCCGGCACGTATGATCCCGCGCTGAATCTCTACTACCTGGGCACCGGCAATCCGAATCCTGTGCACGCCGCGCAGAGCCGCAAGGGCGACAACCTGTATACCTGCTCGATTGTGGCGCTGAATCCGGACACGGGCAAAATCGTCTGGTATTACCAGGTTTCCCCGCATGACACGCACGATTGGGACAACGTCGAAACGCCCATTCTCATCGACGGTCAATTCAAGGGGCAGCCTCGCAAAATGCTGGCGCAGGCCGCGCGCAACGGGTACTTCGTCCTGCTCGACCGGACCAGCGGGCAGAATCTCCTGACGGCGCCGTTTGTCGAAACGCTGAATTGGGCGAAGGGTATCGATGCTAAAGGCCGGCCGGTGCCTGATCCGGCCAAAGATCCCAAGACCGACGGTGTGCTGGTCTCCCCGAATTCGAGCGGCGTCGCGAACTGGTTCGCGCCGACATTTAATCCCGATACCGGTTTGTTCTATACGCACGCAACCGAATCGTATGCGGTGTACTGGCTCACTGATACAGAGGAAACGCCGGAGGGCTATGGGGGTCGCGATCAGAGTGTATGGTCGCAGAACCTGCTGCAGGCGATCGACTACAAGACCGGCAAGATCGTGTGGAGCCACCGCTACCCCAACCAGGGCGGAAGCCGCTCCGGTCTGCTGAGCACCGCAGGCGGACTACTCTTCGGCGGCGATCCCACGGGCAACTTGATCGCTTGGGATCCGGCCAATGGCAAGATCCTGTGGCATGCCGGATTGCACACCGCCGTGAGCAACGCGCCGATTACGTTTGAAATGGATGGCCGCCAGTATCTGGTGGTCGGTGCGGGCGATACGCTGTACACGTTCACTCTGCCGCGCTAATTACGCCCGCATTTTCTTCCAGGTCGCCAGGCAACGCTCGGCAGTCTCGAGTGCCGGGAACCGGCTGCCTTCCTGCTCGATCAGGTAGTATTCGACACCGCCGACACTCTCGGCAGCCTCGAAGATTTTGGCCCAGGGCGAATCGCCTTCGCCGAACAGGACGCGATAGCCGCGATCCTGTCCCTGCCCTGCCGCCCAGTCCTTGCAGTGGATGCTGCGGATGCGCCCGGGATTTGCGGTTATCCAGGCAACAGGATCGGCGCCGGCCTCCATCACTGTGCCGACGTCGAGCTGGAGCGTGAATTCCTTGGGTGTGTTCGCGGCCAGCACATCCATGGGGCGCTTCCCTTCGACCGGCGCCCATTCGGTCTGGTGATTGTGGAAGCCGGTACCCATTCCAAGCGGCTTCAGCGTTTCGCTCACCTTGGTCATCTGCTCGCCGAGCGTTTTCCAGCCTGCGATCCCCTCGACGCGGCCTGCGCTCGCCATAATGATGTTCTTGCTTCCGATGATCTGGTTCAGTTCAATTGCCTTGGGCAGTCCTTCGGCGGTGAATGAAGCAGGGTTGTTGTGGGTCGAGTTGCAGCGAATCCCGAGATCGTCCAGAAGTTTTCGCACATCCTTGGCGTATGCCGGCGTCCAACTGAAATATGGCGCGTAGAACTCCACTACCGGGTATCCCATCTTCGCGACCGCGCGGACGGTGCCTGGCAAGTCTTTCATCAGCTCGTCACGGACGGAAAAGAGCTCCAATCCAACTGGAATATTCTTTCCCGCGGCGAATGCCAGAGGACCCAGTCCCGACATCGCAACAAACGTGCGGCGTGACATCGAAAGCGAATTCATGCCAAAACGATAACACATGGTTTGGGAAACTAGGACCATGCAATATTCACGCTTGGGTGATACCGGATTAATCGTTTCCCGACTCGCTTTCGGCGCCATGACCTTTGGCACGGGCAAAGGAATATTTGCCGCCGTGTCCAAGGTTGGTCCGGAGCTGGCAGATCAGCTCATTGGGAAGACACTCGATGCAGGCATTAATTTTTTCAACACAGCCGATGGCTACACCGGCGGCCAGTCGGAGGAGATGCTCGGAAAGGCTCTCGGCGCTCATCGCAAAGACGTGGTGGTCTCCACCAAAGTCGGCTTTCGAACAGGTGAGGCGCTGATTCATCAGGGACTCTCCCGCCAGCACATTCTTGCATCGGCGGAAGGGAGTCTTAAGCGGCTGGGCACGGATTACATCGACGTTTACCTGGTCCACCGCGTCGACGTGAACACCCCGGTGGAAGAAACCGTCGGCGCGCTGGACGATCTTGTCCGGCAAGGCAAAGTCCGCTATGTCGGCTTTTCAAATTGGCCCGCGTGGATGGCAGCCAAGGCCGTGGGACTCCAGAAGCAGCACGATTATGCGCGATTCCGTGCGGCCGAAGTGTACTATTCGCTGGTGGGCCGCGATGTGGAATATGACATCGTTCCGTTCCTGGAAGATGCCGGTATCGGGATGATGGTTTGGAGCCCGCTCGCAGGAGGACTCCTCAGCGGCAAATACACGCGCGAGAATCCCCAGGGCGACGGCGGAAGGCTCACCGGCGTCGACTTCCTGCCGTATGACCGCGAGAAGGCGTATGCGGTGGTCGACAAACTGCGCGAGATCGCCAAAGCGCACAACGCTTCGCCCGCGCAGATCGCTTTGGCCTGGCTGCTGCGCAAGCGCGGCGTGACGTCGATTTTGATCGGTGCGAACAAAATTGCGCAGTTGGAGGATAACCTCGGCGCAGTCAACATTCAGCTTACCGCCGAGCAAATGTCACAGCTCGATGAGCTGACGGCGCCGGCGCCGCTCTATCCGCATTGGTTCACCGCTCGCGTGCAAGACCCGCAGGTTATGGAAGCTGTTCAGTCCGCAAAAGTCATCGAGTCCGGCAAACAATGATATGATCCGTTTCGTATGAAACGCCGACGCTTCATCCAAGCTCTGGCCGCCGCTCCGGCCGCGCCCGCGTTACTTGCTCAGCAGGCGCCTCAAGCTGCTCAACAGCCTGCCCCAGCGGCACAGGATGGAGCTACTGCGGAACCGGCGCCGCTGGACTTATCGACCCCCGAAGAGGGGGCCGATCCGGTTCTCGGATTCTTTAGCGCCCGGCAGTTTGCGACGCTTCGCAGGTTGTGTGAGATGTTGATGCCGTCCGGCCAGGGCTCTCCCGGCGCTCTTGAGGCCCGCGTGCCCGAGTTCATGGATTTTCTGATCGGCGATTCTCCTGTCGACCGCCAGCAGCTTTGGCTAAGCGGGCTGGACGCGCTCGAATACCAGTCGCAAACCCGCTTCCGGAAGGCGTTCGCGGATACCGATGCCGCGCAGGCCGATACTCTCTTCGCTCCGCTGCACCAGCCATGGACCTTTGAGCCGCCCGCCGATCCGATCGCGCGCCTGCTGGTCGCGGCCAAGCAGGATGTCCGCACCGCGACCTTCAACTCGTTCGAGCGCAATCTCGCGGCCTCCGGGGGTACGCGCCGACGGAGTGGCGGCGGGCTGTACTGGCTCCCGATAGAGTAACGCACAGGAGAACTATGGCCGCCCCCAACTACGACGTTCTCATCATCGGGTCCGGCGCCTCTGGAGGGATGGCTGCGTACACGCTGACCAAGAAGGGCATTAAGTGCCTGATGCTCGATGCGGGCCCGCCGATCGATTTTCAAAACAATCGCGTTTCCAAGCCTGCCTGGGAGTTGCCTTACCGCGGCTTGGGAAAACCCGGCCACCTGGCGCACGTATTTCAGGCCAACGAATACAATGCCAACCAGTGGGTCGACGAAAAACAGGTTCCTTATACTCACGATCCCAGCGAACCCTACAACTGGGTCCGCGTGCGCTTCGTGGGCGGAAAGTCGCTGTTCTGGTCGCGCATGTCGTTCCGCCTTAGCGATTACGAGTTCAAGGCCAAGGATCACGACGGTTTCGGCGACAACTGGCCCATCAGTTTGGCGGATCTGGCTCCCTATTATGACCAGGTCGAGCCGATTTTCCGGGTGCGTGGCCGCAAGGAAGGTCTGAAGCAGCTTCCCGACGGCAACTTCATCGATGACAACACTCCGTGGAGTCCGGCGGTTCAGAAGTTCATCGGCGAAGCGAACAAGCGCAGCATAACCGTCACGAAGATGCGCAGCTCGCTGGGTCGCGGACAACTGGCCAGTTCGCTCAATCTCCTGTTGCCGGACGCGCTCGCCACGGGGAACCTGACCATCGTTCCGAACGCCGTGGTTCGCGACATCACTGTGGACAAGAATACGGGCCGGGTAAACGGCGCGAATTTTCTGGATCGCCATTCCCGTCGCGAGATGCACGCCAAGGCCAAAGTTGTGATTGTAGGAGCATCGTGTCTGGAGAGCACCCGCATCCTGCTGAATTCGGGAATCGCCAATTCGAGTGGGGCGCTAGGCCACTACCTGCACGACCAGTTCTACATTACCCAGAGCGTCCAGGCCGTGATGCCGGAGGTTCGTAACAAGACGGCTCCGGCGAACTACGCGTCGGGCGGCGGTTATATTCCCCGTTTTCGCAATCTGCAGACCAAGGAAAAAGATTTCCTGCGCGGCTACGCGTTCGATTTCACCGCGGGCGGCACACCCGACGCGAAGTTTTTCCCGCTGTACGGAAAGGCGCTCGATGACGCGCTCGAGACGCATCGCGGAACCGGATTTTCAGGCACCTGCATGGGCGAGGTTCTGCCTCGGTTCGAGAATCACGTTCGTATTAATAAGGATGTGACCGATGCCTGGGGCATTCCGGTGCTGCATATCCAGACGCGCTACACAAGCAACGAGTTCAACATGGCTAAGGACGCCATCAACACCATGTCCGAGCTGTGCCGCGCCTGCGGATGGGAAGTTCTGGCCCGGCACGATCAGCCATTTCCGCCCGGCTATAGCATTCATGAACTGGGCACGTGCCGGATGGGCGATAATCCCAAGACCAGCGTGCTGAATAAGTGGAACCAGAGCTGGGATATCAAGAGTCTGTTCGTGGTGGATGGCAGCAGCTTTGTCACTGGCGGAAGCCAGAATCCCACTATGACGATCCTGTCGCTCTCGATGCGCGCCTCCGAATATATGGCCGAGCAGATGCGCAAAGGCGAGTTGTAGTCAGCGAAGCTCGGTAGTCTTCCCGCCGACAGTGATGCGCTCAGCTCGCATCTCATCCGGATTGGTTTTGTTCGGATAGCCCACCACCGTCACGGTAGCGCCGACCTTGATCGCGTCCTTCGGCAAGCCACGCGATTCCATGCGCGAAGGGGGCGCCAGGTACACCAGCCACGTCTTGCCCTTCCCCTCATCTCCTTGCAGCCGGATAAGGCCATGCGGGTTTTCCCAGGACGATTCGCGAATGACGCCGGTCAAGGTGAGAGTTTTCTGTTCGTCATAGCCCGTCCATCCATGATGCGCCAAAGCCGATCCGGCCAGGATCGCAGCCAGAAATCCGCACAGAACTGAATTCAATATGGTTCGTAGCATCTCCTGTCTACCTCCGTTTTCATCGTAACCTGGGGACATGCGCCACGGCGCTTCGCGCGAGGAATGATCCAGAACATCGCGAAATACCTAATTGAGAACTGGAAGCAGTTGGTATGGCCCTTAGTTCTCTTTGTCGCCGTTCTTGCGCTGGGTTGGCTGTTCCGGCGCGTCCTATTCGCCCGCCTGAGGCGCTGGGCGGCATCCACCCGCACACAGCTAGACGACATTCTTATCGAGTCGCTGCACGGACCCTTTCTGCTGTGGGTCCTGATCCTGGCAATTAATCTTGCCACGGAATATTCAGATCTGCCGCGTAGCGTCACGCGCTGGTCGGGAAAACTGCTGCTCGCGCTCTGGATTATTTCGCTGACGCTGGCCTTAGCCCGGGTGAGCGGGCGCCTGGTGCGGGTCTATTCGGCACGACTCGAAGGAGCTCTGCCGGTTGGCACGCTCACCGAAGTGTTGGCCAGTGTCACGATCTGGATACTTGGCTTCCTGACATTGCTGCAGCAGGTCTTCGAAGTGGACATCAGAGCCATCCTGGCCGCCTTAGGCGTAGGTGGTCTCGCGGTGGCGCTGGCTCTTCAGGATACGCTGTCCAATCTCTTCGCCGGATTTTATGTCAGCCTGGCGGGTCAAATCCGAATCGGCGATTTCATCAAGATCGACGCCGGGCAAAGCGGCTACGTCCAGGATATTGGCTGGCGCAGCACCATGCTAAAGGAAGCATCAGGGAATCTGGTGCTCATCCCTAATAACAAGCTTTCGCAGAGCATTGTTACTAACTACCATCTGCCGGAGAAGAAGATGGGAATCGCCATTGTGGTTCCGGTGAATTACAACTCCGACCCAAGCCAGGTGGAACGAGCCCTTTCCGAAGTTGCTTCCGCTGCGGTCGGACAAGTTCCGGGTCTCTTGAAGGAGCCTGCGCCATCGGCGAGACTCATCCCCGGTTTCGGCGATACTTCCATGGACTTTACGTTGGCCTGCCATGTGGCAGAGTTTGCCGATCAGTTCCTGGTGCAGGATGAGCTTCGCAAGCGGATTTATCGGCGGTTTCGCGAAGAAGGCATTTTGTTTCGATCGCAGAGTGACCAAGGCGTTTCTTAAGACGCGATCTTACTTCTTGACACCGCCCCCTAATAGCGTCACAATTGCCGTAGAGTAGCAATTCGCCACTCGACATTTTGCCCTCTGCGAGAGAAGGGCGCTCAAACCAACCCGCGTAGGTTCAGGGAGGGAAACGGCGCGTGAGGACAAATCCAAAAAACGCAAGTCCACAGAGTGGAAGTATTTTACCTCGGGTATCTCGTCGGGGAACCGCTCGATCCAAAAGCGAAGAATCTGTCGCATCTGTAGCGGTTTCTAAATCGAGCATCCCGGTCCAGGATGAGATCGCCAAGCTCGCCTATTTATATTGGGAAGCTCGAGGCGGAAGCGGTGGATCGGCAGAAGACGACTGGTATCGTGCCGAACAGGAAATCCGGGCGCGCTCTGTCGCCGCAGGCCACAGCTAACCAGTCCTAAACTTCAGAGAGAAGGTCCCGTGCAAGGCATCCTCACAATTCTGTTAGCCGGAGGTGCCGGCGAGCGATTAGCTCCCCTCACGCGCGACCAACCCAAGCCGATGATGCCGTTCGGCGGCATCTACCGCCTGATTGACCTGACGCTTTCCAATTGCCTGAACTCCGGACTCAGCAAGATCTACGTCTTGACGCAGTACAAAGCGTTAAGCCTGAACCGCCATATCCGGCACGTTTGGAATATTCTTTCCCCCGAGCTCGGACAGTTCATTGAAGCCGTCCCGCCGACACAGCGCCTTCGTAACACCTGGTATCTGGGTACCGCCGACGCGTGCTACCAGAATATGCAGAGCATTGTGGACGAACGTGTTCCTTACGTCCTCATTCTTTCTGCGGACCACGTTTACAAGATGAATTACGCCCACATGCTCAACTGGCATGTGGAACGCGGCGCGGACGTCACTGTCGCCACCACCCAAATCAGCCCGTCCGACTCCAGCAGATTCGGAATCGTGAGCATGGATGCTGATTACTCGATTCAAGACTTCGCTGAGAAGCCTCCGCAGGAGCGGGCGGTCCGTTCGCGCTTCAATGACGGCGTCTGCAGCGCTTCCATGGGCGTGTATCTGTTTTCCACTCCCGTGCTGCTGGATGCGCTCATGGAAGATGCCGAAGACGAAAGCTCCTCTCACGATTTCGGAAGTGACGTGCTACCCAAGCTGATCGGGAGCCGTAACGTTGTCGCCTACGACTTCGTGGATGAGAACAAGAAGGACATGATCTACTGGCGTGACGTGGGCACGCTGGAGGCTTACTTCGAAGCCAATCTGGATCTGGTCGCGGTGACTCCGGTGTTCAATCTGTACGACCAGGAATGGCCGCTTCGGACCTCCATGCCGCCGTTGCCTCCTGCCAAATTTGTTTTCGCTCAGGAGGGCCAGTGCGTGGGATTGGCGCTCGATTCCATCGTGTCGCATGGCTGCATCATCTCCGGGGGACGTGTGATGCGAAGCGTTCTCTCGCCGGGCGTCCGCGTCGACTGTCACGCTTCCGTCGAGAACAGCCTTTTGTTTTCCGGCGTGCAAGTGGGCGCGTATAGCCGGATCCGGAATGCCATTGTCGATCACAACGTGAGAATTCCGGAATACGCGGTCATCGGACTCGATCCGGAGACCAACCGCCGCGAAGGTCACACAGTGACTGACTCAGGCTTGGTGGTGGTCCATGCCAATTCCCCCGGAGTGAGTGTGCAAGAGATACCGCGACGGCCTGCCGCCCCGGAACATAGCAGGTTCCGGCGGCGTGCTCGCGCCGGCTGACCTCTAGTAATAAGACAGCGTCTCGATTCCCGTCCCGGCCTTGAAGGTATTCGTTACCTTGCCGCTCGGCAGGTCGATCACGGAAATTGTCCCGTCGCCGTGATTCGAAACGAGGGCTGTCTTCGAATCGGCGCTGAAGGCGATCCCAAATGGCGTCTTTCCGACGGTCAGCACCTGCTGCTTGCCGTGAAGATCCGAGGTGCTCATGGTATTCGCCAATCCCTCCTGATCGTCGCAGGTAACCAGCGTCTTCCCATCCGGAGAATACTTTATGCGAAAGGGACCGCGCGCGTTCTTCTCCACCGCGACGGTATCCACCACTTTGTCGGTGGCGGTGTCGATTATGGCGAACTTCGGGTCCTTGTAATCCACCGCCAGCACACGCTTTCCGTCAGGCGAGATGGTGATTCCTTGTGTGCCGTTCGGCATGGAGACCTTGCCGGTCATCTTGCGAGCCTTGATGTCGATCACGCTTACAAACGGGCGGTCATTCTTGTTGGCGACGTACGCTTTGCTGCCATCCGGCAGCACGGCGATCCAGTGGCCGGTTCCCTCGGTATCGATTGCGGCGGTGATAGTGCGGGATTTAGGATCGATCACCAGGAACTTGCGACTCAGATCGCAGGTGGCGTACAACGTGCCATTGGCGTCGACCTGTAGTCCATGCGGAGCCTGGTAGGGCGAAACGTCGATAGTCGCCGTCATCTTCTTGGACGCCAGATCGACCACCACGATGACGTGGCCTGGATTCGGATTGCGGCCGTACACGCCGTCGCCGTATATCGGGATGTAGGCGGTCTTGTGGTCCGGAGAGATAGCAAGCTCGTGCGGCGGCCCGGCTGGGATCGTGAAGTTCGACAGCTCTTTGAAGCTCACCGGATCGAAGAACCGCACGAAGCCGCCCAGTTTGTCGATCATGATCAGGCCCTGCGTGCCCGTAGGATTATTAAAATCCAGGTTGGCGGCGGGCGCCAGAGCGGCCACCAAGGCTAGCGCGAGAATCAGTACGGAAATCTTTCGGGACATGACTTACTCCTTCAGCACTTTCACTACGAAATAGCTAACCGACTTGGGAACTTCCTTGAACCAGTGTGGCATTCCGGCCGGGATCATCACGACATCGCCTTTGACCAGATGGTGAGTTTGTCCACCGGTGATGTCGGTGCCCAGCCATTGACCAGCCTTGCTCGACTTTCCGCCGACCATGGTACCGCCGGTGATGAAGGTGGCTTCGCCGTCGGTCACGTAGAGAATGTCGGTCTCTTTGTCGTGTACTTCCACCTGGCCCGGTCCGCTGCGGTGGGCACCCGAAACCGTATACTCCTTGGTCGCGGCCAGCGACCCTCCCTTGGCCAGCGCGTCGGCGACCTTGTCGTGCCCTACAAAGGTGGCGGCGTCGGCTCCCATCAGGATCGCCGCAGCCGACAAAATTGTGATCGTCAGCCAATATTTCATAGGTAGATCCCCTTTCCTGGTCGGGAGTCTATCACAGGGAAGCGCCGGCGAAAGCACCAGCTTTTAGCGCGCGACGCAGAGCAGACGCGGCGTCTGCCATCGCGACCTTGGCCGTATCGATGATCCCGCCAAACTGCAAGAACGGGTGGATCATGCCTTCGTACCGCTTCAGCTCGACTGGAACATCGGCGCTCTGCAACTTACGCGCGTAGGCCTCTCCCAGGTCGCGGAGCGGATCGCATTCTGCGGTGATGATCATGGCCGGTGGAAGACCCCGGAAATCTGTTGCGTTCAGCGGGGACGCCGACGGCTCGAGTCCCGCCTCGCGGCTGGGCAGGTAGCTTTCCGTGAACCAATCCATGCTTTCGCGTGTCAGGAAGTGATCCTTCGAATATTGCTGCATGGACGGGCTGTTGTCAGCGAAGTCTACAACAGGATAAATCAGGAGCTGAAACTTCAATTGCGGTCCGCCCCGATCCCGCGATAAGAAGGACACAACGGTGGCCAGATTCCCGCCCGCGCTGTCCCCGCCAACCGCAATCCGGTTCGGATCGATGCCGAATTCCGCGGCGTGCTCGGAAATATACTGGGTGGCCGCATACGCATCCTCGACCGCGGCAGGATATTTGTGTTCGGGCGCGAGCCGATAATCCACTGCGATAACTGTACAGCCCGATGCATTGGCGAGACTGCGGCATGGCCGATCGTGCGTATCGAGATTACAGATCACGAAGCCGCCGCCATGGAAGAATACCAGCGCCGGGACCGTTTCCTCCTGCACGGGTCGGTACACACGGACGGCGATCGGTCCGGCTGGACCGGGAATAGTGCGATTCTCGACCTCAGCGACCGGTTCTTCGGGTCCGCTCAAGTCGATCAGCGCCGGGGCGACCATCCGGGCTTCCGTCACCGGGAGCTGTTCGATCGGTTTCCCGCCCGCCGCGGCGAGCATATCGAGAAACGCCTTACACTGCGGATGCAAAGCCATGATTACTGTGTCCTCGCTCGATTGGACATACCGTCCTCATAACTACTCCAGCCTGAAAGCATGCCGTACGGGATCTGCATCTGCACGGCCTCCACGCGCCGGATCTTATCGTTTTCGATTTTAAACAGCTCCGCTATTTCGAGCGTAGTCGGGCGTTCCGGACCCGCCGTGATCTCGCGCCCATCTGCCAGCTTGAACGTGGCGTATTTGCCGGCGGGCTGATCGAAAGCAGTGATGGCGAGTGCCAACCCGCGCTCCCGGTCGACAACCACAAAACGGCGATCGCGAATTCGGTTCACAAAGCGGAAATAGCCGGATTTGAACTGCTCCATGCAACCCATGGCGACGATGTTGATTTGCAGACCCTGCGGTTTGGGCGGAGCCGCGGGTTGTTTGCCATCTCCACCGCGCCCGCCGCGCCCAGGCGGTGGCGAAGACTGCGTCGCTGCGTTCGGATTGTTCGTAGTCTGAACGCCGTTTTGAATGCGCTCGCAGCCGTCCGCGAACGGATACTCTCCTTTGCCGTCGTTTTTCTCCAGCCCGGAGAAATACATGTCGGCGACCCGGATCAGTTCCGCGCGCGACGCCCTCTGCGCTACCGGAAGCGCTTCCAGAAACACGGGATTGGGAGCGCCCAACTTTTCCAGATTCGCGGCGGCCTGTGCGTTCCGCACCACCAGGTTCTCGATCTCGGAAACCTGGCGGTTTTCGACTTTCAGGCGAATGGCCACGATTACCGCGTTGCTGGGATCTTCGCGCATAGTTCCCATGAAAGCTACCTGCCCGGTTTCGGTGTCGGTCACAAACAGCCGGTAGGAACCCTTCGCGTTTGCGGTTCGCCAAAACCCATCGCCGGGCTCCAGACGCACGGCATCTTCGGTATTTTTCACGCGCGCGGTCATCGGCAGTTTCTTGGGATCGTGAGCGATCAGCGCATCCATATATTGATCGACGAAATTTTCAAGGCACGCGCGATCGCAGGCACTCTGTCCCCAGCCAGCTACCTGAAGAGAGAATGCGAGAGCCGCTGCGAATTTCCTCATGCTATTTCAGCTCTGTAATGATGGCGTGTTGCTTGCCGCGGATCAGCGTTTCCGTGTGCGTCCGGTCGCGCAGGTTAAATCGGATCATGCCAGGCTTGTATTCGTTCACGGTCTTCTCACCACTGGGCGTGGTGGATTGGAGTGCGCCGTCTTCGAGATAAAACACCACCACATCCTTGTCGTGGAAGTGCATCGGAGTTGGGACGTCGGGAGTCCAAGCGTAATCCCAAACAATGACGCGGTCGTTTTCGAGTAACTTCTTGCTTCCCGGCCGAGGCATCGCCAGCGGATAACCCGACGTGTTGGGAAGCGGCGGCACCCTGAGGTCCCTGAGACCGATCAGAATACCTTTGCCGTCCGCCTCGTGCTTACTACCATTCTTCAAGAAAACTGCGCGCCCCGTACGGGAAACCCACACCGAATCGTAGGGGATCGAATCCACAGCGCCTTCCAGTTCCCGAACTTGCACTCGTGGGTTGTCGATAGCGAGCGGAGCCTGGAAACTAAGCAGCGTTAAAACAAAAATCACGAACGTCATATTTATTGTTTATTGTTTGGCGACATCGCGGCCACGGTCGCTCATCCCGTCTTCCCAGGAGCTCCAGCCGGAGTTCATCCCGTAAGGAGAGCGCTCCATGATGGCCTGAATCTGATGCAGCTTGCCTTGCCGGATCTCGAAAAGCTCCACCAGTTGCCAGGTCCAGGGCTGCTGCGGGCCGGCGCTCACCTTGCGGCCGTCGGGTGTTTCGAAGTTTCGCGTGTCTCCGGCGGAATGATCGAAAAAGATCAGGCTGAATACCAGGCCGCGCTCAGGATCTACGGCAACATAACGCCGATCGCGAATGCGCGTGACGAAGTGCAGCAGTCCGCTCTTGAACTGCTCCATGCAGCTCCACTGGCCTGAATAGCCGGTGGCAGTTTTCGGATCAGGTCTCTGCTTGCCCTGAGGCGTCGGCTGGTTGGTGGTCAGCGTGCCGTTTTCGATCCGGTTGCAGTCGTCGGCGAACGGATAGTCGCCCTTGCCGTCGTTCTTCTGCATGCCGGAAAAATACATGTTGGCGGTTTTCACAAGCTCCTCGCGCGACATGCGCTCGGCGGGCGGGACGGCCTCGGTCCACTTGTAGCCAATCCGCTCGAAACCCGCGGCCGAGTTTGGACTGCGCTGGATAAAGTGCTCGGCTTCGGTGATCTGGTTGTTGCGGATCCGCAGACGGAGTCCAATCACGGCGCCGGTCCCGGCTTCGGTGATGCTTCCCAGAAACGCGACCTGCTGCGCCTCGACGTCGGTGACGAAAAGACGGAACGTCCCCTTGCCGGTCATGGTGTTCCAAAGGCCGTCGCCAGGCTCCAGGCGCTGGCCGTTCTCGGTGAACTTGACGCCGCGCGCGAACGGGGCCTTGGACGGATCGTGGGCGATCATAGCGTCGAGATATTTGTCGACATAAGCGTCCAGACACGCGCGATCGCAGCGAACGGATGTCGCCTTGCCTTGGCCCGCGGCGTTGACTGCCAGCAGCGCGCTCGTTACGGCGAAAACCACAATTTTGGATCGCATTCTATCTCTCGTCGTAAATGCTATCAGACCCTAATGGCTTTCGGAGAATTCGGGGACTGCCTCCGATTTCGAAGGGCTGAGCCCGCCGGCCGTCCGTAAAAGCTCGCCGAAATCGGCTGGCTGTCCCCGAATTCACGTTCCTAGCGCGCAGTATACGTCTTGCTGAACTTGTTCCGATTGTTAGTGACCATGAACTTGCCGTCGCTCGAGACCGACGCCTTGATCGTGTTGCCCTTGTCCGCTGCGCCCTCTTCCAGGTTGGCGATCATATCTTCGGACGTATTGTGATCGGCGTCATTCATGGCGCCCTTGTGGCCCTGCCAGATTCCTTCCACCCCCGGGATCTTGGCCAGCGTTTCGTATCCTCCGTTGCTGAAACCCTTGCGCGCGCCGTTGTTCACCACGACCACCTGCGGCTTGAGCGACCAGATCAGTGCCGGTGCGCCGGATTGACCGTTCGAAAAACCATGATGCGTCGCTTGCAGCAGCGTGACCTCGCCGACCTTGTTCACCGGACAGCCGAGCATCAATTCCCGGTCCCAGGTGAGATCGCCCACGTCGAGGAACGTGAACTTTCCATAGGTCAGCAGGAAGCCCGTGCTGCGCGAGTTCTCGGTATTGTCCGTGGGCTTGCGCTCCGCGCCATCACAGAGCTTGTTTACGAATCCGTGATTGATCGGCTGTGAAATGACCTCGCCATTAGCGCTGACAACAGTAATATCCACGCCCGCAAGCGGAATCTTATTGCCGGGCTTCACCACGGTGCGCCGGTTTCCCGCCGCCGCGAGGTAATCTTGCCACAGCGTCGCGCCTTTCTCTTGCGACTTCTCGATCGATTCGCCGTGATCGTAGATTTTGCGGATCGGGATCATCTTTGAGAGCGCTGCCAGGCCGCCCACATGGTCGCCATGGAAATGAGTGATCACCAGATTGTCGATCCTGGTCAGTCCGGCGGCTACCGCAGTCGCGGCGATTCGCTTCGCATCGCGATCATCGTTCCCAGGGAACCCCGTATCGACCAGCAGCGATTCGCCCGAGGGCGCGACAATCAGCGTGGCTGCGCCGCCCTCCACGTCGATCCAATAGATATCGAGTGTGCGGGATTGCGCCGTAAGCAAGATCGCCGCACCCGCCATGAGAGAAACGATTTTCAATGTGCGCATTTCGCCAAAATGCTATCACACGTGCGAAGATCTAAAGGCCGTGGCTGACCCCGCCGTCGACCCATTCATCGGCTCTGCCCCCCAACACCAGCGCCCTACGCGCGTCCGCTATTGGGTGTTGGTGTTCACAGTTACCCTGGCGGTGATCACCTATATCGACCGCGTGGCGATTTCGTTTGCCCTGCCCTACATCGGCAAGGACCTCGGCCTCGACTCCGTGCACAAGGGCTGGGTGCTGACGGCGTTCGCGCTGGCCTATTCGCTGTTCGAAATTCCCGGCGGATTTCTGGGCGATTGGATGGGACCCCGCCGGGTGATCCTCCGCATCGTTCTGTGGTGGTCGTTTTTTACCGCGGCCACCGGATGGGCGTGGAACTTCGCATCCTTAGTCACAGCGCGATTCCTGTTCGGAGCCGGCGAGGCGGGCTGTTTCCCGAATCTCACCAAGATGTTCACCATCTGGCTGCCCGGCCGCGAACGCGTACGCGCCCAGGGATTGATGTGGCTGAGCGCGCGCTGGGGCGGGGCTTTTACGCCGCCTTTGGCGGCCGCGGTAATCACGTGGGTCGGATGGCGGCATGCGTTCGAACTGTTCGGAGTGCTGGGGGTGATCTGGGCGATCGCATTCTTTCTCTGGTATCGCGACAACCCGTTGGATCATCCGAAGCTGAACGAAGCCGAGCGCGAGCTGCTGCGTGGCTCTGATAAAGCCTTCGGTGATTCCGCTGCGCCGTGGGGAGAGTTGGTCAGATCGCGCCGCGTATGGCTGCTGTGCTGGCAGTATTTCTTCTTGAACTACGGATGGTACTTCAACATTACGTGGCTGCCGACGTATCTGCGCGACGCCCGCGGCATGGACGTAGCGCAGGCGGCGATGTTCGGCGTGCTTCCTCTGTTCATGGGTGGATTGGGGAATCCTGCCAGCGTGTTCCTGGGCGAGCGGCTGCTGCGCAGGACCAGGAGTGTCGCTCGCACCCGGCGTATTGTCGCCAGTTTGGGATATATAGGTGCCTGCACCTTCCTGATCATAACCACCTATATGCAGGACGCCCGCGCCGCGGTCATTTCAATCTCGCTGGCTAGCTTTTTCAACGATCTGGCTATGCCGCCATCCTGGGCAGCCTCTATGGACATGGGCGGCCGATTTGCCGGGACCCTGGCCGGCGCGATGAACAGTTGGGGCAACCTGGGTGGCGCTGTCGCACCCGCGGTGATCGGTTATGTGCTCGCCTGGACCAACAACAACTGGAACATCGCCTTCTACATTTCGGCCATCCTTTACGCCGCGGCGATTCCGTGCTGGATTTTCCTGGATTCTGCGACCCCCCTGGAGCCGGGCAGCCGGCCAACGCGTTAACCCTTGACCTATAAATCGGCCGCGTGTATGCTAGCATGTTGGGCGGGCTCGTGCCTACTCATATACTCAAGTGGATGGAGGTCGTTTGCCAATGAAGGCTAAATTACTTGCTGTTATCGTCGCGGGATTGGGACTGCTCTTGTGCACTGTGCCTATGTTGGCGCACCACTCGTTTGCCGCCGAGTACGATTCGGCCAAGCCGGTGACGCTTACCGGTACAGTTACCAAGGTCGAATGGATGAATCCCCACGCCCGCTTTTATATCGACGTAAAAGACGAAAAGGGCGAAATGAACAACTGGGAACTCGAACTCGGGAGCCCCAACGGCCTCATGCGCCAGGGTTGGACGCGTAATTCCCTGAAGCAGGGCGACACCGTCACCATTACCGGATCACTGGCAAAAGACGGCTCCAAACTGGCCAACGCTCGGACGGTAAAGCTGGCTGACGGCCGCCAGGTTTTCGCCGGCTCCTCGGAGACGGAAGGCAAGAACAAGCAGTAGAAGTAAGCAGGAACCTCACACCACCTCAGCGGGATGGGCGACAGCAGCCAAGCACACGCCCATCCTGCGTGCGATTCGTCCGATTGCTTTGGTGCGGGCTGAATCAGACACACGCTCCTAGGGAGGGATAAAACATGAAGCTTTGGTCGAGAGTGACCCTCGCGGTCGCAGGAATGGCAGTAATCTGGCTGTGCGCGGTTAAGTTGGCTGGCCCAGCCGCGGCACAGGACAAAGCCGGACAAACAAAAGCGGCTCCGGCACCGGCGAAAGCCGCCCCGGCAAACACCCAGACGGTCGCAGCGGCGCCCGGGCAGTCGGCGGGCGAGGTGTTCAAGAACGTCAACACCAGCACGCTCAAGGGGCTCACCGTCGACGATTTTCTAGGAGCCATGGGGGTCATTTCAGCCGACCTGGGCTTGGATTGCGCGGATTGCCATCCTGGCGCCGGATCCGACAAGGTGGATTGGATATTCGACACTCCGAGAAAAAAGACCGCGCGAAAGATGGTAGAAATGGTGGCGGTCATTAACCGCACCAACTTCTCCGGCGCGCAATCGGTGACGTGCTTCACTTGCCACCATGGCCGCCTGAGGCCCTCCACCACCATCGGTTTGGATACTCTGTACGGCACTCCCAACGAAGAGAAGGATGACTTCGTCGCGCCCGCTCAGGGAGTTCCCTCCGCCACACAGATTCTTGACAAATACATCACGGCAGTCGGCGGCGCTCAGCGGCTGGCTGGCCTCACTAGCTTTATCGCCACGGGAAGCAGCGTCGGATACGAAGGATTGGGCGGCGGCGGCTCATTCACGATTTATGCGAAAGCTCCGAATCAACGCACCACGCAGATCCAGTTTAAAGATCACCCGGAACGGGGAGACAGCACCAGGGCCTTCGACGGCAAAGTTGGTTGGATAAAGTCGCCGCGCAGCCTGTTGGGACAGTACGAGCTCACGGGTAGTGAACTCGATGGAGCCCGGCTGGATGCGATGCTGTCCTTCCCAGGGCAGATCAAGACAATTCTGAACAATTGGCGCGTAGGCTCGCCCGATAGCGTCGGCGATAAGGACGTTCAAGTTGTCCAGGGAACTGGTCCCAGGGGCTTTATGGCGACGTTCTACTTCGATAAGGATTCGGGCTTGCTGGTGCGGATGGTACGTTACAGCACATCGCCCGTCGGACGCGTTCCGACCCAGACTGACTACTCGGACTATCGCGACGTGGGCGGCATCAAGTTCCCGTTCAAGTACACGTTCTCGTGGCTGGATGGGAAGGATGCCTTTCAGTTGAGCGACGTGAAGACAAACGTCGCTATCGACCCCGCCAAGTTTGCAAAACCATAAATAATTTCGTGTGAATAAACCGGGGGTTGACGGCTGAGAGGCCATCAACCCCTTCTTTTTTTGCCCGCATTCTCTTGAAAAACCGGGCCTGAACCGTTGTATAATCCCCTTCAGGCCGCACGGCCGCACTCTACCGCGCCCGTTCAGGCACGACCTTAAGGAGACGACATGTTGCAGAGAAATTTGTTCAGGGATTTGTTAAGGGGTCTCGCCGCTTTTGTCGTGGCCTGGACCTGTACCGCCGGAGCAGCCAACGCGCAGACTTGCGCCACTTTGCCGGATCACGCCAAACTGAAGGCCGCGCTGATTCAGGCCACCAAGGACGAAACCAGCGGATTGAACAACCACATGTGGGCCACCATCGTGGACCGCGACGGTGTGGTCTGCGCCGTGGCCTTCTCCGGCAAGGATCGTTTCGCGCAATGGCCCGGCAGCCGCGTGATCTCCGCCCAGAAAGCGAATACCGCGAACGCGTTCGGTCTCGACTCCGGATCGAACAGCGACGGTTCCGGACAAGCCAACGGCCTGTCGCTCTCCACGGCCAACTTATACTCCGCCGTTCAGCCCGGCGGCAGCCTTTACGGACTACAATTCAGCAATCCAGTGAATGAAGACGTCGGCTACAAAGTCCCGTCCAGCGCCTACGGCACGCCCGCCGATCCGATGAAGGGAAGCAAAATCGGGGGCGTCAATGTATTCGGCGGCGGCCTGGCGCTTTTCACGACCGGCAAGAAGATGGTCGGTGGAATTGGCGTCAGCGGCGATACTTCCTGCGCCGATCACTTCATCGCCTGGCGGCTGCGCAAGGGCCTGGGTCTGGATCACCTGGCGGGAGTGGGCGGGGTTTCCGGCGATAATCAGCGGCCCGATAACATCGTGTTCGACATCGGCACGAATGGCCAGAGCGCGGGCGGATTCGGCCATCCCAAGTGCCTGATGACCGGTAATGAAAAGATGCTCCCGGCCGTACAGCCGTGAATTGCCGGCCTAGTCGTATAATGGCCTGAGACCGAAAGGAGTTTGCATATGGACGACATGACTCGACGTGGCTTTATCGCCGCTGGAGCGGCAGTAGCGGCGCCTTACATTCTGAAATCCGCTGACAAGTCCGAAACCAAGAACCCGGTCCTGGGCGAGGGCGACCACAAGTACGAGTGCATCCACGATTGGGGCCAGTTGCCCGCGAACATCAAGTACGGCAACACCCACAGCGTGTGCGAGGATTCGCAGGGCCACATCTATATCCATCACACGGTGTACAAGGACAGCCCCAGCGGCGACGCTGTCGTGGTCTTCGACGACAAGGGCAAGTTTGTCCGGTCCTTCGGTCCCATGTTCCGCGGCGGCGCGCACGGCATGCACCTCAGCAAAGAGGGTCGCGATGAGTATCTGTACTTCTGCGACGAGAAGCACGGGATCATCACCAAGCGCACGCTCAAGGGCGAGGAAGTCTGGACCCTGGGCTATCCGCAGGATTCCCCCGTCTATCAGAAGGGACCCGGTTCCACCGGTCCCGGCGGCGCGGCGGGCCTCAACTATCGACCCACCAATATCGCGATTGCGCCCAGCGGTGATTTCTGGGTCGGTGACGGCTACGGATCGTACTACATGTTCCACTACAGCCAGAAGGGAAATTCGTATCCCAAGCTGGTCAGCACCTTCGGTGGTCCGCCCGCGGGGCAGCCGCCGGCAGGAGCAGGTGGAGGGGGTACCAGGGGCGGCGGACAGGGCAAAGGTCCAGGCGGTCCCGGCGGCGATCAAGCCAAGGGTCCGGCTCCAGATCAAGCCAAAGGCGGTGGTGGCGCGAGAGGCGGTGGCGCCGCTCCCGTTCGAACTCCGGGTCAGGCCGGTGTCCCCAGGAACGTGCCCATCGAGTCGATGAACAATCCGCACGGAAACATGATCGACCTGCGCGACGCCTCCAAGCCGGTGTTGCTGGTTGCCGATCGCGGAAACCAGCGCATCGTGCGCTATACGCTCGATGACAAGCCGATAGACGTGGTCGCCGGCACTCTTCAACCCTGTCATTTCCATGAGCATAAGGGCATGATTGTGGTGCCCGACCTGGCTGCGCGTGTCAGCCTCCTGGATAAAGACAATAAGATCGTTGCCCATCTCGGCGAAGGCCTGCAGGGTAATCCTCCCCGGACCACGGACGACCGAAGTAAGTTCGTTCCCGGCCAATTTGTCAATCCGCACGGAGCAATTTTCGACCACGCCGGCAACATCTTCGTGGTGGAGTGGGTCGAAATCGGCCGCGTTACGAAACTGCGCAAGCTCGCGTAATCCAAGGAGGCGAGCATCCATCCGCCTCCGAATAGAAACAGAACGTACCACTCAGGCTGCCAAAGGAGCTGCATGGACTCACGACTGTTCGGCGAATTCATGGGAACCCTGGTTCTCGTGTTGTTGGGCAATGGTGTTGTCGCGAATGTGGTTTTGAAGAAGACGCTGGGATCCGCCGCGGGTTGGCTGACCATCGTTTTCGGCTTCGGTCTGGGAGTGGTGGCCGGAGTCTTTACCGCAATCGCCTGTGGCAGCGGCGATGCCCACATCAATCCGGCGGTGACGCTCGCATTCGCCATCTCTTCCGGCGACTTCAGCAAGTTCGTGCCTTACCTGATCGCCCAGGTGCTGGGCGGCTTCGTGGGGGCGGTGCTGGTATGGATCCACTTCATGCCGCATTGGAAGGAAACGCCCGACCCTGGTTCGAAGCTGGCCTGTTTTTCCACCGGTCCTGCCATTCGGAATACCGGGGCCAACCTGATTAGCGAAGTGATCGGCACCTTTCTGCTGGTGCTGATCATCGCCTCGATCGTCAAAACGTCTCCGGCGCCCGGATTGGTGCCCTTCCTGGTGGGCGCGACCGTGTGGGGAATCGGCTCCGGCTTGGGAGGCACCACCGGATTCGCCATCAATCCGGCTCGCGATCTGGGTCCGCGCATCGCGCACGCGATTCTCCCAATTCCCGGGAAAGGCGGCTCGGATTTCGGTTACGGTCTGACCGTGCCGGTGCTCGGCGGCTTGATCGGCGGCGCGCTGGCCGGCTTATTTATCCGCATCGCTCATTTGTAACGCGACCTCTCGCCATCACGTCTCAACACTGCTTCTGCGGTTCTGGAACTTGGGGTATAATTCTTGAGCGCACAACGCAGGAAACGTGTCCAGATGAAGTTCGCGATCCGCGGGTGCGCCTGAAACAAATACGCAGAATGATGATTCACAGCGATTTGGCGTGCGCGCGTGGAATGACCGCAACAGCGGAGAAGCAAGCCTGCGCCACAGAGTTTTAAGAGCGCACTTTGGTGCGCGGAGTGTTAAAGAAAGGTAAAAGGAGAGAGGAAGTATGGCAACGAATCGTGGAGTAGCTTATATCAAGCCGGGAGAGGTGCAGGTTCAATCTATCCCCTTCCCGAAGCTGAAAATGCCTAAGAGCGAGACGGACCCGTTCGGCGGGAAAGACGCTCCTCACGGCGTGATTCTGAAAGTTGTGACCACCAACATTTGCGGATCGGATCAGCACATGGTCCGCGGCCGCACCACCGCCCCTCAGGGCCTGATCCTGGGCCACGAAATCACGGGTGAAATCATCGAAAAGGGCAGCGACGTGGAAATGCTGAACGTCGGCGACCTGGTTACCGTTCCGTTCAACATCGCCTGCGGGCGTTGCCGCAATTGCCGCGAAGGCAAGACCGGCATCTGCCTGACCGTGAATCCGGCTCGTCCGGGCGCGGCCTACGGATACGTGGACATGGGCGGATGGGTCGGCGGCCAGGCAGAATATGTACTGGTTCCTTACGCCGATTTCAACCTGATCAAGTTCCCCAACAAAGAGAAGGCCATGGCGAAGATCAAGGACCTCACGCTTCTGTCCGACATCTTCCCGACCGGGTATCACGGCTGCATTCAAGCCGGAGTTGGACCTGGCACCACGGTTTATATCGCGGGAGCCGGTCCGGTAGGTCTGGCTGCGGCAGCGGGAGCCCAGTTGCTGGGAGCAGCCGTGGTCATCGTCGGCGACATGATTCCGGAGCGTTTGGCACAGGCCAAGAGTTTCGGCTGCGAAGTCATCGATCTGCGTAAAGACGCGTCGCTGGCCCAGCAGATCGAGCAGATCCTCGGCGAGCCGTTGGTCGATTGCGCGGTGGATTGCGTCGGCTTCGAAGCGCATGGGCAGGGCAAGGATGCCGGCGTAGAACGTCCGGCCACGGTGCTGAATTCCCTCCAGGAATTGGTCCGCGCGGGCGGTTCGATCGGTATCCCCGGCCTGTACGTAACTGGTGATCCGGGTGGTATCGATGAGAACGCCAAGATCGGCGCGCTGTCGATCCGCATCGGCTTGGGATGGGCGAAGTCCTGTTCCTTCCACACCGGCCAGTGTCCGGTGCTGCGCTACAACCGGCAACTGATGATGGCGATTCTGCACGACAAGGTGCATCCTGCCAAGGCAGTCAACGCCACCATCATTTCGCTGGACGACGCGCCGCAGGGCTACAAGGATTTCGACAAGGGCGCGGCCAAGAAGTTCGTCATCGACCCGCACAAGTCGGTCAAGGCCTAAACCAGTCAGTAACAAAAATACACGCGCCGGGGGAGGGAAACCTCTCCCGGCGCTTTTTTTTGGAAACCTTTCGTGAGACCGCGTTCCCCTAACTTTCCAGCTTCGCGTCCAGCGTGATGTTCGTGTTATACAGCTTGGAGACCGGACAACCGCTCTTGGCTGCCTGCGTCGCCTTGTCAAACGCCTCTTTGCTGGCGCCGGGCACTTTCGCCTTCAGCTCCAGATGACTTTCCGTAATGGCGAACCCGCCGTCCTTCTGTTCCAAACTGATCGTGCAAGTCGTCTCGAGGCTGTCCGCCTTCAGCCCCGCCTGCGCGAGCTGATTCGAGAGAGCCATGGTGAAGCAGCCCGCGTGCGCCGCCGCCAGCAATTCTTCCGGATTGGTTCCCTTCCCCTGCTCGAAGCGGCTGTGGAACGAATAAGGCGTATTCGACAAGGTGCCACTCGCCGTCGAGATGGCGCCTGTCCCGGTCTTTAGATCGCCCTGCCATTTTGCCTGTGCGGTTCGCTTCATGTGTGTTTCTCCTCCTGTCAATTGTCGCGGATATACTCGTGATCATGAACCGGGCTGATCTGTTGCTGTTTCTGCAAAAACACCGCCTGGGAGTGGAGTCGACTGTTTCTCCCTCCGGCGATCCGCAGGCCGCCGTAGTCGGCATTGCGGTCACGCCTGAATTGGAAATCCTCTTCGACACCGTCGACACCACCCGTAAATGCCGCAACCTCCGCGCCAATCCCAGGATTGCGTTCGTCATCGGGTGGGACCAGGAAATAACCGTGCAACTGGAAGGAATCGCCGACGAGCCCATCGGCGCCGACCTCGACCGTATTCTCGAAACCTATTTCGCAGCTTATCCCGACGGCCGCGAACGGCTGGCGTGGCCGGGAATTACCCATTTCCGGGTGCGGCCTACCTGGGTCCGTTATAGCGATTTCAATATTCCTAACGAAATCGTCGAAATACCGGTGTAGAATCATTGGAGCCATGTTGCCCCTACGTCGGCGCGAGTTTCTAACCGGGATGGCAGCGCTCGCGGGCGGGACCCTAAAGGCCGCGCAGGCGCCCCATCGTATCGACGTCCATCATCATCTCTTCCCGCCAGCCTACCGCACGGCGATTGGCAATCAAGCGGCGGCTCAACCCGCCTGGTCTCCTGCGCAGTCGATCGAAGAAATGGACAAAGGCGGAATCGCCACAGCGGTCCTGTCGCTGAGCTCGCCGGGCGTTTGGTTCGGCGATGTCGATCAGGCCCGTCGCCTCTCGCGGATCGTCAATGATTACGGAGCGATGGCTGCCAAGGATCATCCCGGCCGGTTCGGCCTGTTTGCCGCACTGCCTCTGCCGGATATCGACGGCAGCCTGCGTGAAATCGGGTACGCGCTCGACACGCTCAAAGCCGATGGCATCGGCCTGCTTACCAGCTACGGCGATAAGTGGCTGGGTGACGCGGCATTCGCGCCCGTCTGGACCGAGCTGAACCGGCGCAAAGCGGTAATTTACACGCATCCGACCACGGCGGCCTGCTGTGGAAATCTTCGCAACGAAGTCCCGGCTGTAATGATCGAGTGGGCCACCGACACTACCCGCACCGCCGCCAGCCTGCTGTTCAGCGGCACCGCCGCGCGCTATCCGGACATTCGCTGGATCCTATCCCACGGCGGCGGGACTACGCCCTTCCTGCTGAGCCGCTTCGTGTATCAGGAGGCGACCATGAAGGGGAAAGAGCAGGTCCTGCCAAAAGGCCTGATGTATGAGCTGAAGAAGTTCTACTACGACACGGCCCAGGCCAACAGTGCGCCGGCTCTGGCCGCCTTGCTGAAAGTCGCGCCACCCTCGCAGATTCTGCTCGGCACCGATTATCCTTTCCGCACCGCGGCGGAAGTGATGGACGGCCTCACCGCACAGCGCTTCCCCGCGAAAGACCTCCGTGCGATCGAGCGCGATAACGCCCTCCGGCTGCTGCCCGCACTGCAACATTAGCGGCCGCATCGATTCCCAACACGTTGCAAAACCGGGCAACTTCGCCGAATAGCTCCGTAAGAGCTACAATGGACAATGGCCAGCTATGCAACCCTGGGATACTGATCGAGCTTCGTCTCTCATCCAAGAGTTACAGCAACTTCCGGGCGCTCTTTTGCCGATCCTGCACGCCCTTCAAGACGAATTCGGTTATGTCGACCAGACCGCCGTCCCTTTGATCGCCGAGGCGCTCAATATTTCCAAGGCCGAGGTGCATGGCGTCATCAGTTTTTACCACGATTTCCGTCATGAGCTCCCTGGTCGCCACATCCTCAAGATGTGCCGGGCGGAATCCTGCCAATCCATGGGTTGCGATCGGGTGATTGAGCATGTCGAGAAGCGCTTGGGAGCCAAACTGGGCGAAACTACGGCAGACGGCAGCTTCACTCTGGATGCGGTCTATTGCCTCGGAAATTGCGCACTTTCCCCCGCGGTGCTGCTCGACGGCAAACCGTATGGCCGGGTATCGGCGCAAGTGGCCGACTTTCTCATTGACGACGTTCGGAGGCGCGCGTGAAGGTATTTGTCCCTTGTGACATGGCGGCTCTCTCGGTAGGCGCGGACGCCGTGGCCCGCGCGATCTCCGAACAGGTCGCGGCCCGCCGCCTGGATGTTACCGTCGTCCGCAACGGCTCGCGCGGCATGTTCTGGCTGGAGCCCCTGGTGGAAGTGGAAACCGCGAAGGGCCGTGTCGCCTATGGTCCAGTCACCGCAGAATCAGTCCAAGGGTTGTTCGATGCCGGTTTCCTGGAAGGCAAAGCGCATACACTGTGCCTGGGACCCACGGAAGAGATTCCCTACCTCAAAAAGCAGGAGCGGTTGACCTTCGCCCGTTGCGGAATCGTCGATCCGCTTTCGCTCTCCGATTACGTCAGCCGCGACGGTTACAAGGGCCTGCAGCGCGCCCTCACGATGACGCCTGAGGCCCTGGTCGAGGAAGTCACGCAATCCGGGCTGCGCGGTCGGGGCGGCGCTGGTTTCCCGACTGGTATCAAGTGGAAAACGGTGCTCCACGCTGCTGCCGATCAGAAATATATCGTTTGCAACGCGGACGAGGGCGACAGCGGCACCTACGCCGACCGCATGATCATGGAAGGCGATCCGTTCGTCCTCATCGAGGGCATGACCATCGCCGGATTCGCGGTGGGCGCAACCAGCGGCTACATCTATCTCCGCTCGGAATATCCACACGCGTTCAAGACGCTGAAACGAGCCATCGCCATCGCCTACGAAAAGGGTTACTTGGGCGCAGACGTGGCAGGTAGTGGAAAGCACTTCGATCTGGATGTTCGCCTGGGCGCGGGCGCTTATATATGCGGCGAGGAAACTTCCCTGCTCGAAAGCCTGGAAGGCAAGCGCGGCCAGATTCGGCCCAAGCCGCCTCTGCCGGCGATCGAGGGCCTGTTCGGCAAGCCGACAGTGGTAAACAACGTCATCTCGCTGGCCACCGTCCCCATCATTCTCGACAAGGGCGCCGACTTCTACAAAGATTTCGGCATGGGCAGATCGCGCGGCACCCTGACTATTCAGCTCGCGGGCAACATCAAGTACGGCGGCCTGGTGGAAAAAGCATTCGGGATTACGCTGCGCGAAGCGATCTATGATTTCGGCGGAGGTACCCACTCCGGTCGTTCGTTCCGAGCTGTGCAGGTAGGTGGTCCGCTGGGCGCGTACTTCCCAGAGTCCCTGCTCGACACGCCGCTCGATTACGAAGCGTTCGCTGCGAAAAAGGGGTTGGTGGGCCACGGCGGCATCGTGGTGTTCGACGACACGGTCGACCTGGCGCGGCAAGCCCGCTTCGCCATGGAATTTTGCGCCATCGAGAGCTGCGGCAAGTGCACGCCCTGCCGCATCGGCTCGACGCGCGGTGTGGAAGTGATTGACCGGATCATCGCCAACCAGGACCGCATGAAGAATCTGGAAGTCCTGGACGACCTTTGTGAATTGATGCTGGACGGATCGCTGTGCGCGCTGGGAGGGCTGACGCCCTACCCGGTTTTGAGCGCGGTCCAGCATTTCCCGGAGGATTTCGATAAACCAGCGGTTCCTCCGCCGCCGGCACAAATGGCCCCGAAAGGCCAGGAGAGTTCATCATGGCGCTAATACACGAAACCGATTACGGGACTCCCTCGCGAGTCGCCGAGACTCTAGTAACGCTCGAAATCGACGGCAAGCCGGTCACTGTTCCCGCCGGCACGTCTGTGATGCGGGCCGCGGTAGTCGCGGGTGTCCAGGTTCCCAAGCTGTGTGCCACCGATAGCGTCGAAGCGTTCGGGTCCTGTCGTTTATGCCTGGTCGAGATCGAAGGCCGTCGCGGCACGCCTGCTTCTTGCACCCTGCCTGCCGAACCCGGCATGAAGGTGCGAACCTCTTCCTCCAAGCTTTCCAAGCTTCGCCGCGGAATGATGGAGCTGTACATTTCCGATCATCCGCTGGATTGCCTCACCTGCGGAGCGAACGGAAACTGCGAGCTTCAGGATATGGCCGGCGTGGTCGGCCTGCGCGAAGTCCGCTACGGTTACGACGGCGCGAATCATTTCAAAGAAAACGTCAAGGACAATTCGAACCCGTATTTCAGCTTCGAGCCGGCCAAGTGCATTCTGTGCTCGCGCTGCGTCCGCGCCTGCGAGGAAGTGCAAGGCACCTTCGCGCTGACTATCGACGGCCGGGGATTCGCATCCACAGTATCGGCCGGCGGCAAACCCTTCCTGGAATCGGAATGCGTGTCCTGCGGGGCATGTGTGCAGGCGTGTCCTACGGCCACGCTCATTGAGAAAAGTGTTCTGGCGAAAGGGCAGGGTGAGCACACCGTCATCACCACCTGCGCTTATTGCGGCGTGGGCTGCTCGTTCAAGGCAGAAATGCAGGGCAGCGAAGTGGTGCGCATGGTCCCGCACAAGGACGGCAAGGCGAATCACGGCCACTCCTGCGTGAAAGGCCGCTTCTCCTGGGGCTACGCTACGCACAAGGACCGGATTCTCAAACCGATGGTCCGCGCCAAGATCACCGATCCGTGGCGGGAAGTCACCTGGGAAGAAGCTATCAATCACACCGCCAGCGAGTTTAAGCGCATCCAGGCTAAGTACGGCCGCGATTCGATCGGCGGCATTACCTCTTCGCGGTGCACCAACGAAGAAACGTATGTGATGCAGAAGCTGGTACGCGCGGCGTTCGGCAACAACAACACCGACACCTGCGCGCGGGTGTGCCATTCGCCCACCGGCTACGGCCTCAAAACCACCTTTGGCACCTCCGCCGGAACCCAGGATTTCGATTCGGTGGAGCATGCCGACGTGATCATGATCATCGGCGCCAATCCCACCGATGCACACCCGGTGTTCGCTTCGCAGATGAAGCGCCGCCTGCGCGAAGGCGCGCGGTTAATCATCTTGGACCCGCGCAGGATTGACCTGGTGAAGTCGCCGCACGTTCAGGCCGAATACCACCTGCCGCTTAAGCCCGGCACCAACGTGGCCATGATCAACGCCTTGGCGCATGTCATCGTAACGGAAGGTTTGCTGGCCGAGGAATACATCCACGAGCGCTGCGATCTACCCGCCTTCGAACTGTGGCGCAAGTTCGTGGCCGAAGAACGCAACTCACCCGAAGCGACGGAGGCCTTCACGGGCGTTCCGGCGGCCGACGTCCGCGGCGCGGCGCGACTGTACGCAACCGGCGGAAATGGCGCCATCTACTACGGCCTTGGTGTCACGGAACACAGCCAGGGCTCGACCATGGTCATGGGCATGGCAAATCTCGCCATGGCCACCGGCAACATCGGGAAGGTGGGCGTGGGCGTGAATCCGCTGCGCGGCCAGAACAATGTGCAGGGGTCGTGCGACATGGGTTCGTTCCCGCACGAGTATTCCGGTTACCGCCACGTATCCGACGATTCCACGCGTCACCTGTTTGAAAGCGCGTGGGGAGTGTCGTTGCAGTCCGAGCCCGGTCTGCGCATCAACAACATGATTGACGCCGCCATGGAAGGCACTTTCAAAGGCCTCTATATCCAGGGCGAAGATATCGCTCAGTCCGATCCGAATACACAGCACATCACGGCCGGCCTCTCTGCGATCGAGTGCGTAGTGGTCCAGGACTTGTTCCTGAATGAGACGGCGATGTACGCGCACGTCTTCTTCCCTGGCGCGTCCTTCCTTGAAAAAGACGGAACGTTCACCAACGCTGAGCGCCGCATCAGCCGCGTGCGCAAGGCGGTTGCCCCGATGGCGGGCCTGGGCGACTGGGAGGTCACCCAGGCGCTTTCGAACGCGATGGGTTACCCGATGCACTACAACCATCCGTCCGAGATCATGGCCGAGATCGCGCGCCTGACGCCGACCTTCTCGGGCGTGACTTACGAAAAGATCGATGAGCTGGGCAGCATTCAATGGCCCTGCAATGAGAAGGCTCCCGAAGGTACGCCGGTGATGCACATCGGCGGGTTTGTGCGGGGCAAGGGTAAGTTCATCATCACCGAATTCGTGCCTACTGACGAGCGCACCACGGGCCGTTTCCCGCTGATCCTAACCACGGGCCGCATCCTGACGCAGTACAACGTGGGTGCGCAAACCGCGCGGACCGAGAATAACGTCTGGCATCCGGAAGACATCCTTGAAATTCATCCGCTGGATGCCGAGAATCGCGGCATCAACGAAGGCGACCTGGTATCACTGACCAGCCGCGCCGGCGATACGACGCTCAAGGCGCGCATTTCCGAACGCATGCAGCCGGGCGTGGTGTACACGACGTTCCACCACATGTTCACAGGCGCCAACGTCGTGACGACGGAGTTCGCCGACTGGGCCACCGGCTGTCCCGAGTACAAAGTGACGGCGGTCCAGGTGGCGCTCGCCAAGAAGATGTCGGCGTGGCAGGAGCACTACCACGAGACCCGGCGCATCACGACCCAGATCGCCAAATAAGCGGTAGCTGAAGAAAAATGGATCCGCACAACATGGTTCACATGGCGAACCAGATCGCCCTGAATTTCGCCGCTTACCCACATGAGGAAGCTGTCGCCAACGTGACGAATCACCTCAAGAGCTTCTGGGAGCGGCGGATGAAGCAACAGCTTCATGAATACGTCGCCAAAGGGGGCGGCGGGCTGCATGAATTGGTGATCGAGGCTGAGAAGCGGCTGAAGTAAACCTACGAAATATTACCCTTCGGCGGATTTGGTGGATACGGGTGTTAAGAAAGTGTCGAGAAGAGTCTCGACACGGCACGCAGAGTGCGTGCGCCACGAATTAGCGCGCGGCCGCCTTAGCGACTGCCTTCATCAGGATCAAAATATGCTGCCGCGGCAGCGTCTCGATCACCGGCTGCAGCACAAACCCTTCCGCTTCGAGCTCCGTCTTGACCTGCCCGACCGTCATCTTGTGCTCGGCGATGATCGGGACGTTCGGATCCTCAGCACGATATTCCAGAAGCACCAATCGTCCGTCGGGTTTGAGCGTTTCGCGGATCTTCCGCAGCATCTGCTGGGGCTGCGAGAATTCGTGATACACGTCGACCAGAAGCACCAGGTCCATCGTGTTCGCGGGCAGCTTGGGATCGGCGACATCGCCCAAAACGGTCACCACGTTGCCGATACCGGCTTTGGCGGCGTTTTGCCTGAGCCGATCCAGCATTTCCGGTTGCAGATCGTTGGCGTACACCTTGCCCGACGGACCCACCCGCCGGGCCATGCGCAGACTCATGTAGCCGACGCCCGCGCCGATGTCAGCGACGACCATCCCGGGCTTCAGGTTCAGGGCGTCCAGGGCCTTTTCGGGCTGTTCCTCAGCTTCGCGCTCAGTGCGAACCAGCCAGTCGGCACCGTTCATTCCCATGACCCCCGCGATTTTGCGCCCGGAGACCGGATGCGTGCCCGGGGCCTGGAATGCGCTGGCCTGCCATAATAGTAATAGCCCGGCGAGGACCCGTAACTTCAGCTGCATGATCAGGATTATACCCCTCGTTGACACGCCCCGCCGGATTTCGCTAAGCTCAATAAGGTTCTAGAACTCGCAGGAGAAGGTCTGTCTTCATGAAAACCGCAATTCCATCGCTCGAAGGCATCGAGCGCCAATGGCACTTGATCGATGCCGAAGACGCGGTGCTGGGCCGGATCGCCAGTAAGGCTGCCCGGATCCTCATGGGAAAACATAAGCCCACTTACACGCCGTTCCTGGATACGGGCGACCACGTGATCGTGGTGAACGCCGCCAAGGTCCGGCTCACTGGAAACAAAGAAGAACAAAAGCTTTATCGCCGCCATTCGGGATATCCGGGCGGCCTCACGGAAACGCAAGCACGCACGGTGCGCCAGACGCGTCCGGCGCGCATGGTCGAAGAAGCGGTGCAGGGCATGCTCCCCAAGAGCAAGTTGGGGAAGCAAATGTATCGCAAGCTGCAGGTGTACGCCGGGCCGAAGCATCCGCACCAGGCGCAAAAGCCGGTCCAGCTGGCATCGTAAGGAGATCTGACGAAATTGGCATTTGTACAACATCTCGGTACCGGCCGCCGCAAGAGAGCGGTCGCCAGGGTCTTTTTGCGGGCTGGGAAGGGCGAGATTACGGTCAACAGCCGTGCATTCGAGCACTATTTCCCGAGCGAGGCGTCGCGCGCGATCGTGCGCCAACCTCTGCTGGCCACCGAAACGGCTGATAAATTCGATATTTTGATTACCACCGCTGGCGGCGGTCCTTCCGGGCAAGCCGGAGCCGCCAAGCTGGGAATCGCACGCGCACTGATCGAGTTCAACTCGGAGCTGCGTGGGAAACTGAAAGAACTGGGCATGCTCACGCGCGATGCGCGCCAGCATGAGCGCAAGAAGTACGGGCAAAAAGGCGCCCGCAAGCGATTCCAGTTCTCGAAACGCTAGTAATTGCCGCAATATCATCGCCAGTGAACGCCAACTTCTGTTTGCGTTTATTCGCGTTCATTCGCGGCCGGCCGTAGTTCAGCAGCCCCGGGCCGCAAATCCCGCTTTGGACCGTGACCCGGGTTCCAGGAATAGGCAGAAGGAGGAATTTTGCCGTCGATTAGCATGAAGGAATTGCTCGAAGCAGGCGTTCATTTCGGGCACCAGACCAAGCGCTGGAATCCAAAGATGAAAGAATACATCTTTGGCGAACGCAATGGCATTTACATCGTTGACCTGCAGAAAACGCTGAAACTGTTCAAGGACGCCATGCGGTACGTGGGCGAAATGGCGGCCCAAGGCAAGATCGTTCTGTTCGTGGGCACCAAGCGCCAAGCGCAGGAAGCCGTAGCCGAAGAAGCTGTTCGTTGCTCCCAGTTTTACGTGAACCAGCGCTGGCTGGGCGGACTACTGACCAACATGACCACCGTCCAGAAATCCATCAAACGCTTGAAGGAACTGGATACGATGGCCACCGAAGGGGATTGGGGCGGCCGCGCCAAGAAGGAAATTGTGCGGCTGGAGCGGGAGCGCAAGCACCTGAACCAGAACCTGGCCGGCATCAAAGACATGAATGGCCTGCCGGATCTGCTGTTCGTGATCGACTCGAACAAAGAGGCGATCGCGGTGGAAGAAGCCCGCAAGCTGGGCATCCCGGTGGTGGCCGTGGTCGATACCAACTGCGATCCGGACAAAGTGGATTACGTCATCCCGGGCAACGACGACGCTCTGCGCGCAATCCGGCTGTTCACAAACAAGATCGCCGACGCGGTAGTCGAAGGCCGGCAACTTGCCAGCGAGCAGGATTTCGCCGCCGAGAAGATCGTCGAGAGCGGTGGAGACGAAACTCCGGTCGAAGAAATGCCGGAGTATTCGCAGTACGTCGATCCCAAATATTCCGAGCAGCTCATGTCGGAGAGCATGCCGGATGAGGATCTGCCGTCCAATTCGCTGCCGCGCAAGGGCCCGGTATCGGAAGCCGTCGCCGACGAAGCGTCGAGCGGAAAGCAGTAACAGTTAGGGTCGGGCCTGCCCGACGGCTACGATCAATGTAGGGGCGAGGCATGCCTCGCCCTATCTCATAAGAGGAAACCATGGAGATCAGTGCACAGTTGGTGAAACAGCTCCGCGATCGAACCGGGGCTGGAATGATGGAGTGTAAGGCTGCTTTGACGGACACCAAGGGCGACTTGGGCGAAGCCGAGGTAGTGCTGCGGAAGAAGGGGATTGCTTCCGCGGCCAAGAAATCCGCGCGTTCCACCAAGCAGGGCGTGATCTCGAGCTACATTCATCCTGGATCGCAGTTGGGAGTGCTGATCGAGGTCAACTGCGAGTCGGATTTCGTCGCGCGCACCGAGGATTTTCAGGAGCTGGTCCACGATCTGGCCATGCAGGTGGCCGCTGCCGATCCGCAGTTTATTCGCAAAGAGGACGTCACCCAGACGGCGCTCGACAAAGAGAAGGACATTCATCGCGCCCGCGCGCTCGGCGAAGGCAAGCCCGAGAAGATGGTCGACAAGATCGTCGAGGGCCGGATGAATAAGTTCTACGAAGAGGTGTGCCTGTACGAGCAGCCCTTCATCAAGGAAAACACTACCTCCGTCGCCGATCTGATCAAATCGAAGATCGCCAAGCTCGGCGAGAATATTTCCGTGTCGCGCTTCGTGCGGTTCAAGGTAGGCGATGCCGCCGGTGCCGACCAATCCGAAGCCGCGGCCGAATAAGCCCTTTCAAGGCCCAAGGTGCCCAAGTACCGTCGCATCCTTCTGAAGATCAGCGGTGAGGTCCTGGCCGGGGACGGCTCCTTTGGTATCGACCCCGAACGCGTGAAAGCCCTCGCCACCGAGGTCGCGGAGGTTGCGCAGGCCGGCGTTCAGATCGGGCTGGTGGTGGGCGGTGGAAACTTCTTTCGCGGTGTGGCGGCGGCGGCCCAGAATATGGAGCGCGTGACCGCCGATCACATGGGGATGCTCGCGACGGTGATTAACGCCCTGGCGCTGCAGGACGCCCTGGAGAAAGCCGGCGCTCCGACGCGCGTGATGACCGCCATCGAGATGCGCGCGGTAGCTGAGCCGCATATTCGCCGGCGGGCTATCCGGCATCTCGAAAAGGGCCGGCTGGTGATCTTTGCCGCAGGCACCTCTAATCCCTACTTTTCGACCGATACGGCCGCCACCCTTCGCGGCTTGGAAATCCATGCCGAGATCGTGGCTAAAGCCACCCGCGTGGACGGGGTCTACGACAAAGACCCCTTAAAACACACGGATGCCGTACGTTTTTCAGAAATCGGCTATTCCGACGTGCTGTCGCGCAACCTGCGCGTGATGGACGCTTCGGCCGTGGCCATGTGCCGCGATAATCATATGCCGATTGCGGTTTTCAATTTGAACGTCCGGGGCAATATAATGCGTATGGCGATGGGCGAGCCCGTCGGCACCTTAATTCACTCACTATGAAGCCAGAACAACCTGCCGCCGCTGCTGCGGCTCAAAATTTCAAGAGCGTCAAGGATGTAGAGAACAGCGCCAAGACGCGCATGGACAAATCCATCGGCGATATGCAGCATACCATTGCGAGCATCCGGACAGGGCGCGCCTCTGTCAGCGTATTCGACAACATTCGAGTGGACTACTACGGCTCGCCGACACCGATAAACCAGGTTGCCAACCTGCACGTGCCCGAGCCCACGCTGATCACTATCACGCCGTGGGATGTGTCGCAGATCGGCGCCATCGAGAAGGCCATCAGGGTATCCGACCTGGGCTTGAATCCGGCTAACGACGGGAAGATGATCCGCGTTCCGATTCCTCCGCTCACCGAGGAACGGCGCAAGGAAATCGTCAAGCGCCTGCATCACGTGGCCGAGGAGCATCGAGTAGCGCTGCGCAACGTCCGCCGCGACGCCAACGAGCAGTTGAAGAAGCTGCTCAAGGACAAAGCCATCAGTGAGGACGAAGAACGCCGGGCGTTGGAAGATATCCAGAAGATGACCGACGGCTACATCGGCAAGGTGGACCTGGCGTCGAAGGCCAAAGAGAAGGAAATCCTGGAATTGCGGTAGGGGTCGGGCATGCCCGACCCATCTCGGTTGTGATCGGCGCCTTCAAGGTCGCGGTAACCAAACGGCTCGGGAAAGCAATCTGGCGACGCAACTATTGGGAGCACATCATCCGCTTGGCAAAGCCCTAAATCGAATCCGGCAATAAATCGAAGAGAACCCTGACGGGCTTGATACCCTGAATACATGCGGTTCCGTCTCCTCCTCTTCGCCATGCTTCCCGGCCTCCTGGCCGCCCAGAGCCTCCAGGAATTCGAAAAGAAAGTCACCGAATTCACGCTCGCTAACGGCCTGAAATTTCTGGTCATCGAGCGGCACGAA
>JAOAPR010000152.1 GCA_025463005.1 Bryobacterales bacterium | reverse complement strand
ACAGCTCGCGATACCGCCAGACGCCGCTTTGATCGAGCGGGGCGTTGCTCGTACGCCGATCGCGAAACAGCTTTTTTAGATATTCGTGATCGCCTAGAGGGCCGCCGTAAGCGGCCTCGATGAGCCCACCGCACTTCGGGCAGTTGTACAGAACCTCCGTGATCGCGTACCGCGCGCGGCATCCCTCGTTGAAACACACCAGCTCCGCCGCGACGGTTTGCGTTGCTGAAGCCATATCTCTTAACTTTAGACGATGCTAGCCGTTCACCTCGAATCCGGTCGCGTGGTGCTGCGTGCGCAGGCTCTCCCAAGGGTGCCACGTGGTTTCGCGCGGATCCGTCTGCTCGCCGCCGGAATCTGTTCTACCGATCTTGAGCTGCAGCGCGGCTACTACGGTTTCTCCGGCACGCCTGGCCACGAGTTCGTCGGAGAAGTCACGGACGCCTCCGACAAAACGTGGATCGGAAAACGCGTGGTAGGCGAAATCAATCTTGCGTGTGGAGATTGCGATTGGTGCCGCCGCGGCCTCGGCCGCCACTGCCCCACCCGAACCGTACTCGGCATCGTCAAGCATCCGGGGGCATTTCGCGAATTCCTCACACTACCCGTTCGGAACCTCCATGAAGTCCCTAAAACGATATCCACCGAGCACGCCGTCTTCATCGAACCCGTTGCGGCCGCCTGCGAAATCCTGGATCAGGTAAAGATCCCCAAAGGCGAGCGCGTAGCCGTCCTGGGCGACGGCAAACTCGGTCTGCTCGTATCACAAGTACTCCAGGCGCATGGCGCGCAGGTGCACCTCTTCGGACGGCACCGCGAAAAGATGCGTCTGGTCGAGCCCACCGGCGTGACGACCGAAATCGCGCCGAAGAAGCTCCCCGGCGCGGCCTGGCCGTTAGTCGTCGACGCAACCGGCTCGTCGGCGGGGCTGCAAGCGGCCGTCTCCATGTGCATCCCGCGCGGAACGGTGATCATGAAGTCCACTGTGCACGGCCTGGTATCGATCGACACCGCCCCCGCCATAGTGAACGAGATCACCCTGGTCGGCTCGCGTTGCGGGCGATTCGAGGCGGCCATCCCACTGCTGTCTTCCGGTAAAGTAAACGTCGGAAGCATGATCTCCGAAGAATTTCCGCTCGACTGCGCTCCGCAAGCCTTTGCTCGGGCGGCGAAGAAGGGCGTTCTGAAAGTGCTCCTGCGGCCGCCCGGGTAATGTGATTACTGAATATCCGGCGACGTCACGAGTGGAAACGACGTGAACGTTCCCTGCGGGCTGAAGCGCAATCCCAAACCTGTGAGCCCTGCGCTGCCCGATAGGTATATGCTGCCGCGTTGACCGCCCGTTCCAGCAAAACTGTCCGACACCGAAAAGGTCGTGCGCCCCAGCGGCGGAAGAACGATCGTAACCGGCGATCCCACCATCTGGCCACCCTCGTCGCGGGCGGTGGCTGTAATAGAAAGCGTCAATGTCGAGCTTGGGTTCGCCAGCGCAGCCCCTGTTACGAAGCCGTTCGCATTGTCATAGAGGAGCACGTACCGGCTCTGCTTCGGATCCATAAACGGCACGATGGCCTCCGATGAGCCCGTCGAAAGGGTCGACCGAAACACCGCGAATCCCGAAAGCCTGGACGCGTTGGACGAATTCGGCACCAGCACGGCCCATCCCTGCTGCAGCGCATCGGCCCCGGACGTTTGGATCAGTTGTGTCTCGCCGCTAGCCAAGGTCCTGGTAATCGAGCCGACACTGCCCGACCCCTGGATCGGCATGGTCCGGGGCGTCCCATCGGCGTTGTAGAAGGTCATGGTGAACCCTTCGCTCCTCGTCGAAACGTTCGTCACGAAAATATCCATGCTCCATTGCCCGCCCCCTGCGACGAACTGCGAGATGAGCTGGGCGTTGTCCGGAACCAGAACCGCTCCGGGGCCGGCTTGGCGAATCGTGAAAACTTGCCCGCCGATCGTGATCACGCCAATCCGCGCTCCACCGGTGTTCACGGCCACTTGAAATCCCACCAGGCCCGAGCTAATTCCGGAGGCATGTGAATAAACCGTGATCCATGGCGCGCTGCCGACCGCCGTCCAGACGCACGTCGGTGTCGAGATAACGCTGATCGATCCCAGGCCGCCCGCGGCGGTCATCGAGATTTCCGACGTTTCGAGGTTGTACTGGCAACCCACGGTAGTCGTCGCGACCAGGTAGCCTGTAGTTCCCGCGCCCACCGCCCAAACCTTAATGGCGATATAGTATGTGCCGGCCGGCATAGGCGATCCGGTGATCACAATCGATTCGTTGCCGCCCACCGTCTCCGATCGGTAGTCTGCGACCACCATTCCTCCGTCGTCGCCGTTCGCCACGGGCTGACCATAGCGGACGTAAAGGTCCGCATCGCGGTCGGCGTTCAGATTTACTTCAAGCCGCGTGGCGCCCTCCGGGACCTTGATCGCGTAGGAGTACGTTCCAGGAAACAACGTCGGAACCGAAACCGGAGGCAACGCGAAGGCGACCGTAACGCCCGATTGCAAAGGCGTCGGAAGCGTACTCTGCTGGGCACTAAGAATCGCTATGCCAGCGAAAACCGACAGGAAGACTCGCGGGATACTTGACATCTTCCCGCTAATCGTCAGATTTTACTGTTCTCTTTAATAAGAGGAACTTACCCCGCGCCGCCGAAATACCATGGCCTCACGACGTGCCCCCACAGCGCGACTACCAGCCCCGCCAGTCCGATGAAGCTGCCAAATGGGAGTTCATACGTGGACATGTCTTTCTTGGTGATCAGAACATAGGCGACCCCCGCAACCGACCCCAGCACCGAGGCGAGAATCAGCGTTAGCAAGGTCTCCTGGAATCCCAGAAACGATCCAATCATGGCGATCATTTTTACGTCGCCGAAGCCCATACCCTCGCGGTGTCGAATCTTCTCGTACAGCCATCCCACCAGCCAGATCGATCCGCCCGCCAGCCACGCGCTCACCAGGGCCTCTGCCACCGAGGCCATCCGCAATCCAAACGCGCCCGATAAGAAGTAGGTCAGGATCCCTGATTCAATCGGCACCACGGCGGCGAACACAACGCCCACCACGGTTCCACCCAGCGTGAATTCGTCGGGCAGAATGCGTTCTTCGAGGTCAGTGGCAAACAGGGTGATCAGGATCGCGCTAAAGACGGCGTACTTCAGCCCTGCCAGCGTCGGTCCCAGCGCTACGACACAAATCGCGAATGCCGCCCCCGTCCCCAGCTCCACCATCAGGTAGCGCAAGGGGATCCGGGCTTTGCAGTGCCGGCAACGCCCGCCCAGCATGAGATAGCTCGCAACCGGAATGTTGTCGTACCAGGCGATCGGTTTCTCGCACGCCGGACAGAACGACCTCGGGCGCACCACCGAAAGATCCCGAGGCAGGCGGAACACACACACGTTCAGGAAGCTCCCGATCAGTAATCCCGCCAGGAAAGCTAGTATCGCTTCCAGCATGCTTGAAGATCCTTACCGGCCCGGCGACATGAACCGGGCCTTTGCGTATTTGACGAAATTATAGAGCGCAGCCATGTTAGCGATCGCCAGCCCTTCCACCCCGTCCAGAAATCCCGCCTTTAGAACGTAGGTCTGAAAGAACGTCCAGGGTGGCTCGAGAATAAGACGTCCCCACGTCACCTTTTCGCCGACGGCCAGGAGCTGTTCGGCCGCGAGCGTCGTGTAGCGATCCATTACCTTCAGGTGCTCCGAGAGCGAATCGCACGTAAAGTGCAACAGATTTGATTCCAGGTGCCCGATCCGCCCCCCCACTTTCACCGATTCATGCACGAATTCGCCGTGCCAGGCGGCCTTTCGGCGGTTATACAGCCGCACCTTTCGATCCGGGTACCATCCCGAGTGGCGAATCCACCGCCCCAGGTACTGCGCCATGCGCGGCATAGTATAGGCATCGAACTGCGGCCCGTTTTTCTTCAACCGCCAGATCTCGCCCTCCAGAGCTTCGCTCAATGATTCGTCCGCGTCCAGTGACAGAATCCAGTCATGCGCGGCGTTCTCGGCCGCCAGATTCTTCTGCTTGGCGTAGCCAGGCCAGGGACTTTCCATGACCCGGGCTCCCAGTTTCTGGGCGATCTCCACCGTCCTGTCGGTGGATCCGCTATCCACGACCAGAATCTCATCGGCGCAGCGCAGGCTTTCAATCGCGCGCGGCAGATTGCGCTCTTCGTTAAACGTGATGATAGTGGCGGAGATCTTCACGGCGGTTAGGGAACCGCGTGGACTGGGGCCGCGGTGAAGGAGAGAATAAATATGGCCAGCGCAACCACAGCCAGCCGCGTTCGAAAAGGACCCAGCGGATTAGGATCCATGATCGCCGGGTGCCGCATCCCGAAGAAAAACAACAGTGCCGCCCACACCAGCCAGCTATAGGTGAAAAAAGTTCCCATCAGTACCAGGATGAAGATGAACAAGCGCGAAAGATACTTGGTCCGCTCGCCCAGGAACGCGTACAGGATATGCCCGCCGTCCAACTGCCCGATCGGCAGAAGATTCAGCGCCGTCGCGAGCAGCCCGACCCACGCGGCACGCGCCACCGGGTGAAGGTAGATATCCTGCAACGGCACGCCTGGAAATCTTGCCCACTCCAGCAGTCTTAAAATGAGCGGCGTGCCGAACACCAGGTCCCCGCTCCGGCCGATGCCCGGCACCACCTTCGATAGCGCTACCCCAGCCACCAGCGGCGACACCAGCGCTACAAAACCCGCCAGCGGACCGGCTATACCGATATCAAACAGCACGCGCTTCGAAAGAATCGGCGAACGGATCCGAATGAACGCGCCCAGCGTGCCGATCAACGTCGGCGCCGGAATGAAATAGGGCAGCGAGGCGTCCACCAGATAGTAGCGGGCAGTTAGAAAATGCCCGAATTCATGCGCCAGCAGAATCGTCAGCAGTGTTAGCGAAAAGGGCAAGCCCGGCAGCAAGTATGAAGGCTCGTGCCACATGCGCACGTATCCCTCAAGGTCTCCTTGAAAGTCAAAGGGACGGCCTGCGGCAAAGCTTCGCGCCAGCCCGGCACCGACTACGGTCGTGCTCAGCAGCGTCGCAACCAGCAGCAGCGCGTGAAGCCAGTAGCGGTGACGAGGCCGCGCGCGAAACTCTTCTGCGAATGCGAACAGTCCGGCTTCCGGAGGGGACTCCGTCATCCGGAGCGGTGGCAGGAACGGGGGGCCGTTAGTGGACACAGAGCCCGCAGACAACTACTGGAGCGTCTGCAGCTCCTTGCCCGGCTTGAACCGTACCGCTTTTCCGGGCGGAATCGCCACTTCAGCGCCGGTACGCGGGTTGCGGCCAATCCCCGTCTTGCGCGGACGCACGTTAAAAATCCCGAAGCCTCTCAATTCAATACGCTCACCGCGTCCCAGAGCACGCTTCATGCTCTCGAACACGGTTTCCACAGCCATCTCAGCCTTCGTTTTGGTGATACCGGTCCGGTTCACCACTTCGTTGATGATGTCCAGTTTAATCAAAGCTGTCCTCCCCGTTCACCCGTCCACAAGCCCTTGTTCCACCAAACCCCATGATAGGATTAGGGTTATTGCATTGTCAAGTTATCTGTTTGTATACGGCACTCTGAAAAGCAGCTTTCGGAATCGCTTCGCGCGATGCCTACGCCGCGAAGCGAAACTGTTGGGCCGCGCTCAAATGCGTGGCCGGTTGTATCGCGTTCGATGGTATCCCGGGATGCGTCCGCCGCGTGGCGCCGATGAGCGCGTAATCGGCGAGTTATACAAACTCCGCAAACCATTGAGGACGTTAGAACTTCTCGACCGCTATGAAGGACCAGATCAATATCGCCGCGAACTCCATCGAGCGACGCTGGGGACTGGCCAGGCAGTCCATGCCTGGGTTTACATATATCGCCGGCGCGTGCCTGAGGATCGCTATCTTGCTTCTGGCGAATGGCTTGGTTAGGTTGCCGAGCGCTTCCGGATCTCGATATTCAGGCGCTTGATCTTCTGATTCAGAGTCGAAAGCGGGATGCGCAGCGCCTCGGCCGCCGAAGTCTGGCTCCAGTCGGAAGCTTCCAGTTGCTCCATGATCTTGCGGCGCTCATAGTCCGCCACGATCTCAAACAGCGAAGCATCCGCCGGCAAACTGCCGCTTTCGTCGCGGCGAATGCGCAGGCCGCGTGCTTCGAGTAACGGCTCCGGCAGCACGTCCACCGGCACGTTGGTCTGCGACGCCAGTACCACCGCGCGCTCCACCACGTTCTCCAGCTCGCGAACGTTTCCCGGCCAGGCGTGGTCCATCAGGATCTGCATGGCGTCCGGCTCGAAAGAGAGGCGCGAACGGTTGTGTTCGTCCAGAAACTTCTCGTTCTCGCGGCAGTATTTGGTGAAGAAGTGCTCGACCAGCGCGGGAATGTCTTCCTTGCGATCACGCAGCGGCGGCAGCGCCAGGTTGATGACGTTCAGACGGTAGTACAGGTCCTCGCGAAACTTGCCTTCCTCCACGAACTTCTTGAGATCGGCGTTGGTCGCCGCTACGATCCGCACGTTCACCCGGACGGTTTCGGCCGAGCCCAGGGGCATGAACTCGCGTTCCTGGATCACCCGCAGCAGCTTGGTCTGGGTCTCGAGCGAAATCGTCCCGATCTCGTCGAAGAAGATGGTCCCCTGATCCGCCACCTCGAAGTAGCCCTTACGCGCGGCCAGCGCGCCCGTAAAAGCCCCGCGCACGTGACCGAACAGCGCCGATTCCAGCAGATCCGGTGGAACTGAGCCTGAGTGAACGGGGACAAAGGGATGCTCGGCGCGCGCCGAGTGGGCATGGATGGCGTTGGCGATCAACTCTTTCCCGGTTCCGGTTTCCCCGGTGATCAGGATGGTCGCACGGCTTGCCGCCACCTGCCCCACCAGGTCGAGAATCTTCAGCATCCGCTCGCTCTTGCCGACGATGTTGGGAAAGCTGTAGCGTTGCTTGAGCGCGCGCTTGAGCTCGGTGTTTTCCCGCTCCAGCCGCCGCTTGGCGATCATGTGATCGATCTCGATCAGCAGCTTTTCGTTGTCCCACGGCTTGGGGAAATAGTCGTTGGCGCCGCGCTTCAGCGCGTCCACAGCCACCTCGACCGAACCATAGGCCGTGATCATGAAAATCGGGGTCTCGCGGTCGCGCTGCCGGACTTCTTCGAGCACCTGCATCCCGCTCTTATCCGGCATCATAAGATCCAGCAGAACCAGATCGTAGGCCGAGCCCTCCAGACGCTTCAGTCCCTCGGTGGCATTGGCTGCCAGCTCGACGCGATAGTTTTCACTCGAGAGCAGCGCTTCCAGGCTGTCGCGGATATCTGGTTCGTCATCGATGACCAGGATCCGCCCGCGCAGGGCGTCTCCCGTCAGGATGTCAGGAGGAAAATTAGCGACCGTATCGGCCATTACTGGATGAACCTGTCAGACTTTGCCGATATGGGGGTGGGAACAGATGCAACAGCTTCGCTGCGACCAACAGGCGTCGCGGACCTGGCGGCCGCCGCCGGGGCGGAGACCGCGGAGGCCCCCAGGCCGGCCACTTCCCGTTTCGCGGCAGGCACAAGAGCGCTCGACGTGGCGCCTACGGGGAATGTCAGGAGGAACTGTGTTCCCTTGCCCGGCTGGCTCTGTACCGCGATATCGCCACCATGCTCGCGCATGATGCCGTAACTTACCGAAAGACCCAGGCCGGTCCCCTTACGCGCGCCCTTGGTCGTAAAGAACGGATCGAAGATACGCGCCAGGTTCTCGGGCGCGATACCGGCGCCGGTATCGCCTACGCTGACCCGCACCGCCCCGTTCGATCGGCTGGTCTCGATGGTCAGCAAGCCGCCGGATTCCATCGCGTCACGCGCGTTCAGGAACAGGTTCAGAAACACCTGCTGGAGCTTCCCGGGACTGCCTTTGATGAGCGTGATGCTGTCGTCCAGCTCCTGATCCACCTGCACGGAGCTTTTCGCGAACTGGTGCTCCACCAGTGTCAGGGTCTCGCGGATGACCTTGTTCAGCTCCACCGGAACGAACTCGGTGGGCGAAGTGCGCGAGAAGTTAAGCAGCGAATTTACGATTTCGCTCGCCCGGAATGTCTGCCGCGCGATCTTCTCAAGCAATGGGGCTTTCTGCTCGTCGCCCGAAATCTGCTTCGCCAGCATCTGGGCGTAGGTCGAAATCACAGCCAGAGGCGTGTTGACTTCGTGCGCGACCCCAGCCGCCAGCAATCCGATGGAACTGAGCTTGTCGGCCTGCATCAGCCTGCGCTCCAGCTCCGCGCGATCGGTTACATCGTCGAAGATGATCAGCCTGCCGATACGCTCGCCTTCCCTCGAAATGAGCGGGGCCGCGGCGATATTTAACGTGGCCTCACGCGGCCGTAGCAGGTACTGGTAGATATTCTGGACGCCGGCGTCGTCGCGCGACATTTCCAGTTGATCGCACAGGTCCTCGGGCAGAAGCTCGCGCAATTTCCGGCCCACCGCATCCTGGCGCAGGACACCGATGAGCTTCTCCACCTGCGAATTCCAGCTTTCCACGCGATCTTCCAGGTCGGCCGCCAGAATGCCCACGTGAATCGACTCGACAATGTTTTCGGAGAATTCTTTGAGCCGCTCGTACTCGTCCGCCTTGCGCTGCAAAGATTGATACAGCTTCGAATTGTCGATCGCGATGCCCACGTAACCCGACAGCGTCATCAATAGTTCGACGTCTTCGCTCGACAAGAAATCGTAAGATTCCGTGCGGCTCACGCCCAGGTACGCGATGGTCCGGCCGCGCGCCGAGCAGGGCAAATAGTAGGTCAGCTCCAGCTCAGCGATGGAGCGCCTGACGCCCGAGGGCCACTCGTGCGAGACCACGTCCAGCAGATTGCGCGTTCGCTCGAAGAACAAGTACGGTTTCTTCGGGCTCGCGCTCAGGAAGCTGAGGTCCAGGCCGTACGGAACCTGATCGGTTTGCGGGCCGCTGCGGTTGCTGGCAAGCTCCAACTGGAACCGGTTCTCCGCTTCATCCCAGATAAAGAACGCGACGTGGCGGATGCCGAGCGTACGGATCAGCCGCTCGGCCACGGTTTGCAGCATCTCGTGCAAGTCGGTGGGCGATCCCAGCTCGCGCGCGAACTCGATCAGCGTGCGGCGGTAATCGTAACGGTCCTTGTAGAAATAGCGGTCAAGTTGCTCCTGAACCCATTTGCGAATCGGCTGGAACACGAACGCCGCGATCAATATCATCGCCACCATGGCCGCGCCGTTCAGCTCTCCGGCTCCGCTCACCGAGAAAATCAGGCCGTAGAAGATCGCCAGCACGCACAACGTGGCCAGCGTGTAGGCGTAGCCCTGCTGGAAGATCACATCCACGTCCATCAGCCGGTAGCGCAGAATCGCGTAGGCCCAGGTCAGCGGAACCAGCGGCAGCGACAACACCGCCAGGTTCATGGCTTGATTCGGCGCCACTCCGAACATGTAGGGCACCGCGTAAATCAGCGCGAAAGGAATGATGCCCAGCAGCGCACCGTTCCGCAGCCAGGTCAGTTGGCGGCGCACGATAGGGTCGCCCGCGCGGCGCATCTGGAACGCGAGCACGGCACCGCCCCCCAGGTACATCGCGCACAGGAATCCCAGCCACATCCGGTCCAGCAGCCAGCGCATCTCGATTAGAGGAGCCGCCGTGCGCAGCCACCCGAAGATGAACCCGCACTGGACCGTTAACAGCGCCAGGCCCGGCAGGTATACCAGCAACGCCGCGCCGCGCCGTCGAATCCATCTCTGCCGGTCGGGGAATGAACAGCAGAAATGCAGAAACAGCGTCGGCGCCAGGAACCAGGACACCACGTTGCCCAGGTAGATCACCTTGTCGAAGTTGTTCAGCTTCCCCGTGTAGTGGAATGTCGACAAGATAAACGAGGTCAGACACAGCAGGAAAAAGTGCCGAGCGTGCGGCGCGCTGCCGCGTCGAAAATAAACGAACAGGCCGATGGCGAGATACACCACACCGACGGCGTATTGATAGTACAGGGTGGAATCGCGGGTGACTTCGCCGACGATCACAGGAGCGGGCACTTCCGTGCCGCTATGCATGATCTTGTACTCGGCCTTATGCCAGCTTCCCAGCCTCGCCAGAACCTGCGGAGCTTCTTCGGCCCGCCCGATCCGCAGGCCGTCGATCGAAATCAGGATGTCCCCTTCGTGGATGCCGGCCTTCTCCGCGGGGCTTCCGGAAGCGACGTACGCAGCCACGGGTAGCATCTGATTCGAGACCAGACGGTCAGCCCAGGTGACTCCATCGTCGGGCATGTGGAACTTGCTCTGCTGCTGGAAATTAATCGCCGCAGCGACCACCGCCGCCACGGTGACGATCATCAGCAGAGCGTTCGTTAGCTGTTGCCGCAGTTCCCGCATAGCCCCAAAACAACACTACTCCGCCCAAGCGGAATGCACGCCGCCTTCCAATCTAAGAATAGCGCGTATCGTGCTGAAGCCACTAGGGCTTGAACACCCAAAATCTTGAACTCTATGGGTTTCGGGAAATAATCCTACGCCGAACCGTATTGGCTACGTGGGATCTACCGTTACTGGAGCCGTCAGCTTAAACGTAAGCACGCTCTCCGCCGACAAAACGGCTGGTTCGCCGTGAGTCGCCAGGACCAGTCCGGTCCCCGCCGCGCCGCCCGCTCCCGCCCCGATGGCCGCACCTTGTCCGCCACCCGCGATAGCTCCGATGGCCGCACCGATACCAGCTCCAATCCCGACCTTCGCGGCGTCTTTCCGCTTGGTGGTACGAGCCCGGCGCTCGATGCTCCCCGTATTGATCGCCACCTCGCGTCCTGCGACGCGAATCTGCGTCAGACGGACAGAAATGGAGGCGACTCCCTTCACGCGGCCACCAGGATCTGAGTTGACCACACGTCCTTCCACCATGGAGCCGCGAGGCGCCACAACCTTTCCATCAACGACGATCGGCTCGGCCAGCGTGGCCGTGAATGCCTCACCCGTCTTCGCGCTCTTCGTGGAGAGCGAGGTTTGGGTTCGCACCTTGATGGGCGTCCCTTCGCCCAGGGTGACCGGTTTCGGCTTGGACCATGGCAGCGAGACAGCCGATTTCGCAGTCGCGGCTTCCGTAACTTCCGGAGCACTCTTCGAATCCACTGCGGTCGATTGCTCGGCCGTCCGGCTGCAGCCCACCAGCGAGATCGCAATGGCCGTAACCGTACATGCCGTCAAAAACTTTGTATTCATGTGAGAGTTCCCCGCTCTGTTATGGGCGACGCTTGGGCTGGCAGAACCGTTACGAAGGATTAAACCTTAACCATTTGTAGGGCTTAGGCCTGAGCAGCCGTCAGGAATTAATCGGAGGCTCCCTGGATTTTGACCAGCTGTTTGCCGGTCTCGGCGGGCATATCCGACCGCAACGTCTGCTTACCGCGCCAGAAATCGAAGTAGGAGACGTAATGAACGCAGCTCACTGTGCAGTAGGGGGCGCAAGGCTTTTCGGTGAGATACTCGCGGCGAAGATCTTCCTGGGTGTATTGGTCCAGCGGCTTGGCCGGATAGCCGCGCTGCTGCGAGCAATAATGCACCAGCCCGTCCTCGCAGATGTACATATAGCGCGATCCGGCTCGGCACTTCCAGTTATTGGGCTTTCCCTGCGCGATGGCGTCCTGAAAGTAATTGAATTGCGCGAAGTGCCGGTTTTCCATGGCCTTCATCTCGTGATACACGGCGCGCTCGCGATCGCCCAGCGGACGAAGCTGGCCGTCGCCATCATGAATGATCCCGACCGTCGCCGAAAAGCCCAGTTCGAGCGCTCGGCGGCCTACTACCAGCGCATCGTCCGGGTTATGAATCCCGCCACCGACCACCGAGTTGATGTTGACGTGAAATTCGGCATGCTCGGCCAGAATCTGGAGCTTCTTGTCCAGGACCTTCAGGCTCTTCTTCGAAACGTCATCGGGCATCACGTTGTCGATCGAAATCTGCAGATGATCGAGGCCGGCCTGATTCAGGCGCTGCACACGATCCGGCGTCAACAAGTAGCCGTTGGTGATCATCCCGGCCAGCACGCCTCGCCTGCGCATAGCGCGGATGATATCGTCCAGCTCGGGATGCAGCAGCGGCTCGCCCCCGGAGAGCGTGACGATGCCAGTTCCGAGATCAGCCAGGCGATTGATCCGGGACACCATGATTGCCGTGTCGACCGGCTTCGAAAAGTCGTCGTACTCGTTGCAATACGTGCACGAAAGATTGCAGCGGCGAATTGGAATGATGTGCGCCATGATGGGATGGCGCGTAGAGATCGCCCCATAGGCGATCATCCGTAGTTCTCGTATCCGGCGCGTAACAGACTTCCATTTGCGCCGCAGTCTAACCCCAGTCTGTGGCATCGGAACCTTTTCTATTTAAGCACGTTATGCTGCATACTTGCAGAAAGTGCTGACAGGCCGGTTTGCAACGATAGCACTGCTGGCGCTCACGCTGGTTTTGGGTTTGTACGGAATCGGGCGTAGCCTTTGGCTGGATGAGGCTTGGGTCGCGAATTCCGTGAACGCTCCCACGCTGGGCGGGATGTTCTACTACCCCAACTGGCTGCAGACGAGTCCTCCACTGTTCCTTCTGCTGGCCCGAACTGCCGTTAACGTCTTTGGATTGTGGACGATCGTCCTGCGCAGCATACCGTTGCTGCTGTCGCTGGTAGCGGTGGCGGCGATGCTCGCCGGGGCGCGGCGTACCGTCTCGCCTCCATTCGCCGTGCTGGCGACTGCGATTCTCGCATTTCACCCAACGGTGGTCGAATACTTCCGTTCCTTCAAGCAGTACGGCGGAGAAGTCGCTGCAACGGCGGCGGTTCTGCTCGCTACCGTTGTGTATCTGCAAAAACCGGAGAGGCGGCAGTTCTACTTGCTGATCAGTGTAGTTGTCGCAACGATGACGTTATCGTATCCGACTGTATTCCTGCTCCCGGGCTTGATCGCGGCCGTGTCTGTCGGGAATCGCGCCCGGGCGTTGATCCTTGCGGGAATCTCCGGCGCCGTACTGGCAGTCCTGTACTGGTGGTTTATTCGCCCGAATTACTCCGCTGCGCTGCGAGCCTACTGGATCGGCGATCCCGGGACTTGGCTAACGCCGGGCGTGGTCGCGGCCGTTGCGTTCTGTGTACTGGCAGCGGCGCGAATCGGATGGTCCGCGGCTACGAGAAATCTGACGTGGCGCGATTGGATGTCGATCGTGGTGCTGGCCCCGTGCGTTCTGCTGTTCGCCAGCGAGTTGCTGGGCTGGTATCCGGCGAGTCCGAGGACGCAGCTTTTCGTGCGGCCTTGCTTTGTGCTGCTGCTGATCATGAATCTGGAGGATCTCGTCCGATTCACTAAGTGGAGAGTGGATGCCGTGGTGATTCTACTCGCTGCGATCGTGGTTTTTCTGGGCGTGCGCAAGCAGTTTCACGAAGGCCGGTTCCAGCCTGAAGAGGATATGGCGGGAGCGATCCGCTATCTACACAAGAACGTTGCTCCCCCGGATCTGGTTCTGGTGCACGCGTCGCTTCGTGAAGGCTTTTTGCTTTACAGCGCGATTGAAGGCTGGAAGGCGCCGCCCGTTATTTACGGCGACACCGAATGGCCCTGCTGCCCGCGCGGCAAGCAGGCTGGTCCGGATGTCTCGACGCCGGAGCAGGTCCTGCGCGATGTGGATACGAAGGTCCCGCCCGATTTTCACGGCCGGATCTGGCTTTTCTACACCGATCGTCCGTTGCACTGGGATTACGTTCACGTCTACGATCCCGAGCTCTGGCAAAAGTATTTCTGGAGCCGCAACTGCCGACCCGTGGTGTACATCCGGTTTGCCAATCTGGGCTTGGTTCCGATGATGTGCGGCAACTCACCCTGAGAGTATTTCTTCCATCCAGCCACTTATTCTCGTGGTTCGGCATTGCGTATTCCTTCTCTTGCTCCGACTACCCTTGACGGCGCAAAACGATACGGCCGTCCTGCTCATCCGCATCGTCGAAGGAGAGGGCGCGGTTTACCCCATCGGCTCGCGGGCCACGCGCGGGGTCACGGTCCAGGTGACCGATGAAACCGGAAAACCAGTAGATAACGCCGCGGTGAGCTTTCGGCTTCCCGACGACGGTCCCACCGGCGCGTTTTCTTCCGGAATGCGGACGGAAATCGTCACGACGGGCGTTGATGGGCGCGCGAACGTGTGGGGCATGCAGTGGAACCGCTTGCCAGGGCCGCTCGAGGTCCGCATCACGGCGGCTAAAGGGAAGGCTCGCGCAGGCACTGTTTGCGGCTTGTATTTGTCCAATACTTTGGCTGCAGCCGAGCCAAAAAATGGCGCGCCGAGTCGCTGGCGAAGTCACCGGAGAATCTGGATTGGAGTCGGCATCGCGGCGGCTGCCTTCGTGGGTGTGGCAGTGGTCTCGAGCCGCGGTACGCCGTCTGCGACGGCAGGTGTAAACGCGCCGCAGATCGGAACGCCCACCATCATTATCGGAAGACCATGAGAAGAATTCTTGCGGTCTTATTCTGGGCTGGCTACGCGTGTGCCCAGTCGGGGATCGAAGTTCCCTCCCTTGGCGCGATCGTCGATCCATCGGGAGCCCTGCGACCAGTGCAGGGCGTGGCGGGAAATTTTTTTCTCGGCTCGGCGAGCGTCGCCGGAGTCCTCTCCGCGGCGTGCTCAGAGCGGCTATGTCTAGCCAAGACCGATTCGAAGATCCTTGCGGCGAGTGGGGAAACAGATGCGCCGCCGGGTGCAGCGGTCTTTGGTTTGGATGGAGACGACGCCGTGCTGTTTTTCTTGCAGTCGCGGAAATTTGCGCGTTGGCATGAAAATACGCTGGAATCGCTCGATTGGGCGGTGGACGGCGACGTTCTTTCTATCCGGCTCGGCGGCGGAGAAGCCGAGATTGCCGTTCGGCGCGACAGCACTGTCTGGGTCGTGCGACCGGACGGCGCGGTGGTCGATTGGATCGCTGATACTGCGGGACCGGTGCTGCTTCTCGCCGACGACGTCCTGTACGCAACACCGGATCAGCTTGTGCTCCGTCGTCGAAACGCAAGTGAGATGCGGTTCGACTTAACGGGCGCGGAAACGATTACAACAATGGGCGCGCACTACGCCGCGATCCGCGCTGGTGATGCAGTCTACGCGCTCCGCATCGAAGCCGATCGCGAAGATTTGTTCCTCCTGCCTGGAAGCACCCCGTGACGCGTACGATCCTCCTTGCGCTCCTGCTTCCGCTCGCGGCACGGGCGCAGCTCGCCCTATACCAGATGAACGGCAGCACCGAGATACCCATTGGCGCGGCGCTCGACATGGGCAAAGTCGCGGCGGGGGATGCAGCCAGCGTCCGCATTCGTGTGCGAAATACGGGAACGAGTAAGGTCGACATCACACGGTTTTCCGCCGACGGAGCCGGATTCACGATCAACCGGCCGTCGCTGCCATTTCCGATCGCTCCCGGAAGTGTGCAAGATACGCTGCTGAGCTTTAGCGCGTCCACACCGGCGCTGTATAGCGCGAACCTGCAGGTGAATAGCGTAAGCGTGATCGTGGTCGCCACGGTAGTGGTGGGACCGGTGTTGACGGTGTTTCCCGTGTGCACGGGGTCGGACGGTCCGCCCCCTTCGATCGATTTCGGTCGCGTGCAGGCGGGACAATTGCGTTTGTGCAACTTCTACCTGCGGAACGCGAGTGCGCAGGAGATGACCATCGCGACATTCCTGGTAACTGGCTCGGGTTTTCAGGTGTCCAGCGGACCGAAAGCGCCCTTCAAGCTCGCAGCGGGCGAGACGACCGCATTCGTGGTGAATTTCACACCGAACTCGGCGGGCTTATTTAGCGGCACCCTGGCCATCGAAACCCGCACGTACGTCCTGACGGGTGCAGCCTTCGATACGCCGCTGCCAAAACCGCTGCTCGAGTTCGACCCCGGACCAGTCCAGAGCGCGCAACAGCGGCGCTTGACCATGCGGCTCCCTACGGCGGCTACCTCCACCGCGTCGGGATTCGTCAACTTAGCATTCCTGCCAGACTTCACGCTAGTGACCGACGACCCGGCGGTTATGTTCCTGGCCACGGGAACGCGCTCGCTGCCGTTTTCCGTCGTCCAGGGCAGCACGCTCATCTCGATCGGCGGCCAGACTTCAGCAATGTTCCAGACGGGCACCTCTGCGGGCCGCATCCGCTTCACTGTTTCGGGAATTTCAACAGACGGCGACCCCACTACAGTGCTCACGATTCCCTCGACTCCCATTTCGCTCGATACTGCGACCGCGACGCGACGGGCCGGGAATCTTGATATTGCGGTGATCGGGTTCGACAACACCTACGCGGCCGGGGTCATGACCTTCACGTTCTTAGATACTTCCGGCCAGGTGATTCCGCCGGGAGCGATTCGCGCCGACTTCACCCAGGATTTTCGTGCGTTTTTCACGAAGACGCAAGGCGGCAGCACGTTCCAGGTGCGGGTCAGCTTTCCGGTGACAGGAGACACGTCCGGAATCGGCGGTGTGGACGTACAGTTCATGAACTCCGCGGGAGTCAAGCTACAGCATCTCGACTTTCACTGACGTACCGCTACACTCAAAGGGTGACGACGCGTGTGGCGCTCTCGATCGCCGGCTCGGACCCGAGCGGTGGCGCCGGTCTGCAAGCCGATTTGAAGACTTTCCACCGGCTGGGCGTGTATGGCGAGGCTGTCGTTACGCTTATCACCGTCCAGAACACCCAAGGTGTTACGCGTGTGGAGGTGATGGCGCCCGATCTGGTCCTGGAACAGATCCACGCGGTGTGCAGCGACATCCCGCCGCATGCCGCGAAGATCGGAGCGCTGGGAAACCAGGCGGTGGTGGAGGCTGTCGCCTCTGCCGCGCAATCCTTCGCGTTCCCGCTGGTGATCGATCCGGTGATGGTCAGCAAACATGGCGCAAGGCTGATGGAAGAAGAGGCGCAACGCGCGCTGGCTGCGTGCCTGATCCCGCGGGCGTTTCTGCTTACGCCGAATCTGGAGGAAGCCACCGTGCTGGCCGGATTCCCTGTGACCGATGTTGCATCCATGCGGAAAGCTGCCCAGAGACTGGTGTCGCTGGGTGCGAAAAATGTGCTGATCAAGGGCGGGCATCTGGAGGGCGCCGCCGTGGATGTTCTCTTCGAGCCGGAGCACGGCTTCCACGAATTGTCCAGTCCGCGCATCGCGACGCAGCACACGCATGGGACGGGATGCACGTACTCGGCGGCGATCACCGCGGAGCTCGCGAAGGGGGCCGACTTGCGTTCGGCGATCACCCGGGCCAAGGAGTTCGTCACACAAGCCATCCGTAGCGCACCAGGGCTGGGCTCGGGAACCGGACCTTTAAATCATCACGCCTGAGAGTACCGCCGCCCTCTCCACACTGTACTTAAGTGATAGACGGTTTCATGCTGGCGATCCTCGCGCCGTTGGCGGGAGCGCTTCTGGTCAGCGGCCTGGATGACCTGGTGGTGGATCTGGCATGGGGCTGGACCTGGCTCAAGTCCGCGCTGCGTCCGGCCGCAAGCATGTTCCCGCCCGGTCCGCGCCAGCTAGAGAACGCTCCGCTCCAGCGGATCGCGATTTTTGTGCCCCTGTGGCGCGAGCACGAAGTAATCGGGCGGATGCTCGAACATAATCTGGCCGCGATCCGCTACCCCGACTATCACATCTTCGCGGGCTGCTATCCCAACGACGTTGAGACGCAGGAGGCGGTTCAGATAGTAGCGGCTCGCTTTCCGCAAGTCCATCTGGCGCTGTGCCCGCATGCCGGACCGACCTCCAAGGCCGACTGTCTGAACTGGATTTATCAGCACCTGCTGCTGCTCGAGGAACGCAGCGGCCAGGTTTTTGACATCGTGCTGATCCATGATGCCGAGGACCTGATCCATCCCGAAGAGCTGCGCTGGATCAACTACTACGCCGCCCGTTACGACTTTGTCCAGACCCCGGTACTTGCGCTGGCGACACCGCTCTACAAGATCACGCACGGCGTCTATTGCGACGAGTTCGCCGAGAATCACACGCGCGACATGACGGTGCGCGCGGCTCTGGGCAGTTTCGTTCCAAGCTCCGGCGTGGGAACTGGCTATCGCCGCGACGCACTGGCGCGGCTGGCGCACGCGTCCTCCAACCGTCTGTTCGAACCGGAGGCGCTGACGGAAGATTACGAAAACGGTTTGCGGCTGTTCCGCTTAGGATGCTCGCAGGCGTTCGTGCCCATTTCACTGGCCGAAAGCAGTGGGCGAGATTTTGTGGCTACTCGCGAGTTTTTCCCCGCCAGTTGGGGCGCGGCGTTACGACAGCGGACGCGCTGGGTGACAGGCATCGCACTGCAAGGCTGGCAGCGGTTTGGTTGGAAGGGAAGCATTCGGGAGCTCTATTGGCTGTGGCGCGATCGCAAGGGTTTGCTCGCGAATCCGCTCAGTCTCACGGCCAATGTAGTGTTCGCCTACGGGCTGGCGACCGCCTTGTGGACGCGCGTATCGCCCGGGCAGGCGCGCCTGGCGGCGGCCACACTGGCATTACAACTAATCCGTTTGTGCGTCCGGTTTCTATGCGTCGGACGCATCTACGGTTTCGTATTCGCGTCGGGCGTTCCTATCCGTGCTGTGTATGCGAACGCGCTCAACACCGCTGCGACGGTGCAGGCTGTGGCGCGATACACTTATGCGCGGGCGCGCGGACAGCCGCTCAAATGGCTCAAGACCGAGCACGCCTATCCGGCGCGGGCGGCGCTTCTCGCTCAAAAGCGCAAGCTGGGCGAGATTCTGGTGGGATCCGGCGCTGTTCCGG
>JAOAPR010000149.1 GCA_025463005.1 Bryobacterales bacterium | reverse complement strand
AAATGTTCGCCGCGAGGTTGTTGGAGCCCTTCGCGCGGTCTTGCGGAGCGCCGTATTCCAGAACCGTCGCGTCAACGAGTTGATCCATTCGCTTGGCGACGGCATCATGCAACCGCTGCAAGCAGTCCATGCGGTATTCCTTGCTGCTTTGCGAAAAGGTGTTGAACGCCTCCTTGGCCGCGGCGATGGCCTGTCGGGTGGTGATCTCATCCGCCATGGTGACCTTGCCGACAACCGTGTTGTTGGTCGGGTTCAGTAGATCAACGACCTGGTTCCATGGGGTGTGACGAACTTGCCGTTGATGTAGGCGCGATCAAAGGCTCTTACCGGAGCCCCGGTTTCATTTCCGTTCATTTTTGTCACCCTTTCTGGCGTTCAGCAGTCTTTTAAAAAAGTCCCCGAGTCTCTTAGGCCTCAGCTACAATTTCATTCTGGCTGAATTAGGCATGGGTGTAACTAGCAAATGGCGCCAATCCTCTTGCAAAATATGCCAAACGGAGCGATATGCCGCTCCGCTCACGCGAAGACGTTTTCAGAGCCAATGCATGACCTATAGTGGATCTACCGTGCTTACCGAAGACATGACAATGGGCAAGGAAGGCGCGCAGCTCTTGAAAGCCGCGCTCTCCGCGAGCCAATTGAGCGCGCTTCAGCGCGCGCTTGCCGCCCAGCCGCGGGATCACGCCGGCGTGCGGCTCTCCGGCATCCCGGAACTACGGCCGTTCCTCGATCCGGCCGGGCCGGTCGGTCAAATTCCGGCTTCGGTCCTCGGTCCGGAATGCCTGCCTGTCCGCGCCATACTTTTTGACAAAAGCGCGGACCAAAACTGGTCTTTGGGTTGGCATCAGGATCGCACGATTGCCGTGAGGCAGCGCATCGACGTGGACGGATTCGGTCCCTGGAGCATCAAGAGCGGCATGGTCCATGTCGAACCGCCCTGCGACCTGTTGGCCGGCATGGTCACCGTGCGCGTCCACCTCGATGCGGTGCCGGCAACCAATGCACCGCTGCTCGTTGCGCCGGGATCGCATAAGCGCGGCCGAATTCCGACCGCGGAAATTCCCGACGTCGTTCGCCAATGTGGGATCATTCCGTGTCTCGCCACCGCCGGCGACATTTGGCTCTACGTGACGCCTATTCTTCATGCGTCAGAGGCCGCCGCCGCGCCGCTGCACCGCCGGGTCCTGCAGGTCGATTACGCTGCTGGAGCGCTTCCGGGCGGGCTAGAATGGCTGGGCGTTTGAACCCTCAAAGGTGCGCTCCGCTTCTGGCTCTCTGCGGGATAATTCTGACCCCAAAATCACCCCAATTCTGAATTTAGGAAATTACCTTGGGAGTAAAGCTGCTGTCGGGTCCGCGTAAACCCGGCTATTATAAACCCCGATGGAGCACACTTGGGCGTCTGGAGCTATCGAACTGCTGCGTCATGCCGACTCGCACATCCACCTGGAGACGGCATTTGACCGCCGCATCGCGTTCATCAGCATCGATAATGCCGTTGAGACGCTCATTAGGACGTTCCTGTCTCTGCCATCTTCGAAGTCTGGCGTGAAGGTTCCGAGGAATGAGTTCAAGGCAGTCGAGACCAGCTTCCCTGGGCTGACGGAGCTTCTTTGGAAGCACGCGGCCGCGAAGCTCACCGGCATCGACGACGCTGATATCGAGCACTACCATCGCATCAGAAATACGCTCTATCATGAGGGCACCGGGCTCAGCGTCGATGCACAATACCTTTTGGCATACCGCCAAATCGCTGTTTTGCTCCTGAAAAACCTGTTCGGTGTAGATCTTGGAGAGCCGCGCCCGGCGCCGACCCTAGAGCGTCTGATCGTTCTTTGGAATCAGATTGAGAAGACGCTCGAAGCCAAGCTCAATAAGGGTGGCATCACCCACCGCCATGCCTATTATTGGGAAGAAGCCATGCGTGCGGGCATTATTACAGGCGAGGACGTCAGGAGAATTACGGAACTGAGGATGATCCGTAATAAACAGGTGCATTCATCCGAGGTGGACCGCAAGCAGGTCGAATACGCCGTGCACTTGGCCGAGTCCGTCCTGTCGTCGCTCAAATCGAAATAGGGCGATTATAACAACGAGCGTGCCGCGATTATCCCAACGGCGCCAGCGCATAACTCGTGCTGCGACCACCTTCGGGGTTCTGCACGAGCACGCCGGTGATCGACCAGCGCAAGGATGTCACGGTGCGCAGTGTCCTGCGAGCACTTCGTGAGCGTGGCGTATTTGGAGGTTGTGAGCTTGCCTTCGAAGCCGTCGAGGAGGCGGTTGATGATCGAGCGCTGGCGGTCGTTCAGCTGCACGGCTTTGAGGCGGTCCCAGAACCGCGCCTTCGCCGGCACGGCGCCGAGGGTGTCGTGCGCCCCGTCGATGGCGCGGCCCAGGCAGCCGAGAAACCATTCCATCCACTTTGTTATGTCCATCGTGCCTTTCTGCGTGGCTTCCAGAATGTCGTAATAGGCGTTGCGCTCCTGCCTTATCTGCGCCGACATGCTGTAGAACCGTTGCGGGCTGTGTTCCGAGCGGGCGAGGGCCATGTCGGCGATCGCGCGCGCGATGCGGCCGTTGCCGTCGTCGAACGGGTGTATGGTCACGAACCACAGATGCGCAAGTCCGGCTTTGAGGACAGGATCGATGGGCTCCTTGCCTTCGAACCAGTCCAGGAAGGATTTCATCTCGGCCTGAACGCGCTCTGCCTTCGGCGCCTCGAAATGAACCCGCTCTTTTCCCACGGGGCCGGAGACCACCTGCATCGGCTCCGGCTCTTAAACAAAGAGTCAGAGAGTTGTGTTTGGCTCCTCGGCTGGGACTCGAACCGATGCATGTTCGGTTAACACAGGTATCAAAGCGCACTGATTCTAAAGGAGCACGGGGTCTAGATTTCACGGAAAACACACTTGATTGGAACAAGCGTCGAGGACCGCTATTTGAACTCAGTTAACACGGTTGTTAACTGAACCTCAGAAGTTCGAGTCGTACCTGATAGTCAGCCAGGACTCGAATTTACGAGTCCGTTAACAGCGGTGCGCCCTGAGAGCGCTTTCAGGGCGACACTCATCCGAGTGCGGGATAGAGCGGCTCAGGGCATCCAGTAGCGTGAAGTGTTTTTGCCGGCGCGACAGACGCATTCACTGGTTGACTTAAACGTTTCAGCAGAGGGAGTAATGTGTGGACGCCGCAAGAGCGTCCTTCATGGAACTAGAAACCAAGTATCTGCGGCTCCCGACGCCGTTTCGCTGGGTTCCCGTTTCGGTGAGTGGCAGGTTTGCTGGCTGGGCGGCTGGGGTAGAAACCGGCTCTTTTATCTCGTGATGCTGGTCAAACTACGGCGCTAGTCCAACTAGCCGCGACTTATGGCGCCCAGACGCCTTTGAGACTGGCGTTCCTGCCGGATAAGCTGCGTATGCTGTGTCATGCCCAAACCACCGAAAGTACTATCAATCAAGAAAGAAACCAGCAAGGCCAAATTGATCTCGGCGACAAGGGAGGAGCAATCTCCCGGAACGCCGTATCTCGGGGGCCCCAGAACGCGAACGGCGAGGACCCGAGGTGCCGACAGTGCTGCAGTTGGGCCGATCCAGCGCTGAACGGCCATGCCAAGCAGGCGACCGCGAGAGCCGTCGTTTTTCGAGATACGATGAGAGACTGCGCGTGGGTGGCCGGGCCAGCAACGATGATAAGTGGCATCGGTCAGACGCGGCGACGGCGGCGGAGTGAGACATGAATCAAGAGGCATACTGCATTAATTGCGGACTTCGTCACCAGAAACGTCAGAAAATCGCGACAACGCTTGTGCGGCTTCTCGCGTGCCTGCTAGCCGCGAGTTGCGCAGTAGCTCAGACCGGAAAGCTTTCAGCCGAGAAGCAAGCCAAGATTGAAAGCGCCATTTCTAACTTCATGGCGGCCAGCAAGGCGCCGGGCATCTCTGCGGGTGTTGTACAGGATGGAGAATTCGTGTGGTCAGCGGGCTTCGGTATGGCCGATCTGGAGAACTCTGTTCCTGCGACATCACAAACGCTGTACCGCCTCGGCTCGATCTCGAAATCGATCACGGCCACTGCCGCCATGGAGCTTTGGGAACACGGCAAGCTGGATCTGGATTCCGCCGTGCAGAAGTACTGCCCGGTATTCCCACAGAAGCCGTGGCCCATCACCACGCGAGAACTTTTAGGACATCTCGCCGGAATCCGCTACTATCACGTGCCTGAAATTCCCTACTCCGAATCCCAGAGCGACCCCGAAGTGGGCAACACGCGTCACTTTGAAAATGGAATCGAAGCCGGCCTGAAGTTTTTCGCGGACGATCCGCTGGTGGCGCAGCCTGCAACACACTTTAGCTATTCCACGCAAGGCTACACGCTGGTCGGGTGCGCAATCGAAGGAGCGTCCGGCGAGAAGTACGCGGCCTACGTGCGCGAGCATGTTCTGGTTCCGGCAGGCATGCTGCAAACGCGTCCCGACGATCGCTTCGCCATTATCCCGTTGCGCGCGCGTTTCTACTCAAAAGATAAATCCGGTGCCGTGGTGAATGCGGAATTTCTGGATTCAAGCTACAAAGTGCCCGGCGGGGGCTGGCTTTCCTCCGCACCAGACATGGCACGATTCGAGGTGGCGATCCTCACTGATCGTCTGATCAAGCGCGCCACGCGAGACATCATGTGGACACCGCAAATGCCGTCGGATGGGCTCGGACGGATGGTTTACGGGCTTGGGTGGCAAGCTGGAACAACGGAAGGCGTGGGAGATGTGGGCCACGGCGGGTCGCAGCAAGGAACCAGCACCATGATCCTGATTGCACCGGATGCGCGGGCCGGCGTGGTGGTGCTGATCAATTCCGACGCCGCTGGCGCATCCGAATTAGCATCCCAACTCCTGGAGATTGTGCTGGGACTTCCTTCAAGGGGTCACAAAGAGATCACCGTCGATCCGAAATTGTACGACGGTTACATCGGAAGCTACCAGATGAATGATTTCCGTATCACCTTTGCACGGGAGGAAGATCGTTTGTTCGCGCAGCTGAATGGCCAGAAGATTCAGGTATTTCCGGAAAGCGTTCGCGATTATTTTTTTAAACTCTTTGACGCTCAGATCACCTTTGTGACCGAGGCCACCGGTCGGGCAACGGAACTGATCCTGCATGAGGGGGGTATTGATACGTACCTGAATCGGGTGAAGTAGTATCCCATTCCGATTCAGGCGCGACGCGTGGGTCTGCGGATAATCGGCGTGAACCCTAAATCCGCTTCTGTGAAGTTGACCGGCCAGTCCTGACTGACGGCGTAGTGTTGACCGAACGCTCCCAACCCCTGCGTAGTCGCCTATTAAGACAACGGGCCGGAACGCGTTGTGGGAAGCGAGACCCAGCGGACGTTGTGCAGCATTGTCGGTAGCTTGTCCGTTGTCGCAACTGGACTCTCCTGCCTTCGAGATGCGATTATCGCACGTCCGTCACCATGCTCCGTGGGATGGGTCGGGGGCGTGAGCCGGTGTCGGTCGGCGGTGTCGAAATCCATGGCCGCTGCCTTAAGAGTCTCGGACTAAAGTCAATGCGCCACGTCGCCGGTATGGGACATCTACCGCCTGAGGCGGAGAAGCTCGTGCGCTACTGGGAACCGTTAGATCCCGAACAGTTCCTTAAAATCGAGACGACATTCCGAGCATGGGAACGCCATCCCGGTACCGGGCGCAGGTATATTAGATTGAAGTCAACCAAGTACAGCGTCTTGGATCGACGGCCCCGAATAAAGTTGGCAGCGTGAATGTCTCTGGGAATGACGCCGCGACTCATCACGGTGATTAGCAACTCTTTGATTTGCTGTGACGCCTTGTTGTCTGGGTCCGCCAGGAGAGCATAGAACTGATGAGATACGTCCTCGTAGTCAATCTCGGTATAGGTATAACGAGTGTAGGTGCTGTCGATCTGTTGCTGATCGGTCTGCTGGTAGTTGCCGATAGTGCCCGAGACCGGCACGAAAGCTCCAATGGTTGCCTGCACCGAAGCTTGCGTTACCGGCGTTGTACCGTTGAAGACCAGTGCTGACAGAACCACGAGGTCACCCTGACGATACGACGGCGAATCCGTGACTGCTGCAACTGAAACGCCGGAAAAAGGTGTGTGGACGACTGTGATGGATGAATCGGTCCCGGATCTAGTCGCCCTTACGATGTAGGCTCCAATTGGCGCAGCTGTGGAGAATTCGACCACCACATGATTTCCGGGCAGCATCAAGGTAATCAAATCATTCGAGGTAGAGTCGCTCGGGATGGCATACACGTCGAATGCAAGCCCATTCGAGGTTGCGCCGTCTGTGGGAACGATTTGAGTTCCATCAGGAAGGACAATAGAAATCTGTGTGACAGAGTCGGAGGCGAGGATGTCCAGCAGATCGTCATCGGTCGGGGTGCTGGTCACCGGGACGATGATGTTTGTCACCGTCCCGTCGCCGCGAACCTTAGCGGATTGAATATTGGACCGACTCAAGCCAACTTGGGCCGACGCTAGCGGCGTGATTTGAGCCCACGCTGCGGCGGAAAAGCAGACGCCGGCAATTAGCCGAAACGAAGTAAGCTTCATCGCACCTCGCAAAGAACGAAGCGGTGCAAGTCTTCGCTCGCCGGCAATATGAACCTAGGACCTTCTATCCAGAAGGACATGGTGCCGAAGCCAGGGGCGACATCCTTAAACTTACCGCGAATCAGCGCTAGCCTCCGACCGGTGGGCACGTGGTAAAGGTCAATGAAGTAATGACCGTTGTAGTGGGTTGAGCCGAACGGCTCGGGGATCTTGACGGTTCCGTCCCAACTAAGGAGCGCCAGATATGCCTTGTCGACCGACAGAAGCGTTGAGCTAAGCGGACCCAACCACCAATGGCCTCCTGATGGAGCGAAGGTACGGCCGGCATAGGGCAATGGTTTTCCGTTTTCCGCCTTGCCGTCGAAACCACTCCTAGACTGTGGAAGCACTCGTGCTGATTGCCACTCAGCTTCAGACGCGGACGTTAAGGCGAGTCTGCCATTCCGTCGAATGATTTCGTATTGGTCAAGACTGTACAGGCGGGTGTTTGGTGTCCCAGGGTACCCAGACGGAGGCGTAAATACGCTTATCAGCAACTCTGATCCTTGACGGAGCTCGAAACTAGCTCCACCCCACTCGAAACTATTCTTTGCTAATCCTCCATACCCGTAATCGCGGTTGTAGGGCGGTACGGTCCAGGGCCGCGGAGTCGTCAATTCGGCGCAAGTCACGCCTTCGCCCGGCCGCAACTCGACAGTAATGCGCTCTGAAGCAGACAAAGTGGTGCAAGTCGCAGCGAGTAGCACGAACCCCCGCGAAATTGGTGAATGTCGCATTGTTAGTTCATCGGCTGCGCCTGCCGGATCGCTTGAAGGACCTGCGCGGCGACGGAAGGATTTCCAATGGCGGCGAACAGCCGAACGGCTTGTGGCGGCTTCACGTTGCAACCACAAGAGTTAGGCGCACCAGATTCTGATTACTTCGGAATTTGGGGGGATACTGGGGGTACTACTGGACTCGACACTCAAAATTCTGCGCTTCATCAATGCTTCCGGATCCCTTGTACACGGCCTTCTGCGGATATGCGCAAAGAGGCCGCGTGCGGTCAACCGCCCCAGCCGTGCTGTGCGAGGCCACAATCGAGTCCGGGGCTTTCTTCTGTTCCACCTACTGATCCATCGCGCCGAGCATGTCGAAGCTGTTCGGACCATCTCCGCCGCCGCAATGCGCCATTCCCGGGACCATGA
>JAOAPR010000144.1 GCA_025463005.1 Bryobacterales bacterium | reverse complement strand
GATCAGCACCCCCGCGCCACCGCAAACCTCGCATGGCTCCACAATCGGCTCGCCGCCGAAGAATCCAGCCTTGCCACATTGGGGACACGGCGCTTTTGTGAGGAATCAGTAACGTTGCGTAGAATCTGGAGGCGCGGGGCGGATTCGAACCGCTGAATAAAGTTTTGCAGACTTTGGACCATGAACGCTGCTTCAATGACTTAGCGGGAATGCGTCACGGTCTACGCGCGCAGGGCGCTATCATGGCCCCGTGAGGACCGACGCAAGGAAGAGAGATGAATTTGTGGCACGGCGAACAGGAGTTTTTGGGCGACGATCCAGCGTCTCAAAGCGCCAAGCGGATGCCAGCGCGCCTCGCGCTTAAACAAATTAAACAACGCAGGGCACTTGACTAGTGAAACCCCTAGGTCTAGAATCTTTGCATGCATTGCCCTGAATGTGAGCGCCTGTGGTACCTATACTCGGGCCTTGTGCAGGAACAGACGTCATTGTTCACAGAGTACCGTGATGCGGTGCGGGCGCACGAGCTCGAAAGAGTACAGCAAATCGACTTGGCCATTGAAGCCGCTGAGAGATTCCGTAAGTTAGGAAAGCAAGAACTCGAGGCTCACCAAGCAACCCACTACTTCTCTAGGGCTTCAGTCGCCTGATTTCAGCCGGTAGCGGTTCCCAATCGTGTGTTGCTAGGCGTTCTGGGATAGGGCGCGTCCGTTCCGAGCTTCCTGCCTCCGCTCCATTGCCTCCTGAATCACTGCGCACGCCAATTCATCGGGAGCGAGATCGCGTTGATCTGGACAGTAGGCGCGGAGGAGAAACACGTCCCGCTCCTCCGGATGCTGTTTATTGTTGATCGCGGTCAACACTCGTACGGCGACGATGGTTTTGGCGGTGGTCATGGCCAATTCCTAGGATTGAAACATTCTAGGGAAGCGTGTATTTGAAGTCAAGGGGTATCCCTAGGTGTTCAGGAACTTCGCACGACCGTGAATTGAGTGGTTGCTACATGACTTGCGGGCCCGAACGGCGGAAGGGTAGCCCACCGAGAGTGATAACCGCGTCTCGGAAATAGTTCTATCAGATCAAGAAGAGTAAAAAATGGGGCAGGGTGGGTGAAACGGAGACGAGTGGCAGTAGCCGCTGGCGTGTGGGCGAGCGGGGAGGTACCTCATTTTCGTCTGGCTGCAGTCCACGCAACTTCAGTCAGGAGCTCGAATCGAAGGTGGAGCCTTGGAAGTCCAGGCATGTAACTGAGCGGCGACGGCGATCACCGTAAGGTGGTCGATGCGGGCGAGCTTGGAATGCCGTAGGACGAAGACCGAGGTAAGCGCGAACGCGATCAGGAGGATCAGCGTGACTGCGGCAAGTCCGCGATTGGGGACCGGTTCCCGCTCTCCAGAAGAGTTGATCTGTTTGGGGCGATGCTGGCAGGCGTGCAGGAATCCGTGTTTGAAGGCGCAATGTTTGGTGAGATCCATCCAGCCGTTGTTCTCATTTTTCCAGCGGCTGTGGCCGAGTTGGCGAACGATGGCGGCGGGAAAGGCCTGCCTAGGCAGTGTGGTGACCCATAGCCATTCATGGTCTGTGGAATGCGAAGTCCGTTTCCCCTGACGGAATCGGTTTCGCTCCAACACTTCTTCTGAGCGCACTACCCGCACTGGCTCCGGGTTTTCGACCGTGAACGGCAGGCCTTCGGTATCCCAGAGTTGGACATGGTAGGTCTTGTGAGCGCGCCGGTCGGTGAAACTCGTGTCAGCCGGCCGGTGCGCAAACAGGCCCATCGCCGATTGATACAACTCGCGTGAATTTTGTTTGAGACTGATGACCGCATCCCAGCGCGCCTTCTGGATGAGTTGCAAAACAGGAGTCTGAGCATACAGCGCGTCCAGCAGAAGGATGTCGAAGAAACGGCTTCCATAAAGATCGGGCAAGCGAGTGAGCAATCGAAGCGCAGCGGTATCCTCGCCCTCACCCGGCCGAAGCCACTCGATGGCCAGGAACGGCTTGACCGGGCTGTGGACCATTTGGCAACCGACGGCGCGATGGTAGTACTGAGTCTGCTCGATTTTGCGGCCGGCCTGATCTTTGCCGATCACGCGGCGTTCGAGGCAGTTCTCACATCGCCGGCTGAAACTGGATAACACCTCGATGCCGTCCAGGGCGGCTACCAGACGGCCTTGGACCCGTCCCTGGTCGAAAGCTTTGCTGCGTTTCAGACGGCGGTTGACGTCCACCAACATCGCTTCCAGTGGGTCCAGATCGAAGCCACATAGACTGTAGCGCAGGGTGTCGTCGCGGAAGGCGCGCTCGGCGCCGATCCATTGCTGCAGATACGAGTGCGCCAGTTCGCTATCGAGCTGCTGGAAGCTGGGGAGGCGAAAAACAAAAGCGTGGAACAGGGCAAGGAAGACACTGGATGGAGAGATGTCCGGATCTGTGCGCGCGTCCGCCATCTGGCCGGCGTGAGAGCGCAGATCAAAACCCTTGTTAAGGAAGGTAGAAAAGGAGGGTAGAGAGTGAGATCTATCTTTCATCCCTAAGACTGCAAGACTGCCCGACTACGATCCCTCCCTTTTTGCCTGATGGCTCAGTTCTGTGCTTTCTTCTTAGATTTATTCCTAGTCTTCTGCCGATACAGCAGTTCCCGGTTAATGTCGGAGATCTTCTCGAGGCGTTCCTTCACCCGATGATAATTCTCGATCCAGCGGCGGACCTGCTCGACTTGGTCGGCAGGCACTGTGCAGCCGGTCCGATGAGACTGGTCCAACGTCACACTCAGATACCATGTCGGTCCATGCCGCTCACCGCGGGCGCATTTGCAGTCTGGGTTGCCGCAGGTCAGATAACGTTCCATCAGGGAGCCGCGGAGGGTTTCGCCGAGTGGAGGCAGAAGTTTCGTCAGGCCCTCACGGCGGTTCCGCAGGGCGAGTGTGGAGAGCTTCGACAGGTTCTCTCTTACTTGCACGTGACTGTAAGAATAATAAACCAAGTACAAAAAAATGCAAGTGCGAATTTCACGTCTGCGAATTTCCTACTATCTCCTTGAGCTATCAGGCGATGAACTTGGCGTGCGAAGTTCCTG